>DAOUDX010000187.1:0-18454 GCA_034430835.1 Anaerolineae bacterium
CGGGTCGCTCGGCTGATGCGCCTGCGTGGCCTGAAGGCAAAGCAGAGCAAGCGTTTCAAGACCACGACGAAGCGCAACAAGGCGCATTCGGCGGCTCCGAACCTGCTGCGGCGAGACTTTGAAACCAACCGACCAGATCAGAAGTGGTTGGCGGATATCACGTACATCGCCACACAGGAAGGATGGCTCTACCGTTCGGCTGAGCTCACGGCGAAGCCTGGCCGCTGTTCTGGACTTGCACTCCCGGCGTATCGTCGGCTGGGCGATGTCGGACCGCATCACGAGTGACCTAACGCTAACTGCCCTGGAGATGGCTCTTCTCCAGCGGCAACTCGATGCGGATCTCATCCACCACTCAGATCAGGGTAGCCAGTATACCGATCAGACGTATCAGGCGTTGTTAAAGGACCACAGTATCCAAGCCGGCATGAACGGCGCTGGAACTTGGTACGACAATGCGCCGATGGAGAGCTTCTTCGGTACGTTGAAAAGTGAACTGGTGTACCATCGCGCCTATCAAACTCGCAACGAGGCCAAGGCCGACGTGTTCTACTACATTGAGTCGTTCTACAATCGGCGTCGCCTCCACTCGGCGCTGGACTATCTCAGCCCGGAAGAGTATGAGCAACTCTACTACCAACAGCAAGAGGTGACCTCTGCTTAACTTTCTGTCCACCAAATCGGGGGAACCCCATAGTACCCATCGGGTGCATTTGTACTTGGGGGCAAACCTCTGCAAAGCAGGCCATTTTCCGCCAGAAACAGGCGATTTTGAACCTGTATGTCTACCTGTAATCTCCGCAGAGTTCATTGTGCCCCAAACAACAAATGCACCCGTACCCATCGACCGATGGAACAATCCCTGCAACTGTGGTAGAATGAATCCGCAATGGGGAACGAGAAACCCGCAATCACCGTCGTTGGCGGGGGCCTGGCCGGGAGCGAGGCCGCGTGGCAGGCCGCCGAACGGGGTGTGCAGGTGACGCTCTACGAGATGCGTCCGCGTAGGATGACACCCGCCCACGTCGGCGACCGGCTGGCCGAATTGGTTTGCTCCAATAGCCTGGGCTCCGACCTGCCCGACCGGGCGGCGGGGGTTTTGAAGGCAGAGCTGCGCTACCTGGACTCGCTGCTACTGGCCTGCGCCGATGCGACGCGCGTGCCCGCTGGCGGCGCGCTGGCGGTGGATCGGGAGCGGTTTGCCGCCGAGGTCACCCGCCGCATTGAGGCTCATCCGCGCGTTCGACTGCTGCGCGAGGAGGTGACGACGATCCCAGATGGCCCTGCCGTCATCGCCTCCGGCCCTCTCACCTCCGATCCGCTGGCCGAAGCCATCGCCGCGCTAACCGAGCAGGAGCACCTCTACTTTTACGACGCGCTTGCCCCCATCGTCAGTGCCGAGTCCATCGACATGTCGATCGCATTCCGTGCCTCCCGCTACGGCAAGGGGGACGCCGACTATATCAACTGCCCAATGACAGAGGAAGAGTACGAGCGTTTCGTCGATGCGCTGCTGGCAGCGGAGCGGATTCCGCTGCGGGACTTTGAGCGAGGGGATGCCGATTCTGCTGAGCCGGATCGATTCTTCGAGGGCTGCCTGGCGGTAGAGGTGTTGGCGGCGCGGGGGCGGGACGCGCTGGCCTTCGGGCCGCTCCGCCCGGTGGGGTTGACCGATCCCCGCACGGGGAGGCGACCTCACGCGGTGGTGCAACTGCGGCAGGACAACTTGGCAGGGACGCTCTACAATCTCGTTGGCTTCCAGACCAACCTGCGCTATGGCGAGCAAGAGCGGGTGTTCCGCCTTGTCCCCGGGCTGGGGCGCGCAGAGTTTGTGCGCTACGGTCACATGCATCGCAACACGTTCATCAACTCACCGCTGCTGCTGGAGCCGACGATGGCGTTTCGTGGCCGCCCTGGGCTTTTCTTCGCCGGGCAGGTTACGGGCGTGGAGGGATATGTGGGCAGCGTCGGCAGTGGATGGTTAGCGGGCGTCAACGCGGCCCGCTTCGCGCTGGGGGAGGAGCTGTTGGAGTTGCCGCGCACCACGATGTTGGGGGCGCTGTGTCACTATGTGAGCCACGCTGAGCCGGAGATGTTCCAGCCGATGAAGGCCAACTTTGCCTTGCTGCCGCCGTTGGAACCGCCGGTGCGCAACAAGCGGAAGCGATACCAGGCTTATGCAGAGCGAGCGATCTCAGATCTCAAGTTCCAAATGACAGTTGGCCGTGGCTTTCTTTGATTAGGCGTGACTGGATGGAGGTGAAGATGTTTTCCTCGAGATCGTCTTGGCTTGCGTCAATGGGTCTGGCTGCTACGTTGGTCTGTCTGGCAGCGTGCAGTGTGCTGCGACCGTTGCCCACTGCTACACCTGTGCCTCCCACCGTTACACCTGTGCCGCCGACTGCTACGCCCGTGCCGCCGACCGCCACGCCTGCGCCGTTGATCTTTGACGGCGAGGTGGCCTACGAACACGTCTTGGCCCAGTGTGACTTTGGCTTTCGCCCCACCGGGTCGGACGCCTGGCGGGCCACCGGCGATTACATCATCGCCGAGTTGGAGGCGCAGGGCTGGATGGTCGAAACGCAAGAGTTCACTTACCGAGACACACCCGTGCGAAACATCATTGGCAGATCTGGGGAAGGGCCGGTGATCATCCTGGGTGCACACTATGACACCCGCCGCAGCGCTGATATGGAGGATGCCAGCGTGCCGGTGATGGGCGCCAACGATGGGGCTTCTGGTGTGGCGGTGCTCCTGGAGTTGGCACGCACGCTGGATCGGGCTGAGCTGCAGAACGAGGTCTGGCTGGCTTTTTTCGATGCCGAGGACAACGGCCGGCTGGATGGCTGGGAATGGTGCGTCGGTTCCAGCTATATGGCGGAGCACCTGGAGGTCACGCCGGAGGCGGTCGTCGTGGTGGACATGATCGGCGACGCCGACCAGCAATTGTATCTCGAACGCAACTCTGATCCGGATTTGCAAATGCACCTGTGGGAGATCGCGGCGACGCTGGGCTACAGCGACACGTTCATTGCGGAGTACAGGCACTCGATGTACGACGACCACATCCCCTTCGTTCGGCGCGGGATCACGGCCGTGGACATCATCGATTTCGACTATCCTTACTGGCATACGACCCAAGACACGCCGGACAAGGTGAGCGCCGATAGCCTGGAGCGGGTGGGGCGGGTGTTGGAGGTGTGGCTGGAGGGGGGCGCCGGGACGAAGTGAAGAACCCCGGCCACAGGCCGGGGCATCCTGGCTTTTTCCCGTGAAGCGCTGGCGGGTGACACGCTGATGCGACGAACCTGGCTAGTCCATTTTGGGGTGAGGGTATATACTATCGCTTGAGTTGTTGTGTCCTGTGCTCGTCTCTCAGTCGCAGCGCGTCACATTCCAGAAATTGAAAGGGGGTTCAAGATGACAGAGTTGAGCAGCGCGATAACCGCCGTCGCCGTATACCCCGACCGCGCGCGGGTGACCCGCAGCGGCGCGGCGACATTGAAGGCCGGGAGCCACAAGCTCGAGTTGCCAGAGTTGCCCTTGAGCCTCGATACGGCGTCGGTGCGAGCCTCGGCCCGGGGCGCTGCGCGCGTGCGTCTCCTGGGCGTGGACGTGCGGCGCGAGTTCTACGCTGAGACACCTGCCGAGCGCGTGCGCGAATTGGAGAAGCAGGTCGAGACGGTGCAGGACGAGATGAGCGGCCTCGACGTGCAGGTCGCGCTTCTCGAACAGGAGCGGACAGCCCTGGGCGAGCTGGCAGGCGAGACCAAGGCCTTTGCCCACGGGCTGGCCTTTGGAAAGACGAGCGCCGATGCGCAGATGGCCGTGTTCGATAGCCTGCGTGGGAGGGCCGAGGCGATCAACACGGCGCTGCTTGACCTCGCCGTGCAACGCCGCGACATGGAACGCCGCCTGCAGAAGCTGCAAAGTGAACTTGACCAACTGCGGGGCGCCAGGCGGCGCGAGCGGTACACCGCCGTCGTCGAGGTCGAGGTGACGCGGGCGGGGGAGTTGACGGTGGAGCTGACCTACGTCGTCTCCAACGCGGGCTGGCAGCCGCTCTACGACGTGCGGTTGCTGGAGGACGAGTCGCCGGTGCTGGAGGTCGGTTACCTGGCCCAGGTGACCCAGCGCACCGGCGAGGATTGGTCGGATGTGACGCTGGCGCTCTCGACGGCTCGGCCGGCGCTGGCCGGTACGCTGCCCGAACTCGACCCCTGGTATGTCGGTCCTGCGTTCGAGGCCGCCAAACGCCGGGCTCCACTGATGAGGGCGGTAGCGCCCGCCCCCGCGATGATGGACAAGGTGATGGGGATGGCGGTGGATGCGGAGCGGGGGATGCTCGCGGAGGAGGCCGAGGTGGCGATGGCGACGGTCGATGCCTCTGGCGCAGCGGTGACCTACCAGGTGCCCGGAGCTGTCACCGTCCCTGCCGACGGCGCGCCCCACAAGGTTGTCGTGTCGCGCTTTAAACTGACGCCAAAGCTGGACTATGTCTCCGCGCCCAAGCTGGTCGAGGCGGCCTACCGCCGCGCGCAGGTGGCCAACGATAGTCCCTACACACTCCTGCCCGGCGCGGTCAATCTCTTTGTCGGGGACGAGTTTGTCGGCGCGACCGATCTGGAGCTGGTGGCGCCCCAGGGGGAGATCGAGCTTTATCTGGGGGCGGATGATCGGATCAAGACCGAGCGCGAGTTGAAGCGGCGCGAGGTCGATAAAAAGCTCATTGGCGACAAGCGCCGCCTCCACTGTGCCTACGAGATCGCTTTGGAGAACCTGCTGTCCACCGAGGCCAAGATCACGCTCCACGACCAGATCCCCGTGGCCCGTCACGAGGACATCAAGGTAAAGCTGGCGTCTGTCGAGCCTGAGCCGACGGAGAGGACGGAGCTGAACCTGCTGGATTGGGAGCTCGTGCTTGCGCCGGGCGAGAAACGGATCGTGCGCTTCGATTTCACGGTCGAGCACCCGCGCGAGATGCATCTGACCGGGCTGCCGTAGGCTGAGGCAAGGAGATAAGGAGATGGAGAGACACGATGCTGGTTGGCTGCTACTGTTTCTTTGCATCCTGTTTCTTGCATCCTGCTGCCCTGCGCCTGTGCCCACCTCCGCTCCACTTCCTACCTCCACGCCTGCCTTCACGCCTACGTCGCTCCCTTCTCCCACGTCCATGCCCACCTGGACCCCTGCGCCTACGCTGACGCCGACCCCTGCCCCCACCATCGACCCGGCTGCCGTGGCCGCCGTCTCTGCGAGAGGGCTGGCGCGTATGGAGGCGGCAGGCGTCGAGCCGTTGTGCCTGCGCTGGGAAGATGCCGACGGCGACGGGGAACCGGAGTGGGTAGGGCTGTACTTTCGCGAGGGCGAGCCGGGCCGACTGATGGCCTTTGTCCTCGACGGCGATGCCTGGCACGATCTGCTGCCGCTGGAGGGGGAAAAGTACGGCTTGGGAGAATACCCTGCCTGCGAGCTGGAGGTGCGCGACGCCAACGGAGACGGACGGGTCGAGATCCTCGTCTGGGGGCACGCAGGGGCGAGCACCGATTTACTCCACGTCTTTGTCTGGGATGGCGTGGCCTACGTGCTGTTGGCCCCCTTCGAGGGGGAGGCTGGCGTGCGTCTGGAAAACGTCGATGGCGACCTCGCCCATGAGGTCGTCGTGCGTTACGACGCCGGGGCAGACCTGGTGTGGGAGCAGGTCTTTACGTGGGATGGGGCGCATTATGGGTGGACGTGGGAGCGGTACGCCTGGCGCTACCTGGATCGGCCCCACGCCTATCTCACCGACACACCGGAGCACGTCGTCATTTCCTTCTACCTGGCGATAGATGATCGTGACGTGCCAGGGGCCTACGGTCTGCTCAGTTCCGCGACGCAGGCGGGGCAGCCCTACGACGAGTGGGCGGCGGGCTTTGCCACCACCGTCGCGGCGGAGGTCGGTGTGGTGTACGAGCAGAGCCGTGATGGGGGTAGCGCCACCGTCACCTGCCAGGTGCGCGCCTACGATAACGTGGACGGGCGTGTGCTTGCCACGCTGTGGGACGTGACGTGGACGGCAGTGCAGACCGCAGGCGGATGGCGGCTGGAGAGCGCCGCTGCCACACAGCTCGATCAATGGGAGGCGAGGTATTACCCGTGATCGGGATTCGGAAAGACGTCCGAACCTAACGTAGGGCGGGCTGCAATTCACTCATGCATGTGCTAAGAGGAGGCGATCGATTACGAGACTATCCGAACCAACAGGCTCCCCGCAAGAGCGGGCCTTCATCGTGGGAGTTGAGCTGAAAAGGCTTAAAATGGTCTCGTCCGATGGGAGCTGGCCTGTCGAGGAGTCGTTGGCCGAGCTGGCGCAACTGGCTCGCACGGCGGGCCTCGTCGTGGTCGGGCAGGTGATGCAGCGGATGGAGCGGCCCAACCCGGCCACCTTTATCGGACCGGGCAAGGTCGAGGAGGTGGTTCGGCGGGTGGATGAGTTGGCGGCGGACGTGGTCGTTTTCGACGACGAGCTTTCGCCGCGCCACCAGCGGGAACTGGAGAAGATGCTGGGTGAGGACGTCAAGCTGCTCGACCGCACGGCGTTGATTCTAGACATCTTCGCCCAGCACGCACGCACCCGCGAGGGAGCGTTACAGGTGGAGTTGGCGCAGTACGAGTACCGCTTGCCGCGCCTCACGCGGGCCTGGACCCACCTGGCGCGACAGACCGGTGGACGGGCGGGCGGGGCCACCGGCGGCGTCGGTGTGCGCGGCCCTGGCGAGACGCAGCTCGAGACCGACAGGCGCGTGATTGGACAGCGCATCACCCGACTCAAGCGCGAGTTGGAGGACGTGCGCTCCCACCGGGGTCGCTATCGAGCCCGGCGACGACGGGAGGGCATCCCGGTTGTTGCCATCGTTGGCTACACCAACGCCGGCAAGTCCACGCTGCTCAACGCCCTGGCGGGTGCCGACGTGCTGGTGGAGGATAAGCTGTTCGCCACCCTCGATCCGACGACGCGCCGTGTCTGGTTACCCGGCGGTGGGTTGGCTCTCTTCACCGATACCGTCGGCTTTATCCAAAAGTTACCGACCCAGTTGGTGGCCGCCTTCCGCGCCACGTTGGAGGAGGTGGCCGAGGCCGACCTGTTGCTCCACATTGTCGATGCCGCCCATCCGCAGGCGATGCGTCAGGCAGAGGCGGTGTTCGAGACGCTGGAGGATATCGGCGCTGCGGGTAAGCCTACCCTCGGCGTGCTGAACAAGATCGACCGTTTGCCTGACCCTGGCGCAGCCTTTTCCCTCGTCCCCGGCTTCTCTGATGGAGTCGCCATCTCGGCGCTGACGGGGGAAGGGCGGGACGAACTGTTGGCCTGCGTGGAAGAGATCCTGGAGACGCAGATGGTGTGGCTCCAGGTCCTCGTTCCCTACGAATTGGGAGAGTTGGTGGATCTGTTTCACCGGCGTGGTTCGATCGAGCAGGAGGAGCACGCCGAGGCGGGCACGCGCATCGCGGGCCGCCTGCCGCGCGCGTTGGTAGGGCGCTTCAGTCACTTGCTGAAGGGCGGCCCACCCGGCAACGGTGGTGAGCCCGTTTGAGTTTTGATGGGTATGTGCTAAAATACTGCAGGAGGAAGTTGGATGGTCGCCGACCTATTGAAGCGTGTCAGTGATTTTCTCGCTCGCTTGCCCGGGCTTCCGGTTCTGATTGCCGTCGTCTTGGTGGTGCTGAACTTTGTGGTGCGGTTGTTGCCTCCCATGTGGCCCGTAGTTGGATGGCTGGCTCAGACCGACCTGCTATTGCACCTCGGTGTGATTCTAGGATTGGTCGGGATATTGCTGGGCGATGCCCTGTGACGAATGTGCTTCAGCTACGAATCTGTTGTGTGAAAAACCCGGTTTTGCGAGGAACCGGGTTTTTTCTCTACTCAAACACCGCCGCGTGGGGGAAGACGAATTGCGAGGTGTCGGTGACGCCTCGGGCCAGCAGGTGCTGGTTCGCGCGCTCAAAGTGTGCGTGGAGGTCACGCAGCATATCGAGTTGAGCGCGGGCCGGCTCATTGGAGAAGAGTACCGCCAGCGTCGTATGCCGGCCGGGAACGAATCTTACCCAGCGGGCGTTCTCAAGCTCGATGCTGCGCATCTGGCTCTTAGAATGGTTCTCGGGATTCTCTGCTGTGTTAGCGCGAAAGCTATCTAGTGCTGAAGCGACCAATCGTCCGTCCATGCCATACTCGCCGACGGAGCGCAGGAGCATGTCGTTGGTGTTAAGGTAGATGGCATACCCAAGGATGCGGGCTGCGTGGCGGCGGCGTATGATGACGCTCTCCCCCTCCTCCTGTGCGACGGCGGCGCGCCAGGCCGCTGCTGCCGGAGCTTCTTCGATGATCTCTTCGATTGTCTTGCGTTCCTGCTGATAGTGAGCATAGAGTTCCTGAAATTGCGTAGCGTTGACTCTGCCGGTCGCAAAATCCTCTGCCAGTCGTTCCATTTTCTGGCGAACCTCTTCGAGGTAGGCGAGGGCTTTTTCCAGGGCAGCCTCGTCCGCTGAAAGCTCAGGGGCGGGGTGGGGCTCTCTCGGTCGCTCCTCTTCCTTCTGCCCGAACAAGCGGCGCAGGGGGTTAGGAGAGTCAGGCATAGCTATCTCCTTATGACATTGCTGCAGAGATTGTAGCACGGCTCGTTGGGGATGTCAATCAGGGTCGGGGTGACCGTCACACATTGGGGACAAGCTCCTGAAAAGCTGCGGCAGGCCACTGCAGGGCCAGCCCGCGGAAAAGCTGGGCCATTGGCAACTTCTGCACCTCGTAGCCAGCCAGTTCAAGGGGGCACTTGCCGCGGATGCGCTCCTGGGCGTCTTCAGAGAAGGGGGTGAAGCGATAGACCTTTTCGAAGACGCCCAAGTAAAGGCGTGCTGTGTCGATATTCTCGAAGCCGCAGAAGGTCTTGTAGTGCTGGGTAAAGATACGGATCACTTCTTCGGTGGCGTTGTTAGTTCTGGGGATGTGGCGACTTTCGATGGCGTTGACCAGCGTAGGCCAGTGACGTTCCAGGAAGCGGAAAGCGTCATCCGCTTTAGGGGTTTCGGCCACAAGCTGATCTCGCTGGGCCAACACCTTTTCGTAGCGTCGCTGTGCAGTGTGTTTGGTGCGCGCGTCAAAGATGTGATTGATCTCTTCCCTGAGAGCGACGATGTCCGGGCGCGTTTTGGCATAGTTCAGACCATAGGCTTCCTTGAGGTGCTCGTGGACTTGTTGCAGCGCGTGAAAGATGCACTCGTGGTGGACGGCGTTTGGAAAAGCCTGGGCGACGACGTCCCGGTAGTCGACGCGCATGTCGGTGATGATGACGTGGGGGTGATATCCTTTAGCACGCAGGGCTAGCAGGAAGGCGTGAGCGCTGTGCTTGGTGTTGCAGGGATAGAGGTCGATGTGCAGCAGATCGTAGGTATAGCAATCCACGGCGAAGTAGACGTACATCCAGCGCCTCATCTCGGCATCTGGTTTGTCGTTTTTGGGCACGAGCACATACTTCTCGTCGATGCCCACCGCGCCACTGGAACGCACAACGCCGAAAAGGGCGGCCACCGGCAGCAACTGGTAGCCGAATCCGCTCACCCAGCGGTAGGCCGTCATCTTGGTCACGCCCAGCATCTGGCTGGCGCAGCGGTAGACGCTGTGCGACCACTCATACGTCTGCAAAGCCGCCAGGTGATGTTCCAGCGTCCAGCGGGAGTGGGGGATCAGGTTCAGGGGCAGGTTGGTGAAGGTCTTGTGCTCGCACGCCGGGTTGTGGCAGTAGTAACGATACACCTCGACGGTTTGCTCGTTCCCTTGTTCATCGACGTATTTCTTGAGCCGAGGCTGGCGGCTCTTGCGCGACACGTCCGCCGTGCCGCAGTGGATGCAACGCACGCTGCCATCGTCCACCCATTCCCAGTGGCCAAACAGCAGCCGCTCTATCTGCCACACCCAGGGTAGAGGTCGCTGGGCTACCAGCGGACGAATTCCCAGCTCCTCACACAGCGCTTCCAGGTCAGCCAACTCGATCTGGTGCTCTACTGTCAGCCCGCCCAACTCTTCCAACCGCGCCACCAACCTCTGGGCTTGGGCCAGCAACTGGCTCACCAGCCACTCGTCCCGCGGCCGGAAGGACTCGCCGCTGATCAGGTATACCTGGCTCAGCGCTTGCCGCAGTACGTTCCAGCCACTCTCGCGTCCGATTTGCTTCACCTGCGGCAGTGTGATGCGACTTCCTTGGGCCCGCAGATGTTCCCACATCTGCCGCGCTGACCACCAGGGAAATTTGACCCAACTCTCCGTCACCTGCTGCCGCACTTCCAGTGTCAGCACTTCGCCCTGCCGCTGGCTCAACATGCGCTGCCAGTCCTGTCTCAGCCAATAGCCGTACCAGCGGCTGATCACCGGGTGCGGTATCCCAAACCAGGCGGCCATCTGTTCCTCGCGCACGAACGGTGTCCGCCCATCCCGCGTCCGCCGACTCTTGCGTACTTCCCCAGGCATCTCCAGCAATCCTAGAAAGATCACCAACATCCGCTTGTAGAACTCCACCTCTCCATTCACGTGCAATTCAAACTCCCCTCTCAGTCGCACGTGATATACCCCAGTCTCGTCCTGCTCTACCTCAACATCGGGCTTGCTGGCGCAGCCCTGGATGCAACTCCCGATGGCTAATGAACTGACGTTCCACTCTCCAACAACAGGCAGTTGATGGGCGGCCCACGCCAACCCTAACCCTACCAATGCCACTCCACTGGCCTTCTCCCACATCCAACCGATGCTCTCATACACCGGCTGCTGCCCCAACCTGGGCCACGCCATTCCTACCCCCTTCCACAGCCACGCCGCCCACGGCAGTACCCACACCCATTCCCATCCTCGCGCCTCGCTCAGAAACACCAGAACCAGCAATGCCCCGCTGCGTATGGCCGGTACCACCCAACTCCGGCGCAGCCAATACCTCATCCGCCACAAGCCTCCGCACGCAGCAGCCCGTTGCCCGGACTTCTTCCGCTTCCCTCCTCCCAACACCACTATCTGCCGAGGGCTCGCTATCCACCCCCCAATGCTCTCCAGTTGAACGCCTGTCGCCGTCAGCATCACCAGGCTCAATACCGCCACGGTGTGTGCGACGACGCCCAGTCGGCGGTAGCAAATCTCCCTTTTTGTGATACACTGCATTGGCCAGCCTCGTGTGGTTCTTTTTTGGGCTGGGTACAGTGTACCCGATTATCACGAGGCTGGCACTTTTGATTGTAATCCCGCGCCAGCCCCGATTTACCCCCGTTTAGCGAACCCACGCCCGCGTTTTACGCCTATTCTTGTCCCCAGCGTGATACGCTCACGGTCGGGCGCTCCGGTCTTGACCCTCCTGCCCCTCTAGAGTATAATGCACGGCGTAATTGACTAATAGACCCAGTAATGATACACTGGCGGTGCTTTCTTAGAAAGGTGGTCCGGGGAGAACGATATGCGGGATGAGGACAAGGCAGACGAGCAACTCCTGAGTGAGTTGAGGCAGTATCGCGAAGAGTACAACAAGTTCGCCTATATCGTTTCCCACGATCTACGAACCCCGCTGATTAACCTCAAGGGCTTTACCGCTGAGTTGCGCTCGGCTGTGGAGAGGGTTTGCTCCGCGCTGCAGCCACTCCTGCCTCAGTTGGATGACGAACAGCGTTCGACGGTGACCACTGCTATCGAGGCGGATATCCCCGAGGCATTAGGATTCATCGAGTTTTCCGTGGCTCGCGTAGACGAGTTCATGAACGCTGTGCTCAGGCTGTCCCGCTTGAGCCGGCGTGAACTCAGGTTCCAGCCAGTTGACATGGAGGCTTTGGTTCATGAAGTCTTGGAGACGCTGTCCGGCGAGATCAAACAGCGTCGGGTGAAGATAGCCGTACCATCGCCGTTGCCTGAGATAGTTGCCGACTGGGCCTCCATGAGCGAGGTCCTGCAGATCCTTCTGAGGAATGCCGTGCTCTACCTGGATCCCGATCGCCCAGGAGAGATCGTGATCACCGGCAAGCGCTGTTCTGGCGAAACGGTTTTCTCAGTTCGTGACAATGGGCGTGGCATCGCGGAGAGCGACCTCCACAAAATATTCGAGCCTTTCCGCCGGGGCGGCAAGCAGGACGTTCCAGGGGAAGGTATGGGTTTGGTCTATGCGCAGACTTTGATCCGCCACCATGGTGGACGCATTGAGTGCACGTCCGAACCAGGAGTCGGAACAGAATTCACCTTCACAGTCTCAGACCATCTCGCAGAGGGAGATAGTCATGCTCAGTGAGCAGATGGTCACGATTCTTGTGGTTGAGGACGATCCCGGCCATGCACGTCTGATCGAGAGGAACCTGCGCTATTCGAACATTGCTAACGAAATCATCAAGCTCACCAATGGGCAACAGGCTGTGGACTATTTGTTCGGCGAAGGGGAGTACGAAGGGGAACCGCACTATGCCACGTCACTTCTGGTGTTGCTTGATCTGAACCTGCCGGTGCTCGACGGCTTCCAGGTGCTTAAGCGCATGAAATCGGACGATCGCACCAAGCACATTCCAGTGATCATGGTGACGAGCTCGGACGACACCCAGGACGTGTCCAAGTGCTATGAGCTCGGCTGTAGTGTTTTTCTCACCAAGCCGCTGCTGGACTATGAGCAGTTTTCTGATGCCATTCGCAAGCTTGGACTATTCCTGTCTGTCGTAAAGGTGCCGCAAGGGAGGTGAGCCTCGTGGGTAGCGCCAAGCCCGTTCGTGTTCTCTATATGGAAGATGATGTCGGCTTGGCTCGCCTTCTTCAGCGGAGGTTGGAGCAAGCGGGCTATGTCGTCGATGTCGCTCCCAACGGTGAAGAAGGTCTCGCCATGTACGAGTCGGGTGATTATGATATCGTGGCCGTAGATCAGAATATGCCCGTCCACAGCGGACTTGAGGTGATTCGCATCATGTGCTCGAAGGGGGCATTGCCGCCGACGATCATGGTCACCGGAACCGGCGATGAGGTGACCGCCGTGGAGGCGATGAAGCTGGGGGCGGGGGATTACATCGTCAAGGACGTGGATGGGGGGTATCTGGAACTCTTGCCGACTGTGATCGAACAGGTGCTCGAGCAGCGCCGCTTGGCTGAGGAAAAGAGGCAGGTGGTCGAAGCGCTGTTCCAGCGCAACCGCGATCTGACCCTGTTGAACAAATTGGGGCAGTCGCTCACCGCGATGCTTGACGTAGAGCAGGCCGTTGAACGGCTGCTGCTCGCCGTCACAGAGATCGTCAGGGCGGAGGGCGGTTCGGTCTGGCTGTGGGATGAGGAGCGCGAGGGGTGGTTGATCTGCAAGGGAGCTCTCCATCATGGCCTGAAGCATTCCCTGGTCAACCTGCGCTTGTGCCCTGGAGAGGGTATTGCCAGTTGGGTGGCAACGACGGGTGAGAGTGTCAATGTGGCCCACGCGCCGAGTGATCGTCGCTTCTCGCCGAACATTGATGCGCGAACTGGTTTCCACACGACTTCACTGCTTGCTGTGCCGCTGCGCGTGCGTGATGCCGTCATCGGGGTGTTGGAGGTGGTGAACGGAGGAGTGGAGGGCAGCTTCTCCAAAGATGATAGCGCCCTCGTCGAGACGTTGGCGGCGTCCGGCGCCATCGCGATCGATAATGCCCGCCTGGTGGAGAAGCTGCGGCAGCAGACTGCCGAACTGCAGGCGCGCAACGAAGATCTGAACGCTTTCGCTCACACGGTGGCCCACGACCTGAAGACGCCGTTGGGGGTGATCGTCGGTTACGCCGACGTGCTGGTGGAGGAGCTTGCCGAACGGTTGGGGGAGGATGAGACTGGGGAAGAGGCAAGGTACTATTTGCAGTCCATCGCGCGAAACGGGCATAAGATGAGCAGCATCATCAGCGAGTTGCTCCTGTTGGCCGAGATCCGCAGGACGGAAGTAGAGGTCGAGCGCGTCGATATGGAGTTCGTGGTGTCTGAAGCAATGCAGCGTTTGGCCTTTCTGATCGAGGAGGAGCAGGCCGAGATCGTGTTGCCGGACATTTGGCCGGTTGCGCTGGGGCACAATCCGTGGATCGAGGAAGTGTGGGCCAACTATATCAGCAATGGGATCAAGTACGGCGGCAAGCCGCCTCATCTGGAATTGGGCGCGGCGGTGCAGGACGACGGTGTTGTGCGCTTCTGGATCCGCGATGATGGCTCTGGTATCTCACCGGAAGATCAGGCCCGTCTGTTCACGCCCTTTACGCAGTTGGAACGGGTCCGCCTCACCGGGCATGGCCTGGGTTTGTCCATCGTGCGGCGCATCGTGGAAAAGCTCGGGGGCGAGGTAAGGGTGGAGAGCAAGGTGGGAGAGGGAAGCACGTTCAGTTTCACATTGCCGGCAGCCAAGTAGATTGAGACGACTCATTCCCCGGAGCAAGCACAATGGTGGCGCTTGCTCCGGTTGCTTTGTGGGCTAGTCGTCCCCTTCCGCCAGAAGCCGCAAGGCGTAGGTCACGCGGCGGGGCCGCCCGGTCAGCAGTTCGCTGGCCTCCCAGGCCCGCCCCAGCGCGCTCAGGCGGGCGCGGGAGATCTCGCTGCCGAAGGCCTGGTGCAGATCTCGAATCCCAAAGCGTCCCTCCAGTTCACCCAGCGCATACTGCACCAGCCTGCGCTCCAGGGGACTGAGGGCGGGGAAAGCGGCCGGCGGGCTGATCTGGGGCGAGATGGCGATGGTGTGCAGCATGCCCAGCCAGTGCGTCGCATCCTCGATAAGGTGCCCCATCTGAAAATAGAGCCGGTTCGACCATTCGGCCACCCCTTGCAGGTCGTGGATGAAGGGTGGGGAGCTGGCCGAGGTGCCATAGGCTGCGAAGGGGAAATCGGCCGTGCTAAAGATGCCCGCGCGAGGCGTGCTGGCCTGAGCACGGATCGTATCCCATCGCTCCTCGGTCACTGCGTTGTCGAGCCATGCTGCCGCCATGATGCCGCCTGGCAGTTGCCAGTACCAGGTTGTGCCCACACGCCCCTCGTAGCCGGGGGTGCGACTGCCGATCTCTTCAAAGATCTGGTCGGCCAGGCGCAGCGCGCTGAAAGAAGGATAGTACAGGGGCATTGTTTTCCTCCTCTACTGGTTCAGCCATTCGGCGGCGGCTCTTGGGAGCAGCGTGATCGATCCCCGCCGCACTGTGGGGCCGGGCAGGGAGTCGATGAACAATTGTCCGTAGCTCTTGGTCAGCAGCCGCTTGTCGAAAACGGCGACGATGCCCCGGTCGGTGCAGGTGCGGATCAGTCGCCCAAAGCCTTGCAGGAAGCGCAGGATGGTCTCGGGCACGGCGTACTCCAGGAAGGGCTGCTCGAAGGTCTCGGCCCGTGCGGCAAAGACGGGGTCGCTGGGGACGCTGAAGGGCAGCTTGGCGATCGCCAGGCAACTGAG
This sequence comes from Anaerolineae bacterium, assembly GCA_034430835.1. Lineage (GTDB taxonomy): Bacteria > Chloroflexota > Anaerolineae > B4-G1 > B4-G1 > JAFGED01. Next base: position 15,411 of record DAOUDX010000187.1, read on the forward strand.
CGGGTCGCCCGGCACGTCGATCCCCTCCCAGAAGCTACGCGTGCCCAGCAGCACCCTTCGCTCACCCGTGCGAAAATCCTCAAGCAATTGCGCCCGTGAGATGCCTTCTCCCTGAGCCTGGACGGTGATGCTGTCCTGGGCCAGCGGCGCCTGGATGGCCCTGAGCGTCGTGCGCAGTTGGCTATAGGAGGTGAAGAGCGCCAGCGCCCGGCCCTGCGTCGCCCGAAAGAGAGCTACCATGCCCTGTTCGATCGCCTGTTGATACCCTTGCTGGCCCGGCTCGGGGATGTCGTTTACCAGGTAGAGCAATGTCGATGCTTGGTAGTCGAAGGGGGAGCCCACGGCCAACTCGTCGGCTTCCCAGGCGTGCAGCCGCTCGCGGATAAAGTCAAATGTCCCGCCCGTGCGCAGCGTGGCCGATGTCAGGATCACCGATTCCTTCTTGTGAAACAGATGTTCCTTCACCAACGGTCCGACGTGTAGAGGGGCGGCGTGCAGCCTCAGACCGTTGTTGTTGGGAAACGACTCCAGCCAGTAGACGAGGGATGGATCGGGCTGTGTGATCATCTGATTGATCCAGCTACCGGTCTCGCTCAGTCTGCGTGCCGCGCTCAGCATCTGTGCCTGCAGGTCCTCTGCATCGGGCACGTCGAACGCATCGAGATCGTCAAGGCCCCCTACCAGTCGCTGCAGCCCGTCGGCGATGGCTGCTAATGGCGCGTGCGTGTCGTCCCACACCATCTCGACCAATTCCCAGGCCGGTTGCACGCGCAATCCCGAAGTGAGGCGCAGGCGGGAGGCGTACTGGCTGCGATGGCCCTCGCCGTGTTCTGCCACGAACTCTTCCAGGCGGTCGAAAAAGGCGTCCACCTGTTGCGTAGCACGATCCGTCGCCAGTCCGATCTTGCCGACGAACAGCTCTATCTGTCCCACAGCTTTTTGGGGAAGATTGGCCTTCTGGCAGCTTCCGATCAGGTTGGCCATCATGCCGGTCACCCGGCCCGCCTGACCGACTTTTCCGATCTCGTTGAGCAGCCGATGCATGCTGGCCCGGTCGGCCTCGACACTGAGGCCGTTGGTGGTGGCTGCCTCCAGGTGGTGTGCTTCATCGACGATGAGGTGCTTGTACTCCGGGATGGCGCGGTTTTGCACTGCGACGTCGGCCAGGAGCAGCGCGTGGTTGACAATGACGAGGTGAGCAGCCTCGGCTGCCTGGCGGGCGCTGTAAAAGTAGCAGGCGTCGTGGTGGTACCGCTGGCATCGTTCCGGATCGCAGCCCTCGTGTTCGGCCGAGATCTGTCGCCACAAGGCCCGCTCGGCAGGATCGGGTAAGAACAGGTCGTCGCCGTCGCCGTCTGTCGTCTCCAGCAGCCAGACGAGGATCTTGGCCAGCATCCTGGCCTCGGTGGGCGAGTTGGCTCCCCTCTGGCGCAGCGCCTGCAGGCGGGAAGGACAGAGGTAATGGGAGCGGCCCTTGAGCACGGCGGCATGCGGGTCGAACGGCAGGACACTCGCCAAGTCAGGCAGGTCCTTCTGAAGCAATTGCTCTTGGAGGTTGATGGTGTTGGTGGAGACGATGACACGCTCGCCGTTCTGGATTGCCCAACTGACGGCGGGGATGAGGTAGGCCAGAGACTTGCCGACGCCGGTGGGGGCCTCGATCAGCATGTGCAGGCCTTCGTTGAGCGCCTGTGTGACGCCGCGCAGCATGGCCGCTTGTTGGGGGCGGTGCTCGTAGCCTGGAAACTGCGCTTCGAAGGCGCCGCCTGCTTCCAGTAGCGCCGCCAGCCGTTCGGCGTCCAGCGTCGTCCGCTCCGCAGCCGGTTGCAGAGGGCGGTCTTTTTTCGCGGTGAACAGAGGTCCCGCCAGCGCAATGTCTTGCCTGGCGGCGTGCTGTTCGGGCGGATGGTGGGCCGCCTCCCTCAGGGCGTCGCGGAAAAAGTGGGTGGCGGGCCACTTGGCCCGCTCGCCGTGGCCCACGATCTCCTTCAGTGTCCGGGGCGGCAGGCCGGCGGCCCGGCGCAACAAAGCGCGAAAAAGGTGATGGCTGGCCTGGGCATCGTCCAATGCTCGGTGCGCTTGTTCCAGCTTGATCCCCAGCAGGCTCGCTAGAGCGCCGAGGCTGTATCGCTCGGCGTGGGTGACGAGCACGGTGGCCAGCTCGAACGTGTCGAGGAGTTCGTTCTCCAGCAGGTGGGAGTGGCGGTTGAGGAACGCCATGTCGAACCCGACGCTGTGGCCGACGATGGGGTGCTGGCCGACGAAGCGGGAGAGGCTGGGTAGCACGTCGTGCAGGCCGGGTGCGCCGATCATGTCGTCGTCGCAGATGCCCGTCAGCTCCGTGATCGAATGGGGGATGGGGCGACCGGGGCTGACGAAAGTGGAGAAGGTGTCCAATACCTCGTCGTCGCGGAATCTGACCGCGCCGATCTCGATGATGGCGTCGCGCTCGGGACTGAGGCCGGTGGTCTCCAGGTCGAGAGCCACGTAGGTTTGCGACATGTTTCCTCGTTTCTAGGCCGAGGTGGTGGACGGCGCTCGGCGGCGCAGAGGATTATACCCCAGTGGGGGGGAAGGGGCAAGGTGCGGTCGCGCGGACTCGTAGAGTCCGCGTGTTCTTCCGTGTCTTCGACGGGTAGCTGACAGCCCGTAGGACGCGGGCGACTGTGTTCCTTTTAGGGCACTCTCGATGCGGCACGCTTTCGTTTCGCCGACGTTCCCCCGTTTGACACGACTTGCGCGGCGAGTACAATTGTGTGCAGTGTGCAGCGTGAGGGTGCTGCGCGTCCGAGCGAGGAGGCGCGAAAAGAGGGACGGTGAGTAGTCCGATTCCTTCCAACCCATATCCTATACGCCAGACCAACACACCGGGTGGTGATCCCACCCGCGCGTGACCTTTCCCGGCCTGGGCGGGACCGAGTCCCTGCCCGGGCCGCGCTGCTTTCTGAACGACGGCTTTGCGCCACGAATGGCAGGAATCTGAGCTTGCCGACTCGCTCATTCGCAATTCCTGTTGGTCATTTTTCATTGGTCATTGTTCATTG
>DAOUDX010000188.1:0-5604 GCA_034430835.1 Anaerolineae bacterium
AGATCGGTCGTTCGCTGAATTCGACCCTCAGCCTGCGCCCGTTGCTGAACCGCATCGTCGTGGCGGCGCGGGATCTCACCGATTCAGAGGCCACTTCGATCTTGCTCGTCGACCGCCAGAGTGGCCAGTTGTACTTTGAGGCGGCGACCAACTATCCGGGAGTGCGTTCCATCGTCGTGCCCATGGAGAACAGCATCGCGGGATCGGTCGTGCAGACGGGCAAGCCCATCGTGGTGCAGGACACGCAGGAATCCCATCATTTCTACTATCGCGAGGCGGACGAGCAGTCCGCCTTCACCACGCACTCCATTCTTGCCGTCCCGATGATCGTCCGAGGCAACGTGATCGGCGTGCTGGAGGCGGTCAACAAGCAGGAGGGGGCCGACTTCGCTGACGAGGACGTCGAGATGATGACCGTCCTGGGCGATCAGGCGGCGGTGGCGGTGCAGAACGCTCTGCTCTTCCAGCAGTCCGATCTGGTGGCCGAGATCGTCCACGAGATGCGCACGCCGCTGGTGTCCATCATGGGTTACGCCGACCTGATGCAGCGACCCGACGCGACACTGCCCCAGTGTCACCAGTTTGCGTGCATCATCCAGGCCGAGGCGGAGCGGCTCAACGGCCTGGCAAGCAACTTCCTCGACTTGGCGCGGTTGGAATCAGGCCGGGCCGACATGAGCCACGATCCGGTGGATCTGAATACGGTGATCCGCATGGCCGTCAGCGTCTTGGCGCCGCAGGCGGACGCGAAGCAGATCGTGCTCTCGGTGGGCGTTCCCACCGACTTGCCGTTTCTCACCGGGGATGCGCAGCGCCTGCACCAGGTGATGCTCAACTTGATGGGGAATGCGATCAAATACTGCCGCCCCGGCGACAACGTCACCGTCAGGGCGTGGAGCGATGGCGACCGCCTGTCTGTCAGTGTCGCCGATACCGGCCCCGGCATTCTGAAAGATGCGTTGCCGCACCTTTTCGAGCGCTTTTATCGCGTGGCCGGCGAGATGGGCAAGGCGGTGGGGACGGGGTTGGGGCTGACCATCGCGCGGCAGATCGTCGAGGCGCACGGGGGAGAGATCGCGGTCAGCAGCGAGGAGGGGCACGGCGCGACGTTCACGTTCACGCTGCCGCTGGCGGGCGTTTCTGGTGGTGTGTGAGCCGGTGGTGGCGACAGGCGCAGCCGCGCCGTCAGGCGCGGCTTTTGCTTGCGGGCCCGTCAAACCCGCGATTCGCGGAAAGTGTGGGGGTCGAGGGTCAGGTCGCCCAGATGGATGGCGTCCGCGTCTGTCAGCGATAGGAGGGGGGTGTGCAGCGTTGCAGCGTGGCGCGCGGGATCGCTGGCGGTGACGATGCCCAGCGCCAGGGTGAATCCCTCTCTGTCCTCCAGCGCCGCCAGCCGGTGGGGGAGGAAAGTGGGGGCGGGGAAGACGGCCAGGCGCTGCCAGGCTATCTCCAGGGCGCGGGCGTCCTCGAAGTAGCGGCGGAATTGGGCGGCGCGGTGCTCCTGCCGGGCAGGCGGCTCGCGGCGGCTCGCAGCGCGCGAGGCCGGGAGGTCGATCACGCGTGTGCGGCGGCTGAGGCGCAGGGGAAGCAGGATGTGCTCCAATTCGCTCCCACGCTGGATGCCCACGACGGCGCTGGGTCGCAGCAGATCGATCTTGGCTCGCTTGAGCTCCCTGCCGCCGCAGGCCGGATCGACCAGGCCGGTCGGGTCGAACACGATGGCGGTGGCTCCCTCCGCCTGCGCCTTTTGCACCAGTTTATGTGCCCCGACGATCGTGGGCAGCATGTGGCGGCGCGGGGAGACGTCGCCGACAAAGATGCGGTAGCGGGGACCGGCGGGCGGGAAGGTATCGTCGCCGGGCTCGTTCAGCGCCAACGTCATCGTCGTCGGCGGGCCGAGGGTAGCCTGTCCCATGTCTCCATCCACGAAGGCCACGCGCTCGTGGCGCCCGCACAGGCGGCGGTAAAGGTAACGGGCAAAGGTGGATTTGCCCGTATCCGGCGCGCCGATGATGAGGATGGGGCCGCCTAGCGACGAGAGCGTGAGATGTTCCCAGGCTGCGGGGACGTCCATCGCTGCTGTTAGAATCCTTCCCCGAGCAGGACGCCGCATATCGAGACTGACGATGTGCCGTTCTTGTCAGCCGGGCATTGGTGGTAGGCCACCTGTTTCCCCTTGACGGGCCTCAGCAGCCGCAGAGCTATGTAGATGGGGGGCAGTCCGCAGACGTTGTGGCGATTGCTCTCGCGCTTGATCGCCGCGAAGAACCCCTCCGCGTCTCCGGCGCACATGCGATCAACGAGTTCGTCGTCGGCGCTGCGGAGTTGGGCGCGTCTCATCAGCCCCTGTGGGTTGCCTCCGAATGCTGGCCCCACGTGCGCCAGGTCTGCTGCCGCCACGATGAGCGTCCGCCGCCCGGCAGTCGCTTGCTTGAGCACGTCGGCCAGCGCGCCGAGCACAGGCTCGTGTTCTGGCCCTGCTTCGCCCCAGAGGAACTTGCCGAAGGAGCCGCACAGAATGGGCACCATCTCGCATGGTTGCCCGTCGCGGACGTGGTGCAGCCAGACTGCCGCCAGCTCGATGGAGTGCTCGGTGCGGTGGATGAGTTCGCTGGCAAAAGCCTCGTCCGGTCCTATCGCGTCGGCCAGTGCGTCCACGGTCTCTTGTGCGGTCGGCAGTACGCCGAGCGGTGTGCTGTAGTGCTGGCGTGTCAGAGTCAGCAGGCTGTCCCCGTAGTGATCGGTGCCCAGCAGTATCACCATGTCGGCTTCTCTGGCCGCGCCTGCTGCGTGCTTCCACGCGGCAGCGTAGACCGGTCCGCCGCGCGCAAAGTCGATGTGTGGGCTGACCAGTCCTCGAATGTCGCCGGGGTTGATGGTCTCGGCATCTGTGACTTCGAGGTAGCTGTCCAACAGGCGGCGTAGCTCATCCGCGTCGGCTGGATACGATCGCCCGGCGCTGGCGGGGGGGCGGAGCGGGGCTTGGCGGTAGGCGGCCAGGGCTTGCTCGCGCGCCTGGACGAAGCGGTCATTGTCCAGCAATAGCGCCTCGTTGAGCGCGGCCACGAGTTGCTCCAGCATGCTCGGGCCGACGCGCAACCCGTATCGGATGCCCAGGGACGCGCGCAGCCCCGCGACGTCCCGTGTTCCATCGCACAATGCCAGCAGGGGGGCCAGTTGCTGGGGGATGATCACGGCCTTTTCGGTCAGTTGCAGCGGATCGCGCAGCAGGATGGATGGCCTGCCGTCGTGGACGATGGGGTGGGGGTCGATGGTCCGCAGTCTTGGGGCGTGGTTGTCTGTCACGTACAGCCTTTCGAATTCGTGGTGGACTGGGAAGTCGGCGCCACGTCAATCAGGACCTTGAGCGTGCCGGGTCGAGCAGCGTGCTCGAAGGCCATCGGTGCTTTGGTGAGTGGGTAGCGGGCTTGAATCAGCGGCGTGACGTCTACCAGGCTCTGCTCCAGCAAGCGCAGCGCTGGGGCGAACGGCCCGCAGCGCGAGCCGACCAGGGTGATCTCGTCTACAACGGCCATCGTCAGATCGGCATCGAGGGAGCCGTGGTAGGTGGATTTCAGGACGATCGTGCCGCGCGGACGGACGAGGCGGCGCGCCACGGCGTATCCTGCAGGCTGACCGGTGGCCTCGACGACCAAGTCGAAGCCGTTGTCGTCGTCGTTCTCGTCTTCCATCGCCGTCGAGGTGGATCGTTGAGCCAGGATATTCAGCTTCTCCCGGTGGTGCCCGATGACGGTCAGGTCGCAGCCGGTGAGGGCCAGCACCTGCGCGCACAGGAGGCCCAGCTTCCCGTCGCCCAGAACGACGACGCGGTCGGTAGGACGAACGTGCACTTGCTGAAGGATCTCGCAGGCAGCAGCCAGTGGCTCGGCGAAGACGGCGACCTCATCGGCGAGGGTATCTGGGACGGGGTGGAGATTGCGGATGGGCAGCGCCAGATACTCGGCAAGGGCACCATCGCGCCCGGTAATGCCCAGTGTGGTGCGGAGTGGGCAGTGGGTGGAGCGGCCGGCCTGGCACGTGGGACAGGCGCCGCAGGCGGCGTTGATCTCGCCCACCACGCGGCGGCCCTCCCATGCTTGCGCGCCGGGGGCCTCTTCGACAACACCGACGAACTCGTGGCCGGGCACGCCCTGAAACTGCATGTAGCCCCTGACCAGTTCGAGATCGGTGTTGCAGATGCCGGCCACGCTCACGCGGATGAGCGCCTCACCCAGCGAAGGCTCCGGGGCGGAATAGTCTTCAACCAGTCGTAGGTCCCCGTCGAGCAGCAGAGCGCGCATAGCTGTTAAATCGTCGCTTGAGTTTGCCTTGCTAGATGGTCAAGAGCAGCACGGCCGTGAATGTGGCCGAGTAGGTCTCGACGATCACGCCGACCAGCAGCGTGGCGGCGAATGGGATCACTGTCGAACCGCCGACGACGGCTATGGCGATCAGCACAAATAGTGCACACAGCCGCGCCACCAGCGTGGGGACGATGGTCTCGTAGACTGAGCGAGTGATCGCCATCTCTTGTGATTCCTTTCTGCGCATGGCCGCATTCTCCTGGACCCGGCTCAAAACGGCGATGGCGTCCTGTGTCGAGAGGCCGATCACAGCCATGACAGCGACGAAGAACAAAGCGTCGGCCTGCCAGCCGGCGAGTATGCCCATCAGTGCCTGGAATCCGAGAAGCACGAGGAGGTTGTGGGCGACGACTGCAATGGCGCACGCGCTATGGCGAAAAGCGCTGGGCGTGGCGCGGAATGACCACCAGACGAAGGCCATGGCGACGGCGGCCGCAATCGGTATGGCGAATCCTGCTGCCCTGATCGTCTCCGAACCGGTGGCGGCGGGATCCAGCCGCAAGGGTATGCCGGATAGGATAGCCGAGACGATCATAGCTACGATGCTGAGGCCGACCAGGATGGGTGAGGCCAGAAGATACCAGCGGCGCTTGTCGATGACGTGTAGGTCAAACATAGCTCCTCCCAGGCTAGATGCCCAACAGCCACTTTCGTTCGTCCAGCCATTCCTGCGACACATTGGACGCCAGGCTCATAAGTAGTTGAGTAAAGACCAGGGTGACGAAGGCGCTGACCAGGGCACCGGCGGCCAGGGCCGCTCCCAGCCAGCGGATGGATATGGCAGCGGTCGCCGCGCCCACTACCCACACGACGAAGGAGAAGAGGAGAAGCGCGAGGTGGGTGTCGCGGATGGAACGCCAGGCATCGGAGAAGCTGTTCTTGACCGTCCTGGGCAGAGAGCGATTGGCCCGTATTCCCTCCCGCAGCCGTTCAAAGATGGTGAAGTGGGCTTGCAGGGCGAGCAGTGCGGCTACGGCAAAGCCGGTGATGCTCGGCAGGGTGATCGGCATTGGGATTATCTTGCATAGGGCGAGGCCGATGAAACCGAAAAAGACGAGCGCCAAGTCGGCCAGCAGGCCGGGGAAGCGATAGTGGGCTGGCAGCAGGGCGAGCGCGGCGGCGAGGCCGATGACGGCGGCAATCCCAATCCGCCGGACGGCCGCCTGGCCCAGGGTTGACCCAACGGGTCCGACTTTCTCTACCTTCAGTGGCACCGGGAGGCGGCCGGAGCGGAATATAG
>DAOUDX010000189.1:0-2884 GCA_034430835.1 Anaerolineae bacterium
ATCTCGATCAGCCACTCCAGTCTATCCACGGGCTTGCCGCCCCGCGTTCCTTTACGAGAGCCTTTCATTCCGCTACCTCCCTGTACACGACCGAGCAATAGAGGGCAGCACGTCAACGACGTCGGCGTGAATGACCACGTCGGCCACGGGATCGATATACGTCGGCGTCAGATTGACCACGACGACCCGGCCGCCACGCTCGTACACCTGGCGCGGCAGTTGCGAGACAGGCGTGACCTCCAGCGACGACCCGGCCACGAGCACCAGGTCGGCCCGGCGAACGTGGGCCAGCGCCGCATCGAACACCTCTGACGGCAACTGCTCTCCGAAAAGCACGGCCATGGGCTTCATCACGCCGCCGCACCCGGCGCAGCGAGGCACATCACCGGACGCGAGGAAGTCGGACAACAGCCCCTCGGTCGATACGACCTGAGAACAGCCCAGGCAGATCGCTTCCCGAAAGTGGCCGTGCATTTCCAGCACGTTGCACGACCCAGCCCGCTGATGCAGGCCGTCGATGTTCTGCGTGATGACCGCCTTCAGCCAACCATCTGCCTCCAGTTCTGCCAACGCCAGGTGGCCGGGATTGGGCTCCGCAGCCATCACCTTCGCCGCCAACGGCCTCACCCAGTCGTAGAACGCCTTCGGACGGAGCCGAAAGCCAAAGATGGAAGCTACGATGAAAGGATTGACCTGTTCCCACAAGCCGCTGCCCGGCGAGCGAAAGTCGGGAATGCCGGAGGAAGTGCTGATGCCCGCGCCGGTCAGGGCGATGGCATAGCGGGACTCTCGCAACAGCGCCGCAGCGCGCGCAACCTGGTCGTCGTGCATCACGCCCACCTCAGTCAAGACGGCGCCGACCGACACGTCCTCGGCAGGGACTCTCCACCGGCCACCCGGTGCGCCCAGCGCGTCGGCTCCGGCAGTCGATACCTGGTCGTGCAGTTCAACACCAGCGAGACCGCCGCCGCCAAGTCCACTCGATGGCCCACAGACACAAAGACCGGCCGGACACGGCTGCGCGTCCGCACGACCGCGCCGATCACCTCGTCTCCATCCATCAGCGGCGCCCAACCTCCCTTCTCCTTCCCAGGCTCCACGTACGTCCCGCACAAACGGGACTTGGCGCACCCCACAGCAGGGACATCCAGCAGGACGCCCAGATGGGCTGCCAGCCCCATGCGACGGGGATGAGCCAATCCCTGGGCATCAAACATCAGTACGTCCGGCTTGCACGTCAACCGCTCCAGCGCCGCCAAGACGACCGGCCCCTCCCGGAAAGCCAAGAGCCCCGGCACGTAGGGGAACGGGACGGCCAGCTCGGCGACAGCAGCCTGGAAGGGAACGAGGTCGGGATAGGAGAGCACCACCACAGCCGCCCGAGCCAGATCCCCCTTCACACTGACGTCCACACCCGCGACACGCTCTGGTTGGCGGTCGAGAGGCTGCACGCACACGCACCCGCGCAGCCGATCCTGGATCGCTCTGGCCTCAGCCGGCGAGACGTCCCACGGGTGGGTGAAGACGGGTCGGACAGGCATGCTCAAACGCTGGCCAGATACTCTGCAATATGCTGGAACTGCTGAGCGGCAAGACTATTCGGCAGCGATATGACCATCGGGATGCCCTGCTCAACCGATTGAAACGCCAACTCGGGGGCAGGAGTAATCACACCCGCCAAGTCGTGCTGCAGCGCCTCCTCTATCATCCCCTTGGTGAAAGAAGCTGCCGACGGAGCCTTGTTGATCAGCACCAGGCTGGTCTTGTAGCGAGGCAAATTGAGCGAGTCGGCCATTTCGGTGAAGAGAAACTGCGCCAGTTCAAGCGACGTGCGCTGTGGCTCGATGCATACCGTGATGTGATAGCAACCCGGCAGCAGGCGCCGGTTCACGTCACCCAACCCCACCCCCAGGTCTAGTAGAAGATAGTCGGCCATGGTTCCAAGATGCCGAACGATGGTCTCGGCGTGGATCGGGGACACCGGCACCCCCGCACCCGGTGGCTCAACCTGGCCGGATAGGACAAACAAGCCCGATCTGTGCTCCTCCAATTGAGCCTCCACCAGCCTGGCGTCAACGTTCTCGACCGGCTGCTCCAGAAGGCGCACTATACTGCGTTGACGACGCAAGCCCAGATGAAATGCAGCGGTCGCGATGCCAGGGCTCATCTCTGCCAATACAACCTGCTTGCTCTCTGCATACGCCTGCGCCAGAGCAACGCCGATGTTTACTGCCAGGGTGGTAGTCCCCACCCCTCCCTTCGACCCCAGGAAACCAAGGACCTGTGCCCGCGGCCGTACCTGTTCCTCCTCCCGCCGCCGCGCCGTCCGCAGCAATACCGCCTCCACGCGGGAAATCAGCTCCTCCGGATGAACTGGCTTGGTCAGATAATCGTCTGCACCCACCTGGAATCCAGTCACCTTGTCGCGCACCTGCGTTTTGGCGGTGAACATGATGATCGGCAGATCGGTTGTGGCCGCACTGGCGCGCAGGCGACGGCAGACCTCGTACCCGTCCATATCCGGCATCATGACGTCCAGAATCACCAGATCCGGTTGCTCTTCTTGAGCCTTTGCCAGGGCCTGTGCACCAGACTGGGCAGCAGCGATGGTGTAGCCGCGCCTTTCCAGCATCAATCCAATCAGCTTGACGCTTTCCAGGTCATCATCGACGATCAGGACTTTTTCGGGCATCGGTCGTTCCGCGCAATACTGTAGCACAGAAAAGGCGACTTGGCAAGCAGACAGGACGAAAGTGACTGTTCAATAAATGGGGAAATAGGTTGTTGGTGGGGCGTCAGCCCTAAATAGCGCCATACATAGCATCGAAGTGGGGCGAGTTGCACCAAAAGTATGTCTTTTTGCAGCCCCAGTGGGGAATACAGA
>DAOUDX010000190.1:0-8261 GCA_034430835.1 Anaerolineae bacterium
CGTGGTCGCCGATGTAGGCGCGGATTCCTATCCGCGCTGCGCCTTCGCGCGCTTGGAAAGCGCGGCTACAATGCCCGTTTTGAGTCCGAATCGGGTTTCTCGACCCTCATCACGGTTAAATGCAGTCCTACCAGTGGTGCAAGTGAGTTGGCCAACGAGAGTACTTTTTTCATTTCCCACAAATCTGGTCTTGAGCGTTTCTGGAATGGGGACTCCGCTCATTTGGAAAAGGGATGACAGAAAGCGACTGCTTCCCGCCCAGCCTGGCGGGCCGCGGCCAATACGTCGGGGTGATCGCGTACCTTGCCCGCATTCCACACATCGGGAGCCACTATGGTGGCGATCAAATCCATCTCGAGATGGGCAAAGCTGCCCTCAAACATCCCCACGATGTGCCGCGCAAAGCTCGCGTCAGACCCTCCCAGAGGTATGGTGAGGATAACGGGCCGCCCTTTGAACCTCACAACCTGTCCTTGGCCGAACCATCGGTCGAGGAACACCTTGAACTGCGCGCTCGGCCCCCACCAGTAGACGGGTGTACCCAGTACCCATACACGGCTCTGATCCATCTTTTCCAGCAGTGCCGGCATATCGTCTTTTTGTACACACTTGCCGGTCTCGAAACAGGACTCGCACGCTCGGCAGGGTCTGATGTCCAGCTTGCTCAACATCACCTTCTCGGTTTGGGCACCCGCCTCTGCCGCACCGGCCAACACCTCGTCCACCAGGATATCGGTGTTTCCTCCGCGGCGTGGGCTGCCGACAATGCCCAGCACCCGTTTGTGCTCTGTAGTCATTTTGCTCTCCGTTGGCGTTCAATTCACCTGCTGGGTTTTCAGTTCTTGGTAGTAGCCGATCTTGCCCTCGATCCTCTCCAAGAAGCTGTTGAGCTCTCGAATCTTGGCCTTGATCCGGCACCGGTGCGCCTCAAGCAGCGCCAGCCGGTCGTTGAGCGTCGAGTCGCCCACCTGTTGCAGCTCGACGTAGCGCTGCATTTCGGAGATCGGCATTCCCGTCGAGCGCAGGCACTTGAGGAACTCGATCCAGCCGATATCTTCGTCCGAATAACGGCGGTGCCCATTCGGGGCCCGTTCGATGGAGGGGATCAAGCCGATACGCTCGTAGTAACGTATGGTGTGCGCGCTGAGGCCTGTCTGGTCCGCAGCCTCTTGAACTGTCAGTGCTATTTCCATCAGCTACCTCCTTGTGCTTGTGGTGTCATTATACAACTTAGAGTGTACTCAAAGTCAAGGGTTTGGCCCCGATTTAGTCAATCTGCTCTGATGTCACGTAGATGGTGTCGAAGAAGCGCTCGGCGGGTGCGGACAGAACGTGCCGTACCTGTGCGGAAAGCTCTACAGCCTCGGAGCGAGGCCAGTCCTCTGGCAAGAGAGCGGGAGGCAAGATTGGGTCGTCCTTGGCGACGGCGTAAATCTCCCACAGGTTGCGCATACGGGTAGCAAAACACACCTCGTCGTCGAGCAAGCCGGCGTCCACACTGTGGAGCACGGCCTTGGCTTTGGCGATGTAATTCCGATAGCCGGTTTCAAGAGTGCCCAGTTCCAGAAAAGCCTTGGCGACTATGGCGGACGGATCTTTTGGACCGAGATACTCGGACTTGAAGACGCTCGCGTATTCCCACACACCCAGTTCTCGTAGATCGCTCTCGATCTCTGGCAGCAGGACGCGGGTGGAAATCCAGGTTCCGGGCGCCAGGCTCCCGAACCCCCACCACTTGAGCGAACAGCGCAGCGCGTCTCGAAGGCCTCGCTGTTCTTCAGGGATGGAATAAACGACGATCGTCCACGTGCCATCCCACGCTTTCTCCGATGGGAGGGAGAAGCGAAAGCCGCCTATGTTCAATTGACGCATTCCGGCATCCGCCATCCAATAGAACGTGCGGCGTCCCAGCCGTTGGCTTTCCAAGGTTCCCCTCTTCTTCAGTCGTAAGACAGCCGTTCGTGCTGCCGCTTCGCTGATGCCCAGGGCGGCCATTGCCTGGATCAGGCTGCCAAGCCACACCTCGCCCCCGCGTGGCAGGACATACTGCGCAAACAGGGCAAACACGACCGTATTTGGGTTTATTGGGACGCCCAATTCACCGTTCACTTTCTTGTCATCTCAGAAGTCTAAAATGCGTCATTTCTTTTACGACCGTTTAGTAATTGCAGTATATTATACAGCCGGGCTTTCTCCTTGTCAAGACATCTGCCTTGCATGGGCGCGCTTCTGTTTTGGGGCGAGAATACTAGCGCTCGCTCAACTTGCCCTGCTAAACTGTCCATTTCGAGGCCAGAATCGCGCTCCTTCACCACACTTCCGAGACTCTTTCATAATTCCTTCACAGGTCTATGGCATATTGAGGGCGGATAAGGGAAGGTCAGACGGCATTTGGAGGTGTGACAATGCACAGGATAAGATGGACAGATAGCGGCGTCATTCGAGCAATCGTAGCGGTCATCCTATTCGCTCTGCTCCTTGGCATCTGGGCCTACCTCTGGGTTCCGCCGTTTGCCTTCTAATCAGAATTCAAGGAGGTGAGAGAGATGCGTAAGACATGGTGGTTTGTCGCAAAAGCGGTAGCGACGTTGGTCCTCGTTGGTCTGTTGGTCGTGGGAGGGTTCGCGCTCTACTATGCGGGCTTGTCTCAGGGTTACGCGGTCAGCGCGCCGGCAGCCGGGAGCGAGGATGTGGCGACACTACCTTACTTGCCCGGCGGCTTTGGACACCCTGGATGGCACCATCATCCGTTTGGTGTGGTAGGGGCGCTTTTCAGGATCGGGTTGTTGATCCTGTTCTTCGCCATCGTTGCCAAGCTCGTCCGCTTCGTCATCTGGGGACCGCGCTGGCGGTTCGGGATGATGGGCCCGTGGGCCAAGCCGTGGCATAGGGGTCACTGGCGCCGCGCCACGCGCTGGCACCGGACGCACGGGCACATGCCGCCCTGGTGCTGGGACTGGGACGAGGATGAGGAAGCCGGTGACAAGCCGGAAACTGAAGAGTAGCGTGTAGCGAATCACAGGGCCGTGCGGGTGGCCAGGGCAACCGGCCGCCCGCACATCTCCTGAAAAGTCTGCTCAGAGGAGGTGTCTGTTATGGCAGCTGTGATGTCGGATCTTGGGTTCAACAGTATGTCCTTGTTCTTCAAGTTGCGCGATTTCATCTCGCCCCGCAGACAGATCCTGGAAGAAGCAGGACTTGGGCCCAGCGACCGGGTGTTGGATTACGGGTGCGGGCCCGGGGCGTACGTTCCTGACGCCGCTGAGATGGTGGGGGAGTCGGGCAAAGTCTACGCGCTGGATGTCCATCCGCTGGCCATCAAGCGCGTGCAGTCCATCGCCAAGAGACGCGGCCTGGCCAACGTGGAAGCCATCAACTCCGACTGCCGCACTGGCCTACCCGATGGGAGCTTGGACATCGTGCTCCTATACGACGTGTTCCATGCGCTGGATGACCCGCGGGCCGTGTTGGCAGAACTGTATCGTGTGCTAAAGCCAAATGGCACACTCTCGTTCAGCGATCATCACATGCGCGATAAGGATATTGTCGCGGGGATGACGGACGGTGGGCTGTTTGTTCTGGTGGATAGAGGGGAACGTACGTACACGTTCGCGCCCTGAAAGCAGAGGAGGACGTTACATGAACGAAAAGGCCAAGATCACCCGGCGGCGCTTTCTGGTGTCAGCCGGTGGAGCCGCCGGTGCGGCAGCCCTGGCTTGCTGTGGCCTGACCGGATTGGCTGCGCGACAGCCAGCGGCCGAGATGACAGAATCAAGTTGTGGGGAGGAAGGTGGCATGGAAAACAGAGTGTTGATCGCTTACGCCAGCCAGTGTGGATCCACCGGCGAGGTGGCCCAGGCCATCGGGCAGACGTTGTGCGCGGCAGGGGTGACGGTGGACGTGCGCCAGGCAAAGGACGTGACCGATGCAGGGGCCTATCGCGCCGTGATTGTGGGCAGTGCGGTCTACAGGTTCAGACTGTTGCCGGAGGCGGTCGAGTTCGTGTCGGCAAACCGCGAGGTGTTGAGCCGCGTGCCGGTGGCCTACTTTGTCGTCTGTGGGACGCTCCAGGAAGACACGCCGGAGAAGCGACAGAAGGCCGCAGCGTATCTGACTCCTTTGGGCGAAATGGTGCAGCCGGTGGACGAGGGGCTCTTTGCTGGGAGAATAGACTATGCCAAATTGTCTTTTTTGAATCAGTTGATCGTGAGGGTGATGGGAGGAGTTGAGGGCGATTGGCGCGACTGGGATGCCGTCCATGCCTGGACCGAGCGGTTGCCCTCAGCGATGTTGGCCGCGTAGGGATCTTTGGCCTTGGCCGTGATCGACATCGGCTGGGTATCGGCTGAGCAAAGAGGAGGAAGCTATGAATATCTTGGCTATTGTAGGCAGTCCGCGAAAGGGCGGAAACACGGACATACTGATCGACTACGTGATCCAGGGGGCGAAAAACCAGCGCCAGGGGATCTCGGTGAAAAAGATCTACGTCAACGACCTCAAGCTGGAACCTTGTCGGGGGGATGTGTCTTGCCGCAGGACAGGAAAGTGCGTCATTTCTGACGATATGGCGCAGGTCCTGGAATCGATCGAGCAGGCAGATGCCCTGATCCTTGGCTCGCCGCTTTACAGAGGGTATCTTCCAGGGCAGATGAAGGTCTTGATGGATCGGACCAATCCCCTGGAAAAGGAGATCGACGCAGCTCAGATGAGAATGCCGGGTAAGCGCGTGTTGGGCTTGCTAATGAGCGTCGTGCCCCAGAAGCTGCAGGTGAAGATAATGCAAAAGATGGCCGGGGGGATGGGGCACTTCTATCGCTTGGAGAGCAAGGACAGCGTCGTCGTGGTGGTAGGCGCGCATCCGGGCTACATGCCCGTGATGAAGAACCACCTGGAACAAGCGGCAGAGGCGCTGGGTTCGCTTTCGCTAATGAGCGGGGGGAACGTCATCGCCTCGGTTTTGGTTCCTGGAGTGGCCGAGAAGGGAGATGTGTTGCGGAAACCCGAGTTCTTGGAGATGGCGGTAAGAGCTGGCAGCCGCTTGGTGTCTGGTTGACAATAAATGTCCTCCGAGATGGATCGTTGGATTGGGCTGTGGTAATGGGTGAGCATTTGCACATTCGCGCCGTTCGTGATAAAACAGGTGTCGGGCGCGATAGACAGGGAAGAATATGAGAATGGGAACAGTGTTGGTGGCGATCCCGTTGTTAATCGTGAGTGGTATGGCGATCCTGGTATGGCGTATGTACGCCCGGCAGCAGGCAGAAACTGATTATCATGCCCGTCTGATCCGCTCCATCCAGGTCAGCAGTGGTGCTTTTGCGGACAACGGGGATATCCCCGGCGAGTTCTCCTGCGAAGGGGAGGGAATATCGCCCTCGCTCAAGTGGTCGAATCTTCCCGAAGGCACCCAGTCTCTGGTCTTGCTGGTCACCGACGAAGATCTTCCTACGCCCAGTTTCAGCCTATTCAAGATCGTGCATTGGGTGCTCTACAACATTCCCAGCGACGTAACAGGGCTTGACTCTGGCGTGACCGGTGAAGAGTTGAGCAAATTGGGTATAGAGGTAGGCCCAAACTGGTCCAGAGAAACGCGATACTATCCACCCTGTCCGGTTTCTGGAAGGCATCGCTACGTGTTTCGTCTTTACGCCCTGGATATCGACGCGATCCGACCCGAGACGAACAATAGGCAGGGCGTGGTCAGGGCCATGGAGAATCACGTGATTGCCTATGGCGAATTGAGCGGGTTCTATGCAAAGTAGTCTGTGCCCGTTGAGGAGAGGATGAACGAAGTGATCCTGGTCGTGGACGACGAGCCCAAAATCGTCAGGCAGGCACGAGACTATCTGGAGCGGAGTGGATATCGTGTCTTTGAGGCTGGCGACGGCAAGACCGCCCTGGCCCAGGCGCGCCACGAGCGGCCCGATCTCGTCGTGCTCGACCTGAACCTGCCGGAGATGGACGGCCTCGACGTCTGTCGTGCGCTGCGGCGCGAGTCGGACGTGCCGATCATCATGCTCACTGCCCGTGTGGACGAGACCGACCGGCTGATCGGCCTGGAGCTGGGCGCCGACGACTACATCACCAAGCCCTTCTCGCCGCGCGAGCTGGTGGCCCGGGTGCGGGCGGTGCTCCGCCGCGTGCAGGGCGGCGTTCACCAGCCCGGCCTCGTGCACGCCGGTGACCTGGAGATCGACCTGCAGGGCCATCGCGTCACCCGCGCCGGAGAGACGATCGACCTCACCCGCTCCGAGTTTAATCTGCTGGCGCTGCTGGCCCAGCACCCGGGGCAGACCTTCACCCGCGAGCAGTTCCTGGACCGGCTGCACGGCGTAGCCTACGATGGCTATGATCGCAGCGTGGATGCCCACGTCAAGAACCTGCGCCGCAAGTTGGAGCCTGACCCTTCTGAGCCGCGCTACGTGCTCACCGTCTACGGCGTGGGCTACAAGTTCACCGATGAGGTGTGATCGTGTGCAAGTTCTGCGAAGACGAAGCCGGTGAAGAGCCGCGGGTTGGCGAACACGAAGAGTCAGAAAGCCACAAAGAGCCTTGGGAATGGAAAGAACCCTGGCGAAAGTCCTGGGGGCGAGGGGAGCCTTGGGGACATCACGCACACCACGAACACTGGGGGCCTCCACCGTGGGAGTATTGGCGCTACCATCGCCGTGACTTTCGTAAGTGGCGCAAGGAGATGCGGCGCAAGCGTGGCGGGCTGTTTTTCCGTTTCATCGGGGCGTTTGGCTGCCTCACCGTATTGATTCTGGGCGGCATAGCGGCGCTGGCTTTCCTGCTCTCGCAATTATTCGAGGGCAGCGGGCGGATGGCCGTGACGCTGTGGTTCGGGGGCTGCGGCCTGTTTCTGGCCTTGGCGCTTTTGGCGGGGTTGTTGGCCAGGCGCACCTTTCGCGATATCGCCATACCGCTGGCCGACGTGATGTCCGCTGCCGACGCCGTGGCCGAGGGCGACCTGAGCGTGCGGGTGGAGGAGGACAAACCGGGCGAGTTTGGCCAATTGGCGCGTTCTTTTAACCGCATGGTCGGGGAGCTGGAGCGGGCCGATCAGCAGCGCCGCAACCTCACCGCCGACGTGGCCCACGAGTTGCGCACGCCGCTGCACATCATCCAGGGCAATCTCGAAGGCATCCTCGACGACGTCTACGAGCCGACGGACGAGCACATCGAGGCCATCCTGGAGGAGACGCGGCAGCTATCGCGGCTGGTAGAGGACCTGCGGACACTCTCGCTGGCGGAGGCGGGCCAGTTGCCGCTGGTGTGGGAGCCTGTGGACGTGACCGAGCTGCTCGCCGACGTGCGCACCAGCTTCAGCGGCCAGGCCGAGACGCCCGGCATCGAACTGCGCATTGAGGTCGAGGACGACTTACCCACGGTCACCGGCGATGTGGGGCGACTGGATCAAGTGCTGAGCAACTTGGTGGCCAACGCCGTGCGTCACACGCCCGCTGGCGGGGCGATCACGCTACGGGCTGAACCCCTCGAGGAGGGTGTCCGCATCCTCGTGCGTGACACCGGCGAGGGCATCTCCGCTGAGAATCTGCCCTACGTCTTTGATCGCTTCTGGAAAGGGGATAGATCGCGCTCCCGTGCGGGTGGGGCGGGCAGCGGCCTGGGATTGGCCATCGCCCGGCAGTTGGTGAACGCCCACGGGGGCCGCATCGTCGTCGAGAGTAAGGTGGGGCAGAGTACAACGTTCACCATCGAACTGCCGGTGAATAGGGAATAGAACAAGCACTGCCTTGACAGCGTTTTGACGAAGGGAGTGGGCCCACGAGGATTCGAACCTCGGACCAACCGGTTATGAGCCGGCCGCTCTAACCACTGAGCTATGGGCCCGGTCCGGCCTTTGGCTGTTGGCGGTCGGCTGCCAACCGCTGATCGCTAGTGGCTGAAGGAGCGGGCGACGGGAATCGAACCCGTAACAACAGCTTGGAAGGCTGTGGCAATACCGTTTTGCAACGCCCGCAGGTTCAAGGTCGGGGCGGCCGGACTTGAACCGGCGACCTCCGCGTCCCAAACGCGGCGCGCTAGCCGTCTGCGCTACGCCCCGTCGCGCACTTTGCGCGTAAGTATACCGCCGTTGCCCCCTCCCGTCAAGGAGACGAAGCCGAAGTGACTGTTCAATAAATGGGGAAATAGGTTGTTGGTGGGGCGTCAGCCCTAAATAGCGCCATACATAGCATCGAAGTGGGGCGAGTTGCACCAAAAGTATGTCTTTTTGCAGCCCCAGTGGGGAATACAGA
>DAOUDX010000191.1:0-46787 GCA_034430835.1 Anaerolineae bacterium
CCTGCAACTGTCCGGCCTCCGCGATCCCACGAGCACGGCCACAAACTTTCAGTATCCTCGTTCGGATCGAATCCCCTGCAACTCAGCCTATGAACTGGCTGTCGGCTGGATTGATCTGCTTTCAGTATCCTCGTTCGGATCGAATCCCCTGCAACTCGTTCCCCGGATGTAAAGGTTAAGCCCACTTACAACTTTCAGTATCCTCGTTCGGATCGAATCCCCTGCAACAATGGTCTGACCTGGACAAGCTGATGGTCCAATATGCTTTCAGTATCCTCGTTCGGATCGAATCCCCTGCAACCAGGATCGGCGGAGCCGCTTACAACGTCGCAACGCAACTTTCAGTATCCTCGTTCGGATCGAATCCCCTGCAACCTGGTAGCGCACCGTGAACTGCCCCACGCAAGCGACTCTTTCAGTATCCTCGTTCGGATCGAATCCCCTGCAACCCACCTCCCAAAGCTGAAAAATACGCCCTCTGGGCCATCAAGTGGCTATTTCGACGCTTAGAACGGCTCCTGGAAGGCGCTATGGCCTGTGTGTTGTCCTCTTGAATCCTTTCTGCTTGCGTTTTTGAGCAAATCATCTTCTGCACCAAAACCCCGTCGATTTGCGACGGACGATCGCCACAATAAAAACTCACAGTGCGTCATTGCAGAACCGGCGAAACTCGCAATTGACGCACACACGACGCGACCCCGGCGGGTCTGGCATGGTCTCTCGCCGCACCATCTCTCGCATCGCCATCGCGATTTCACACACCTGGTCTCGCAGTCGTTTTGTCAGGGCGATCGCTTCGGCCTTGCGGGTCAACAGCGAATAGACGAACCCCTGCCTGGCCACACCGCCCAGAGTCTCCTCCAGCATCAGCCCATACGCAGCCAGTTGAAGACGGACGTGCTGTCCGACCTTTTGCATGCTCTGCTTGTAGTCCACCGGTATCCACTCCCGGCGGTCAGCCGTTTCTACTTCAATGACCATATCGACCTTGCCCTGGAGCCCCAGCTTTTCCGAGGCTACCCTGACGTCAAAATGTCGCTCCCCGTTCGTTAATCCATAGGCCGCCAACGTGCGCCGCTGCTCCTGCTTTCCCGCTTTTTCGTGCGCGGCAACCCCGGATTCCATCTTGTACGTCGTCGGGCGCAGGAGCGGCAGGCAGTAGGTGTAGAACACGACGCGCGCGCAATAGGTGTATTGTTTGAGATCGGTCACAGTAAAGACCATCTCGTCTTCCGGGTCAAGCATCCTCTTCCGCCTCCTGGATGATCTCCAGGCGCTGATCCCAATCTTTTTCGCAGATGGCGAACAACTGGATTTTACCCTCTTGACTTCCCAACCGTTCCCCAACCTTCAAGATCAGCTCCTCCTGGTGGGTGCGCGCCAAATCTCCCAGAAAGGCCGAGTACTGGATGCGGTCCAGGCCGTAATCCAGGCAAAAGTCGGCGATCTTGGTGCGTGTCCCGTCGTGCGGGATGTCGTATACCAGCAAGCATTTCATGCGAGTCGCGAGTCACAAATGAATCACCACTTGGCAGCGAAAGGCTCATAGACTGGTCGATCACCGCGAACAAAGGTGGCGATGTGCCGCGCCTGGCTCTGAATGATGATGCGCAAGGGCTGGCGCTTGCGCTCGTACCGCTCGGCCGCTTCCAGGCGCTCCAAAACCTTCTCCGCAATATCGCGCCGGCTTCTCTCCACCAAAAGCCCCTTGTCATCCAGCTCCAACTTCATGCCCTTCGTCGCCATCCCGACAATAGTGCGATCCACGACGACCTGGCGGAATTCCTCGATGAGGTCGAAAACCAGGCTGGGCTTGCCGGGCCGGTCGGCGTGAATGAATCCGCCGTAAGGATCGAGCCCGGCCAGCACCAGCGCCCGCTCGATCTGCCCGTAGAGGATGCCGTAGCCATAGTTCAGAGCGGCGTTGATCGAATCTTTGGCACCTCGTCCCTTTCGACCGGGCCAGCCATACTGCTCCGGGAGAACCGACTTGAGCGCGCTCCAATACTTTTGCGCCGCCCGGCCCTCGGCGGAGAGGATTTGGAAGCGCACGTCGTCCACGGTGTTCCCCTCCAATCGGCGCAGCTCCTCCAGGTGATCGCGCACCTCGTCGGCGCACAAGCGCATCTCCTGGTAGAGATCCGGGTCGGTCTCCTGGCGATACTTGGCGGCGTAGCGCAGGAAACCCGCCTGATTTTCGATCTTGCCCCGCGCAAAGGCCAGCGCCAGCTCCAGGCCGCGCCGGTCGGTATAGGCCAACAACTGCTCGCGCCGGGTGAGCACCGTGCCGGTCAGCCCCGCCGCGTACAGCGCCGCATAGGGGCGGCCGCGGCTATCCAGGAAATAGATCGGGATACCGGCCGTGCAGCACGCGCGGACGGCGTCGGCCGAGAAGCCGATACCCTGCCCGGTCACCAGCACCTGCTCCAGGTGCAGCAGCGGCGCTTCGGCCAGCTTTTCCTTGTCCTTGGTCACCTGCAGCCGGCCGCTGTGCTTGCCGACGAAGGCGCCGTATTCATCCACTATCAGTTGCTGCACAATGGGCATTGTGTTCCTCCAACAGATACCATCCGTTTCCTTTCACCGCGTCCTTCCCAACGTGGGTGAACTGGCCCCATACCAGCCATGGCCAGAAAGGTGGCCAAGCGTCAGCCTCCAGCGCGATGCTGCCCAGCAATCCAGAAGTGGGCGAGTCAGCCCGGCGGCGGGTCGAGTAGCTGCGCAGCTCCTCCCACCGCAGCTTGTTCTCGACCACGCGCACGCGCCCGGCGGCCTCAATCAGCCCCACCGGATCATCGAAGTGCAGCGGCGTGTCGGTAAAGTCACGGCTCAGGGCCTCCAGTCGCTCTATCAGCCGCTGGAAGAGGGGTTGGAAGCGGAATTCGTGTGGCTTGAGCAGGTGGCTGTGTTGAATGAGGCGGGTTGGGGCAAGGAAGTGAATAGAGATTGGAAATCGGGAGTTGGGGATTGGAGATTGTCGTATCTGGGTGTGAGTAACCGGGATGTCGGGCACCTGGACCATCCTGCTGCCCTCGTTCAGCACAGGCTGCCGTTCGCCTGTGAGTGGGTTCTCGGCCCAGACCTCCTGAATTCTCAAGGCACCCCGCCGCCAGCGCCCATCAGTCTGCTCCAGCTTGCGGCCCAGGCCCCCGCGTTCGAATTCCTGTATGGCCAGGACGACGTAGGGGAACAGTTGCAGCGCCTGGGCGTAGAGCGTGAGGCCGAACTCGAACCACTCGCCTGGGTCGTAGCGGTAAAAGATCCGGTCGCCGTTCTCGATGAGATGACCGCCCGCGCCAGGCAGCGGCGGCTGGATGGTGTAAGGCCGCGGTACGTCGCGGCCGCGCTCGCCGCCGGGGTTGAGTGTGCTGACCAGCGTTGCCACCGGGCAGGCGGCGACCAGGGGGCAGACGATACACTCCTCGGCCTCTTTGTTACCGCAGAAGCGGTCGCGCAGGGCGTGGAAGAGCGCGCCGCGGATGGCAGAGCCCTGATGCTCGTTCAGTTCAACCGTCTCCCGCACTTCGGCGACGAAGCGCAAGCGGTGGGCAGTGAAGTGGTGCATAGACCCATCCCCTGTCCCCTCCCCGACACGGGAAGGGGAACCCGTTTGTTCAGGTTTCATTCTATCCGCTCGTATAGGCTGAACGACTTGCTCGAACGCGCCAGCCGGTAAGGCAGAACGACGTGGCGCAGCACGCGCTCCTTGCCCAGCTTGACCCCCCTGCCGCTGTAGACGTTGGCCTTATCGAACGTCAGGCTGGGGTCGCAGTCGTCCAGTTGCTGGATGATGCCATCGGCCAGAAAAGGCCGGTTCGGGTTCCTGTCCACGATGACAAATTCCGGCGGGAGATCATCCGCCGCCGCAGGCGGGCGTAGCAACTGCACGAACCCGCCACGCTTGCCCAGATAGTTGACGTTGAGCAGCCACTCCGCCAGGCGCGCCTGCTCGATGGATTCTCCACTCAGGGCGATCCCCAGTGACCCGTCAAAGTAGACGTACTCGCGGAAGGCGATTGTCTTGCCCAGCGGCCCGGCGTGCTGAGTCCCCGGCCCGGCCTCGGTGCGGCGCGGCTTGAGGATCTTGGTAAACAGGTTGGTCACGACCACCCGCTCCGCCGGCCGCAGCGCGACGATCAGGTCGCGTAGCCAGGGCCAGGCCTCCTGCGCCGCCGTCACGCCTGCTGTGCGGAAGGCCGCATCCAGTAGCGCCATCTTGATCGCGTAGGGCGTCGGCACGAGCAGGCTCTTGCCGCCCGAAGAGGTAGCCCAGGCTGGCTTCAGGCTAAACAGCGCCGTCGGTTGGTATTCTGCGATCAGCCACATATCCCCTCCTATTGGTAACTCAGTGTGTATGGCGCGGTCGTCTCGATCACCTCGGTCATTATCTGGCTGAACTGCGCCAGCGAGCCGAACTCGTGCAGCGTGATCGCACCGGGGCGCACTTTTTCCAGCGCCTGTTGCACCCCCTGCAATTGCTCCCGATAGCGGCTGTTGATCGGGCTCATCGTGGGCGCCGGTGCCACGCCACTGCTCACGGCGACGACGCCTTGGAAATCCACAATGTGGGGGTTCTGTGTGCCGCGCATCGCGCCGTTTGGCTCCAGGAAGGTGTACAGGATGCTCTCCAGCAGCGCCCGGTAACGCGCCGTCCGTTGAGCCTCGTCCACCGCGTAGGTCTGCACGATATCGTTGAAGCCGATGCGCGCCGCTTCAAAGTTGGCCACGATGGCGTAGACGCCGCTGGAGGCCGGGCGGTGGAAAATCGCCTGGCCCAGATTGGCCCCGCGCGCCGCCTCGGCCTCGTCCGCTGCGCGCGCCGCCGCACTGCGCTCGCTGGCGTACTTGACGTGAAAGTAGCTGTCGGTCGTGGTCAGGTCGGGCAGCCCCACCACCCAACTGAACTCGGCCACGCTCTTGCGCGGGATGGAGCGGTTGCCGGCGGTGATCAGGTTGCCGGCCAGGTCGTCCAACGCGCAGGTCTCCAGCAGCAGTGTGATGGCCTCGGCGTCGGACTTGCCTTCGATGGCCTTGCTATAGGCAGCATCAGCGCTGATGCGGTTGGCGTTGAACTCGCGGCAGCCGGCGCACAACGGCGTATCCGGTCGCCCGGAGAGCAGCCGGAACAGGTGCTCGGCCTGGATGTGCTTGAGCATGTCGCCGCTGATGGCGTTGACGTTGTACATGCGCCGATCCTCGCCGACGACGTTTACCATGCGCGTGGTGATCTGGTTGCCCTCGCCGCCCTCGTTGTTCAGGCTGTGCATGTCGAGCGTGGCCTGGGCCGAAATGGATAGCGAATAGATATGCTGAGTCATGTCATTCCTCCTCTTGTTGAGTATCGTCTGTTGCTTCTTCTTCGCCCACAATCTCCTCTTCCGGTATTTCCTCTACTCCCTCGCGCGGCAGGCGAGCGTAGCCGTAGGCCACGAGCAGATTGCAGATCAGGCGCGAGTCGCCGTACTCGTCGATCAGCGCCACGATCTCGTCAATGTCGCTGGTGTGGACGCTGCGCCGGTAGGGGCCGGGGCGGTTCTCCATCACCTGGGCGTTTTCGGCGTTGTACCTGGCCAAAAAGTCGGCCAGCTCGGCGATGAACTCCTGCGGGTAGGCCGCCTTGCGCGCCAACTGCTGCCCCAGGCCATAGCGCACATCGTAGCGCCGGTCGCCCTGCTGTTTGCGGTACTGGGCGGTGACGGTGGACTGCCGGATGGCGTAGGCGATATTCTGGAAACCGGGCGTTTCCAGGATCTTGGTCAAACGCGGACCTTCTGGACTGTTCATTATCAACCTCCTCAAATTGACTGTCGTGAACTGGCGGGCACGGCCGCCGGGCCGCTCCCGCTGGCCGATGAGATAGCCGCTGTAGGCGGTGGTAAACTCGAAAAAGGGGCGCAGGTCGCTGCCAGAAACAAAGTCACGGTAGAGCAGCAGCAGATTGTAGGCGTCGCCATGGCTCTCGTCGAGCGGGCGCACGACCGCCTCGTGCTCTTCCAGCACGTCCAGCGCGTCCGCCACGTCGCCCTCGTCTGCCACGCGGATCCAGTCCGGCAGGCCGATGAAGGACAGGTTCATCACGGCCACGGCGTTTCCCAGATCCTTGTAGAAGGCGCTGTAAAAGCCAGAGACGACGCGGGACGGTCGTTGCTGCTTGAACAACCGCGCCTTCAGGCCGGCGCCCTCGCTCTGGCGGGTGAATTCGAGCAGCGCGCGGGTATAACGCAGCGCGGCCAGCACATCGGAGCGGATGGCGGTCTCGGCGCGCGCCATGCGCCGCTTGAAAACGCCCATAATCCGGTTGCTTTCCAGCAGATCAATCTCGGCCGGGGCCAGCACATAGGTCTTGCGGTCCTTGACGCCGCTCAGGGTCCTGGTCAGCGCGGCGCGGTAAAAACCGACCGCCTTGAGCCACTCGACCAGCCAGAAGCCGTCCACGTTACCCATCTGCAGTTTATCGGCCTTGGCCCGGTTCTGGCCCTTGCCCTGGCCGGGGTTGTAGACCTGGGCGGCGGTCGTAGCAGGCTTGATCCCCCAGCCGTGGGCCTTGTCCAGTTTCGCCCAGGCGACGGTGGCCGCGTCCAGATCGTTGGGCGTCTGGGCGAAGAGATCGCGCACGAGCGCGAGCACCTCCGGCAGCGCGTCCTGCACCGCCCACCACCAGGCCATCAGCTTGTTGTAGCCGACGAGCGCCGAGGGGTTGATGGCGCGGAAGATGTCCCAATCGGGGTGCGGCTCCTGGCCGCGCAGGGCCTCCAGCGCCGGGTGGACCTCGCCGCGCGCCTGGGCGATCAAAGCCTCTTTGGGCAGGGCCTTGCGCAACTCGAAGAACTCGGCGCGTTTATCTCGCTCAGCCTCATAGTCCACGATCGCCTGCGGCGGCAGGTCGGCCGGCAGCGTGGCGGCGTTCTTGAGCGTGCGGATGGCCGGAGCCGGGACGTAAGGCTCTTTCAGCGCCGCCAGCCGGGCGTCGTCGAGCGCAGGAGAGCAATCGAGGCGGTAATACGCGCCGCAGTCGCTCAGGCTCACGGCGGCCTGGCCGCGCTTGCCGGTGCGCTCCAGCACGTCGCGCACCACCACCGCCAGCCCGAAGGCCAACAGCGGATCGGCGAAGGTGGCGGTGGATTTGTCTACGAATAGGGTTTGGGTCAATGGGTGCCTCCTTTCAGCGTTTCTTGCGCGCGGCGTCGCGCGCGGCCTGCAAGTCCAGGATCTCGGCCACCTCATACTGCGGCGGCAGGCGCGGACTGCCGTCCGGGCCTTCCACCGGGCGCAGCCGCAAGTGGGCGGGAAAGTAGCCGCAGCGCCCGTGCAGCTCGGCCAGCAGCACAACGGCGAGAGTGCAGGCGTGGGCGGTGAAGTGATGCAAGCTGTGTATCGCCCACTGCATCGAAGTTCAGAGAGCGCGGCAACACACCGCCGCACTCCATTCGCTTTCACGCTGGCTGATCAGACTACTTCCATTCCAGGAATGCGCTCCACGTAAAAGTCGGGCAGGCAAAGTGTTGCGCCAGGCAAAGGGAACTCGACATACTTGACAGTCTCCCTGGTTATCCCCTGCACGATCAGGTATCGCATCGTCGCCGCCAGAATTGCGAAACTTTGGAAGCGCGCTCCAAAAGTCGGCGGCAATTCCAACCAACCCGTGGCGCATTGCCCTTCACTCCACTGGCCTGCAACCACGCCAGAAAGTTCCGTCACCTGGAACATTGTGCGTTTCTTGCCCAGCAGAAACGTCTGATTGACCCTGAACCACTCCATTTCGGCGCGGCTGGGAGAAAAAGCGTAGGCCAGCATCCGTTGATCTGGTAAGATGCTCTCGATTCGCCCATAGGTGGGGACAAAGTAAGGGTGACTCGTGCCTGGATGTCCCTCGCTGATCACGTTAAAGTCGTTCTTGTCGGCTACACCACGCTGCTTGGCAAGCGGCTCTCCCCGCTCATCCACGAATAGTCCCGGCGTAAACCAGACCGGCTTTTTCGCTACATCGTAGTCGCACAAAAAGTAATCCGCACTGGTTGGCTTTTGAGCGTCTTCGTCCAGATCTATAGCCTTGCCCGCGTGCCGCCATGTCGCAGCGCGGGTCAGGCTGGCATACAGCGCCTCGCTGGTGACGAAGGTGTGCGTGTGGTACTGTGAGCCAAAGTCCGAACTGACGTGCGTGAACCGTCCGCAGTTACGCAAGCAGATCGCTCGCGCATATAGGGTTATCATACCCCACCTCACTTGGCTTTTCTACCACGCTTCGGCTTGTCTCCCTCGGCCTGGTGTTCCGGCGCGGTATTGAGCGTGTTCAGATAAGCAGTGAACTGTGAGCCCAACATCTCCCGTACTGCATCAATCGTATCTCCCAAGAGCGTCACCGGTTCACCGACCGCGGCTTCGAAGCGCAACTTGTCCTGCGGATTAGCGAGTACGCCGTTTTCCAGCCAGGTGAGCATGTTCAGCACAGAAAAGAGCGGGTATCCGGTGGAGACGGCCAGGAACTCGGTCTCAAACTTGCCGTGGTTGGCCGAGTATTTGCCATAGCCGTGCTGGTCGGCCAGTTTGACGGCGGCCAGGTACCCCGCCACATCCAGCAGCGTGGGACTTTCGATGATCGTGATGAACGGGAAGCGCGTACCAGCTTTGACGTATTCGTAGCGGTGAAACGATGCCTCGCCACGCTCCACACTGAGGTCTTCGCCGACGGTGTTGCCAATCGCCATCTGCTCCGGCGAATCGTCGCTCTGGATGCACTCGGCGGCATCTTCCACGGAGAACGTGTCAAAGTAGCGAATGCGCGAAAAGGTCGCGCCCTTGCCCGCCTCCATCCCGCCAAAAAGCGAGCAGTTCCAGCAGGCGACGCACAGACCGTCGGGAATGGTGCAGGCTTTGCCGAATTTCTCAGCGAAGAACGTTTGCCAATCCCGATCCTGTTTGGCTTCCAGCACTTCACGGAACAGCGCCATGTGCGCTCGGCGCTCGATCCCCTTCAACTTGCGCCCGATAAACTCGGCGCGGGTCTTGCTCAACAAGTCTACCTTATCCACGTAGGTCTCGTTGGAATAGCCCTGATGTGACACGGGCAGGAAACGACTGGCGGTGGTTTTCACGCCCACCACTGTCACGATCTGCCGCGTGTAAATCGCCTGGGCGATTTTCCCGACCTTTTTGTGGTCACGTGGGATCAGGGTGGTAATGTTGGCTAACTGTGCAGCAAATTGGGTAGTCATTGTTCATCCTCCTGTGAATTGGTTTCAGCTTCTTCAGTAATATCCGGGGCTGTTTCCCCGGACTCTTTGCCACTTAACACCTTGTGGTAATAGGCGGCGTTTTCCAATAACGTCTGGCGGGCATCGGCCACAATGGTTTCCCATTCGGCCTGATAGGTCGCCTGCACCTTTTGCACCACGTTGGCCACCGAGTCGGGCAACTCACGGGCCAGGAACTCGGGGGCCAGCGCACCTGCGTTGCCTTGGTGCCTGAGACAATAAGCATTCACCAACACTCGGCGCGGGTAAAGATACTGGAATACGCGCGCGTAGAGGCTGCTCTTGAGATGCTGCATGTTGGTCTTGTTGGTGAAGAGAGCGGCGTGCTCGGCCATCCATTGGCGTAGCGCTTCCATTTCGGGGTAGCGCTCTTCCTTGCGATACCCGGCGGCACGTAGCACCCGGCTTTCCCACTCACGGAAGCCGGCCTCTACGTCGTTGTAACGCTGGATACTGCCGAACAGCAAGCGCGGGTATTTTTCGAACTCGGTCGGCTTGGCCCTCAACTGGCGCGGCAGCAGCCCCAGCCCGTCCAACACTCGAAACAGGTGTGGACAGAATTCGTCTAGCGTTTGTCGGTCTACTTGTACAGCCATACGATTACCTCCTACAGATTGGCAAGTTGTTGGATAAAGCGAACATACTCCGTCAAATCCCAAGCACCCCAATCGCGGCGATATTCGATTTTCAGTTTCTTGTAACCTCCTTCCCGTTGTCCTAAAATCGGGCTGTCTCGCATCACGGTAGAAAATGTACCCAGTGGATCGGCCAACAGTTTCTCAGCCAACATCACCTTTTTCACGAACCCCTCAGATCCGCGCTGCCAGATCAGCCGCCAGGCCAATTCGTAGATCGCCGCGTACTTGCTTTGCGCTTCCTGCACGCGGATCGGGCGATTGCGGACGTAGAACGTCCCCGGTTGGAGCACCTCGGCGGTCAGCGTGGGCAGCGATTGGTAGTAGAACGACCCATCGCAGCCGCACAGTTGGTGCAAGAATGAAAGAAACGCGGTCACCGTGACCCAACTGTTGGAAAAGCGGCTCTGGGCAAAGTCGTGCTCTTTATCGCGCGGCGGGCGGATTTGCGGCAGCACGAATAAGATCATCCGGTAGCCGCCCATCCCCAACCCCAGGACGTGCCGCTCCACTTTGCTCTCCGAAAGTTGCAGGTTCCCGATCACGTCCAGCGCTGGATTCTCGGACGGGACAGGCGACGCGCCGGTATCGCGCATCCACGGGCACGCTTCGTATTCGTCCTCTTCAACCTGCGCCACCGCCGCCTGCGCCTGGTGCAGTTCAGTCTGTTTCTGCGCCAGTTCCGCTTCCAGAGTTGCCCGTTTTTGCGCGTCACGCTCCTGTTCCAACTTTTGGGTCAAGACTCTGTGCGCGTCGGAAACTTCTTTGCGCACCGCTGCCGCAGCGCGGTGCTGGCGGACGAGTTCCCAAATCCGGTCTATCTGCTGCGCCAGGTGCGCCACTTCCTCGCTGGAGTGTCTGCCATAGTGGAAGATGAGGTTGTAGGTTTTAGGAATCTGGGGCAATTTGCCACCAGCCGATACCATTGCTGTTCCCAACAGTTTTTGCGCCAGATACGAGTGTAGAGCGCAGCGCGCGCACAGTTTCTCGGCACTGTTGCGCACGCTCTGGTTGTGGAACTTGAACGAGGTCAACCCGGTGACGACATAGCGATCCTCCACCACAACCGTGGCTGTGTGACACAAACGGCAAGGAATGTCTGTACTTACGGCCGTCGCCGAAGTTAGGAGATAACCAAGCTGTGTATTGGCCAATAGTAACGTCAGATAATCGGCAGTAGATACATCTATGAACTTACGGTCTTTGTGCAGAAAACCCATCAGCCACTTATCCGAACCACTATCTATGCTCGCCGCTAATGCTGCCAGCAAGCCGGAAAGAACTTTGCGCAACTCCGACAAACTGTAAGCCTCACTGTCTAGGCTTTGCTTAATCGCCGTCTTGTTCACTTCAGCGATGTTCAACGCCTGCTTGACGGCTCCCACTTGCAACAACTCATCGTAATCCGGCTCGTTAACGAGATGGTCAATAAAGTAAGAAAAACTTTGCACATCACCCACGCCGCCGCTAGTGCGCCCGTAGAAAAAGGCCAGCGCCGCCAACACTGTGCGCGGTGTCACTTTTCCGGTGAATGCTCCCGGTTGGAGCAGCTTGCCTATTTCGCGCCGGACAGCCTTTTCCAAATGCCGGTCGAGAAACTGTGGCACGGCATAGACCGGAAAAGGCTCAAAATCGCTTTTGCGGAAGGTGAACATTCCACTCAGATCACCGTAAATTCCCCGTGCTTCATCCGGCTCGCCGAAGAACAGATCCGGCAGGCTGCGCTCTACTTCAGCCCGAAACACTTCCGCCAACTGCGGCAAGTCAGCGGACGCACGGACCAGGAAATAGTAGTTCTCTAGATCGTTGGCGATGGGCGCGGCTGTGCCACCGGCCTGCGTCACGGCGCGGGCAAACGTCTTGCCCAGGAAGGCGTTGAACAGCACGTTGCCCAAAAAGACCTCCTCGCGCATCACCACCAGCGAGAACAGCCGCACGAAAAGCAGGCGGCTGCCATCGGGCAGCGGCTTTTCCCAATAGGCGGCCTGCCGCAGCACGCTTTCGGCAACTTCAGTAGGGGGCACGAGGCCCTGGGCATCCAACGCCCGCAACGCTTCTGTGGCTTGTTGTTGAATGATCTCCTTTGCGCTCTCCATCAATTCAAACCTCCTCCCAACAGAATTAGCAACTCCCGCAGCCCATAAGTGCGCGGGTCATACGCCCAGATGCTGCCTTCCACAGCTTCCACAACACCAGCGCCAAGCATTAAATCCACCAACTCGCGCAGCGACCCGGCGCGGTGCAGCAGGTCTTCTGTGTTCTCAATTCCCTGCTCGTAACTGAACGACCCTAGCAGGTCGCTGATGATGACCAGCCCGCCCAACGGGTGATACTCGAACAGCAGGTCGGTGAGCGTGATGCGCCGCTGCTCGCCGTAGTTGAAAACCGTCCACTCGCGCCGCACACGCGGCACTTCCTGCTCCTCGCGCGCCTCGAACGAAAGGTAAAACAGCCCGTGATGTGTGACCGCAAACGCCAGTGTGTCCTCCACGCTGATTGCTTCGGTGAAGCGATAGCCCAACGCCTGTTCCAGGTGAGCGCAGACTTCGGTCACGTTTCCCCGCAGCCGCGCCTCGAAATCCAGTGTGCTGGCTTCGTGCTTCACCCGCTTGGAGGGCAGCGGCTGGTCGTCGCGGGAGGCCGCCAGCATCGCCTGGAAGCGCTCATCCAGTTTGCCCAGGTCGTGGATGAATGTGCTGAAGAGTAGTTGATCCCGCTTCGATTTGGGATAACCGGCAGGCGCAAAGCGCACATCGGTCAGAATCTTGTACGCAATGCGAGTGCAGTCCATCAGGTGATCGTAAAGCGTCTGACCGCCGCGCGACGATTTGCCCAGGTTACTTTTGAACTCGGCGACTAACACAGTTCATCCATTCCTTGTAGGCCGCAAAACAGGCGCCGGCCGTCTGTTCCAGAATGACCAGCGCATGGTTCCACTCCACGCCATCCCAATCGCGGTGCAATTCTTCCCAATCAGCAATCGGCGACTCCGCCAGCAACGCTTTCGCTTCCTCCACATTGTCCCAGCTCAGGAATACTAGGTAGGTTTGGTCTGGGATGAACAGGGGATTCTGCTCGTCGTCGCACACGGGTTCGGGTGTTGGGTATTCGACACCCTTATCTGTGTGTTGCAGATACACGTCGCCGTGCAGCAACAGGAAGTTGCCGGGCAAGCAGTGATTCCAACCGCCCTGTTGAGCAAAGTGGTCGCACATTTTCCGGACATACTCTGCGCCAATGCCACGCTTGGATTGTAGTTTCATCTCACCTTTGCTCATCCTGAACCAGACACGGCTGGCCTGCAACGTGGCATCCAAATTTACTATCACGTTGAAGCGGGCTTTTTGGAAGATCAACCCCGTGAACCAAGTTTTGGCCCGCGCCACTTCAAACGGCGAATCCGCCGGACGCAAATCCTGGTCGTCCACGTACCGCAGCAGATAGAACGGGTCTTTGGTCACGCCATCTTTGAGCGCAATCTGCGGCAGTGTGCTCCGCAATCCAAAGCCCACCGGGATGTCGGCGGCGCGCAGTTGCTCGGCCAGGGGTTTCGCGGCGGCCAGGTCGGGGGCCGCGTTGAGCCACGTCCCGATGCGTCCCAACTGCTCGTTGACCAGGTAATGCCCGGCATCCACCAGTTGTGAGGCGGCAGCATAGTTGCGCTGCGGAAACGCGTCCTTGATCCACTCCGAAAAGTCGTCGCGGCTGATACTTTGCCCATCCAGGTCGCGCAGTCGGGCGGCTACCTCTCCGCCGACCAAGACCAACACCCGGCTCTGGTCGCCATGTCGCCCCACGCGCCCGAATCGCTGCAAGAAACTATTGCCCTCGCACTCCTCGGTAATTAACATGTCGGCGGCAAAGTCCACCCCCACCTCCACCGCCGAGGTGGAAATCAGCACGGCCTGGTCCAAATCGGCGAACACGTCAATCAGCCCGGCGCGGGCGTGCTTCGCCATGCTGCCCGAATAAACGATGACCGGCACGGATGTGCCTTTCCACAGGCCGATGTGCCGGCACTCGGCTTCCAGCGCGCCGGATTCCAGCCCCTTTCGCGTGGTCGTGCGAATGCGCTCTACCTGTTCTTTCTCTACCATCCAATCCAGCCAGCGCAAATAAATGGGCCGGTGACTCAAACTGCGGGCGGGGAGATGTGTCCAATCCGGGTTGGCCTTCATCTCATAAAGCAACCGCTTGGCCACCCACTCAGCCAGTTTTGCGCCCAACCCGGCGGCTAACGTTTCCTGCAAAGCCCGGAAATCCCGCGCTTCACAGGCAATTTGCTCTGCATCGAGGTCGCTCAAGGCTTCCAGGGTTTCTGATAGCCATTGGTCTACCAACGCCTGCTGCTGTTCCAGGTTCGGCGTAGCCGCCAACTGCCCGCGCAGCGCCGCGACAATGGCGCAGGGCAACGGGCGGTTGTGCAGCAGTGCTTCCAAACTTTCGCCGGACTCCTGCCCGCGCTCCCACAGCGCCCGCTTGACACGCCAGCACTGCTGTTCCAACACATCCGTCGTCGCGGCGATCACCTCGGTGAGTGGCAGGGTTACCTGCGTGCCGGAGGGAAGGTCACTCAGGGTTACGTCTTCCTCACGGAAAAAGCGCGCGCTCAGACCATCCAGAATCTCCTGTTCCACGCCAGATGCTTCCAGGCATTGCAGCAATTTCCCCAGTTCGACCTTGCCGAATCGCAATCGGTGTTCCACAGGGATAGCTGCGTGATCGTTGACCTTGTACTTTTCAAACAATTGGTGGGCGGTTCGCGCTGAATTGCACACTACCAGTACCTTGCAGTGTCCGGCAGCCAGGGCTTCGTTGATCGCCGCCACCATTGTATCGCTGCGATCAAACCGCCCGCAGGGACGCAACTCGACCGCCACATCATGGCATTTGGACCGTCCCATGATTGGTGTGGCGTTGTTCAACCGCCGTAACGCCTCGGTTGGCGTGGCGGTCAGGACATGCAGTCTCGGCGTCTTGTTCAGAAGTGCCGCCAGCATTTGGATGCGCTGCCACAGGTGTTCAAAGTTGCGCAGCATCAATCCACTGAACAGGTGCGCTTCATCCAGCACATACTCGTCCACCTGCGCCAACGCATAGATCAGCAGCCCGCTATACTTGATGTTCTTGCGGAAGAACCAGTACACCGCGTCCGGCGTCGCTAGAATGACCGGCTTGTTGAGCGCCGCGATTAACTGTGAACGGGACATCCCGCCCTGAATCTGCGCCACTTTCAGGCCGGTCAGTTCGGATAGCTTGTCCATCACTTTGCGCTGGTCTTCCATCAAGGCAATGGTAGGATACATGAGCAGCATTTTGCGGATGCGCCCAGTCTGCAGTTTGTGGAATAGTGGTACTGCAATCGCCAACGTTTTCCCCGCGGCTGTGCCGGCGACCAGGAAGACTTCCTTATCCTCTGTGACCAGGCGAAGTGTCTGCGCTTGATGCTCAAAGGGCGCATAAGATTGACCATTAGGAGCATAGTATGCCTGAAAAAGCTCCAGCAAAGGCTGTGGTACATTGCTATCCGTGCCAGGTATTTGGTTAGTGACCAAAATGGGCAAAGTCACTACGGCCTCCCGCTAAATACGTTTTCCATACATCTCCGTCGCCCGTCTCATCTCCTCCGCGATCTCCGCCCGCAGTTCCGGGGGCTCCAGCACCTCGCAGTCGGCACCCCATTGCCGAATCCACGGCCTCATCTCCAGCGTCGCCCCCACGCGCACGGCGAGGATGCACCCGCCGTCGGGCAAATCCTCGATCTGCTGCGAAATGTGCCACTCGCTCTCCTTGACCCGCTGTGTCACCCGCCCCGGCGGAAATTTTAATCGCACCTCGATTTGCTCGCCGCTGCCCCAGTTGATGCCCCAGGCGTTGTGTAGATACTGGTAGGGATCGAAGTCGGGCGGCACCTCAAACCGTTCGGTGGTCAGTTCTACACGTTCCAGGCGCTCGACCTTGAACGTGCGGATGTCCTGGCGCAGGTAGTCGAAGCCGATAACGTAGAGCGCATAACCAACGCCGGAGGGTTCCAAGAAGTACGGCTCGAACAGGCGCGCCCGTGCCGGTTGGTTTTCGGCGGGACGTTGCCACAACCGCACCCGCTTGCGTTCAGCCCACGCCTCGGTCAGTTGCTCCAGCATGCGCGTGAACTCGGGCCGCTCGCGCCGCTCGCGGACCAGATCGGCAGCGCGCTGGATGTGCTGCTGCATCATGTCCCTGGGCATCGCAGCGGCCAGTTTCTCCATCGCGCGGGCCACGTGGGGATGGTTCTCGTCCGAATAGCGCGAGAGCAGCCGCGCAGCCAGGAACAGAGCCGTGGCTTCGTGTAGATTGAGCCGCACCGAGGTGACGTAGCGCTCACGCAGGATGCCGTAGCGCCCCCTGGCGCTCCAGATCGGTACGCCATTGTCCTCCAGGGCGCGAATGTCACGCCAGACCGTGGTGCGGTTGACTCCGCAACGCTCGGCGACTTGGCCGGGCGTCAGACCATCGTGCGGTGCGTCGTAGAGAATACGCTCGATACGATTCAGCCTGTCGGCTCGTCTCATCGATCTCTCGCCATGTTGCAACATCTGCGTTCTCCTGCGTCCAATCTGGTGGAATGTTCCATATTCTGCAACCAGTATACCATGCTTGTTCTCTGAATTCTGCAACAGATTCAAGGAATTTTCTAAAGTCCTCCACGGCCCCGTCCGGCCCGCTCACCGGCGCCGTGCGCAGCGTAACGCCGGGATAAACCGCCCCGTCGAACTCGCCCGCCAGGCGCGCCATCGCCTCCTGCACCACGTCGGCGGCGGTGTACACGGCCGCGACCTGGTCGATGCGCTGGCCTTCCGCCAGCAGCCGATCCAGCACAATCGTCACCACCTGCGGCTCGCTGCCCAGCGTAGCGATGAGCGTCTGTAATCGTGCCCTGTGTCGCTTCATTCTTCATTCTCCATCCTTCGCTCCCCATCCACGCGCCCTTGTCCGTTCAGCCGGCCCGGTGTATAATCCCGGTTGATATACGATTACGCGAGGTGTGCCATGACCGAAACCTCATCTGACATTGCCCAAGTTCTCCGCGAGCGCGGCGCGCGCTACGTCGTGGACGCCGAGCAGCGCCCGGTCGCCGTGCTGCTGACGCCGGAAGAATACGAGCACTACCTGGACCTCCTGGACGACGAGGCCGATAGCCAGGACGAGGAGTTGGCCGCTCGGCTGGCTCAGGCCGCCGACCGTTCCTCTCAAGAGGAACGTTTGTCCCTCCAGGACTATCTGCGCCAGCGATAGGGCGGCCATGCCTGAATACCGCGTTGAACTCCTCGATCGGCGCACCCGCAAAGAACTGGACCGCATCCCCGAACCGGATTTCGACCGCATCGCGGCCGCCCTCCTGAAACTGGAAAACGACCCCCGCCCGCCGAGATGCCGCAAACTGCGCGGATCTGAGGGCTGGCGTATCCGCGTGGGTGACTGGCGCATCATCTACCATATCGACGACGAGGATCACATCGTCACTATCGTCGCCGTCAGACGCCGCCGCGAAGATACTTACCGCTGATCTCACCTCTCTGCCGTCCCCTCCTGATCCGCCCTTCGCAGCGCCCGCGCCAGCAGCGCGTAGGCCAGGAACTCGCCGTCCCGCTCCGGGTTCACCAGCGAATCGTCAATCGGCATCTGCGCCGGACTCGCGCCGGTCAGCAAGTCCTCTCCCCCCAGGCCGGCCGCCAGTGCAGCGGGCAGCAGGGTCAGCGTTCCATCAACTTCTGCACACGCGCCTGGGTCCAGCCCATACCGCTTGTACTCACGGGTGAACGCGCCGTGATGCCGGGCGATGGCGGTGAAGGCGGCGTTGAACAGCGGCTCGCACTCCTCTACCGCCGCCGCCAGGAGCGGGGCGACCGCAACCGCTCCCTCGACAGCGTGAGGCGGCTTTTTCCCCAGCGCCTGTTGCTTTTCCCGGTGCAGCGGGTTCGCCGGGTCTGAATCGCTGTGGGCGTAGAACCCGGCTGGCGCAGGCTGCCCGATAGCCTTCTGATAGCGCCTCACCCAGTCCTGCCAGGCGCGGTTGAGCTTGCCCACGTCGTGAAAGAGCACGACCAGGTGGGCCGCCCGCTCTACGCTCCCTGCCGGCCAGCCGCAGGCGCGCTCCAGGCAAGACGCGGCGCGGGCCATCTCCGGCCAGGCGTGGCGCTCGAAGGCCCGATAGACCCGCTCGACGTGCTCCCTGTAAGGCTCCAGGCGGTAGGCGTAACCACCGCGCACCGTCTCCTCGCGCGCCGGGGCCAGCTTGGCCCGGTAGCCGGTGGACCGGTCGGGCGCGAAGCCCAGGTCGGGGTCATATCCGGCCAGCGCCGGATGCACCAGCACCAGCGCCGAGCCGACCACGTCGCCCTTGTCCTGCACCGGCAACCAGCGGAAGGACGAGCGCCCGCTTTCGCTCTCGTCGCCCAGGTCGTGCAGCGCGTGAACGGCGTATCCCGCCTCCAACTCATCCTCGCGCGCCAGCCACCGCTCCACCAGGCTATAGAGCACGCTGTGGTGCAGGCTGAAAGCCTCCGCCGCGAAGGGCCGCTCAAGCACGGCCTGCGGATCGTCGTGGATCACGACCAGCCGCGACGACACCTCCCGGATCAGGTTGCCGGCGCCGCCAGAGGACTGGCCGTCCATCACGCTGTTCATCCTATACCGGTGCGCCTCCTGCGTCGCCGCCAGGCCCTGGACGATGGCGCGGTCGCGTGGGCCGTGGGCCGCGGAGATGACCGCCTGCTCGTCGCCAAAGGTCAAGACGTCGCCGTGGCGGGCGCGGAACTCGGCCAGCGTGCGCGTGATCTCCTCGCCCTGCTCCCGGTAGGGCAGCACGCGCTCCTGCAGGTCAACTGTCTCGCCCTGCCGGTCGAGGCTGGTCGGGTAGATGAATACGTCCCCTGCCTCGCCAGCATAGCGGGCGCAGCGGCCCGCTCGCTGTAAGAGTGCGTTGGCCGGGGCCAATTCAGTGTGCAGCGCCCGGCAGGTGATGTCCAGCCCAACCTCGACCACCTGGGTGGCGACGAGGACAAAACTCTCACTGTGGTCGCCGTCCTTGCCGAACACCTCTCGTATCCGGCCCTCGATGCGCTTCCGATCCTCCGGCAGAAAGCGGCTGTGGAGCAGAAGCACCTGCGCGTCGCCCCGGCCAGGGTGGTCGCGCAGCGTCTCGAAGAGAGCCTGGGCCCGGTCTACCACGTTGCAGACGACGAGGGTGCGGGCGTGGTGTTGCGCCAG
This sequence comes from Anaerolineae bacterium, assembly GCA_034430835.1. Classification (GTDB taxonomy): domain Bacteria; phylum Chloroflexota; class Anaerolineae; order B4-G1; family B4-G1; genus JAFGED01. The sequence goes on from DAOUDX010000191.1 coordinate 19,136, forward strand.
CACCGCCTCGGCGCACAGCGGACCCTCCGCCACATAGTAGCGGCGCACCTTTTGCTGAGAGGGAAGCGCCTGCAGCGCCCGGCGCGCCGCGTCGTCTTCCGGCACGACCACGGCGTCGAGCACGCCAGCCAGACCGGCCAGCATATCGCCGGAGAAAGTGGCCGTCATCAGCAGAAACGGAGCCACTCCGCGCAGCATCTTGAGCATCTCCAGCGTGGTCGGTAGCGTCGAGAGCGGATCGAACAGGTGGAACTCGTCGAACACCAGGTACGAAGCGGCCACCGCTCCGGCATTCAGGTTGCTCAACCGGCGGGGCAGGCTGTAAGGAGCGAGCAGGAAACTGCTCAATACCTGGTCTATCGTGGCGAAGGTGAGCGCGGCTTCCAGGCGTGGGTCGTCGGGCTGCTCGCCGGTCTGGATCTCCACGCGAATGCGATCGTCGCGGCCCGCTCGCCTGACTTTGCCCCGGTATTCTTCCACGAACTGGTTGGCCAGCACGCGCATCGGCACGGCGTACAGGCATTTGTGCGGAAAGTCGCGCCCATGTTCGATGGCATCGAGGAAGGGCAGCATCGCCGCCATCGTCTTGCCCGCGCCGGTAGGAGCCTGCAGGATCACGTTGCGGCCATCCAGAAGCAGTTCGGCCACACGACGTTGAAACGGGTAGGGGGTCGGGTTCACGGCGTTCCTCCAAAGTAGTCGGCAAAGGTCTGATCCAGTGTATCACCTGGACTCTGTGGCCCCACGCTCGCCGCATCACCCCGACCAACTTGCCAACCATAAGCCTCCGCCAGGCGCCGCGCCTCTCCTGCTACCCGTTGTCTCAATTCCTCCGGTTGTTCCACTGTCACGTCCGCGCCCCACCCGCGGACCCAGGGGAGCATCTCCTGCGGCTCGGCCACCCGTGCACGCCAGAGTAGGTATCCATCCGGCTGTTCCTCAATTCTCTCGCTGCGGTGCCACTGCGTCTCCCGCACCCGACCAGCCACACGCGGGTGAAAGCGCAGCACCACCTCCACCGGCTCCGCCTCGGTGTACCAGATGCCCCAGGCGTCGGCCAGCATCTCTCGTGGGTCAAAGCCTTCCGGAATCGCATAAGACTTGGTTGGGACGATCACCTCAGCCCGTTGGATACGTTCGATCTTGAACGTCCGTATAGCGCCGGGTGGTTCCCGCCAGCCGATGACGTGGGAGGTCTGGCCCACAGCGTAAGGCTCAATGAAATAGGGCGCAAAGGTGTATTCATAGACCTGACCATCCTCGTAGCGATGCCACACGCGCACCATCCGCCCATCCGACCAGGCGCGTGTCAGCGTCTCCAGCACACCCAGGTACACAGGGTTGCGACGCCGGGCGGCATCGTCCATCACGTCGGCCGAGGCCCGCAGGTGGCGGCTCACCTGGGGCGAGAAATTCTCCAGCGCCTGCCCCAACTTGCGCAGCGCTGCGGCCGCGTGGGGGTTGTGCTTGTCGGTGCGAGTCGCCATCAGCCGGGCTGCCAGGTGCACCGCCATGCTCTCGTGAATCGTCAGCCGCACACTAGTCAGGTAATCGTCGCGGCTGATGCCCACGAGATGCTCGTCCTCCCAAATGGGAAGGCGGAGGGCAAGTTGTTCGATGTATCGCCCCACCGTCGCCCGGTGTACGCCCAGTTTGCGGGCAATCTCTGCTTTGCTCAACCCCTCGGGGTAGGCCAACAAGATTTGCTCTAACTGCAACAGACGGTCTGCTTTGGAATCGGATCGTGACATTTCTTCACTCCTGTGTCTCCGATGTCCGGTCTAATACTAATTTACCACACTGTTCTCCTAAATTACGCAACAACTTTGCACGAGTTTTCACCTTCGCCGCTTGTAGTAGCGCAGCCCGCCCCTCTCATCCTCACTGTACAGGTACCCCGCCTCCTCCAGGCTGGGCAACTGCCGCAGCACCGTTGAGCGTGCGACGCCTAATCTGCGCGCAATCTCTGCCGGGCTGATTCCAGGGTTCTGGCGGATAAGCCGATTAATCGCTTCTCGTTCTCCTTGTTTGCTGTTCCAATATGCCATTTCGCCACCTCCAAACTTGGGATTTTGTTCCCAGTGTAGAGGTGGCGTGTTGCAAGGTTTGCAACACCTGGCTGCCTCCAGGCGAGTTGTTAAATGTGCTGCGCCATTTCAGGCGCATGCGATAGGCGGCAGGCCAGTGCAGGCGGCATTGAGGCATGCCCGGCGAGAGTCTGCGCCGGCGCGGCGCTGGACCGATTCAGTACAGGATTTCCTCCGCATAGTGCTCCTCGTGCCCTTTCAGCAGGCACTTTTCGCAGAGCAACACGTCCTTCTGCTGCCTGTTGGAGCACTCGATACAAATCCAGGTCGCCCTGGCCTTGCGCCCTTGTGCCAGGCACGCCTGGCAATCCCGGTACTGCGGCTTGTTCCGGGCGACGATGCGGGGGTACTTGACCCGCGCCTCTGGTTCGACGATCTCTTCCAGGGCGACGCGGTGCTCGATCCAATCGCCAAAGTCGTAGACGTACTTGAGCTCGTCCCTGGGCCGCAGGCCCAGGCCGGCGATGCGCCGCTCGGTCCCGCTCCCTCCTCCAAAAGGCTCCACGTCGCCCAGATCAATCTGGCGGAAGCGCTTGCTCTTCCCGCGCCGCACCAGCTTCCAAAAGCCGCCCAGGTGGTCGCTCGTGTCGTGGTCGAAGGCGTCGCGCAGGATGGCATCGAATTCACCCAAGGTCTGTTTTCCCTGGATTCCGAGCGTGCGCCACAACCCGGGGCGATGCCACAACGCGGCCCGGAAGCGGTACACCTGCCGGCCCTGGCCAAGAGAGAAAGACTCTTCGGGCGTAGTCTCCTCCCCGTAGAACATTGCTCCCAGTGGCGAGCGGAAATTGCTGTAGTGGATGGCAAACCCATCGTACTTCATCCGCGAGTCGCGGCCGATGACCTCGATCCAGTGGCTGCCGGGATAGCCGCGCGGGTCAGATAGGCGGGCATAGGCGGTCAGGAGCGCCACGTGGGTGTAGAGCCTCTCGTCGCGCGCGTCCTCCAGCATGGCGAAAAGTAGGTTGGCCAGCTCGCGGTCTTTTTGCTCGATCTCACTCTCACGGCGGCGACTGACCGGCTCGTGCTCCAGGTGCAGTCGGGCGGCATCCCAATCCCCGATCGTGACCAGGACGCTATCGTCGCGCTGGATGCGATTGGCGCGGAACCAGCCACCCAGGTCGAAGGCATTGTGCTCTTCCACGTATGTCCCGAATACACTTCTGACTTTCTCCTGGATGCTGACCACACGAACGGGGAGGGGATGGCCTTCCGGATCCAGCAGTTGAACCTTCGCGGGGTCAAGTTGCCGGGGCAGAAAATAGTCAAACGCCGGGTGGATGAACAGCATCCCCCGTTTGGCTTCTTGGGGAGAGAGAGGGATACGGAAACGCACTCCGCGCATGGCGACGCGCAGCGGGAGGATGGTTTGGGCATCCAGGAAGACCAGGGTCTTGCCCGCCTCGTTCCAGCGGACGTGGTTACGCAGCGCGGCGGTCGGTTTCTTGGCCTTGGACGGGCGGAGACTCAAGACTTGGCGGGAGAGTTCGTCCATTGCCACCGGGCCATCTAGCTGTGCCAACACCTGCTCGACGGCCTGCCTTAAGGTGAGCGGTTGTTTGTCGCGCATGTCGACTCCTCTTACTTTCTATTGGCACGGTTTCCACACTGTATCTCGGGAACCGCTTTTTGAGCTATGGAAGGTGTGGCTACAATTCCCTCCGGGAGCGCCTGGGCGAGGATGGAAGGGAGTAGAGCATTGAGCGTGGTGGCGGTCTGCTGGCGTTTGACGACGTCCACCCTGGCCTGCAGGTTGTTCAGACAGGCGGCGATGTGGCGTTGTTCGGAGAGAGGGGGCCGGAACACGGTGAGAGCCTTCAGCTGCCGCCGATCGATTATCGCCAGATCGGCGCATCCCATCCGGCAGCCTCGAGCGCCGGGGTGACTGCCTGCAGCAGGTAGCGGCTGTACCATCGCCCTCCGTCGCGTGAATGCACTGTGGTCTGATTATATTCCATCGGCTGCGCTTGCGCAAATGCGAAACGGCGAGTTTGTAAGAAGGCCGCCCTGTGAGGTATAATCACGGCGAGTGTTCGCTATTGTCCGTTGTTCGGTGGTGCAAGTCAGGAGAAATGCAGTGACAAAGCGCAGGGTTGATCTGTACAAGATGAAGCAGGTGTTGGACAATCTGCGAGAGTCGCCCGAAGAATACGACTCCCACTCTTTGGCTGCAGAAGAAACCATTAAGGCTCTCACAGCAGGCGTTGACCCTATCCCCCCACTGCTATGCCCACAGGGAAGTGGCGGTTGGGCTTTGATTCAATCGCTTGGCCTTCGCGTCGTGAACGATCTTGGTCAACTGCTCTCCTATAGCAAACGCGACAAGCTACTGAAGTCCAAAGAGCGCTTGACTAAAGAGGAGCCGCTGATCATTGGCTATGTTGCAATATGGTTCAGAGACATTCGCCCGGCACTGAAGATGCCAGGAGTTCCAGATAGGGCAGCCAACTACGGCGAAGTGATTGAAGCAGGCCAGTCGCTACCAGCACTGGTTAAACTGATAGAAATGAGCTGCCCGAATGAAAAGGAGCGTACCCGGCACCTCACATGGATACGCGACCTCTTCGAGCAGATAGGCAAGCAGGGCGAATTAGGCGAGCGCAAGCTCATAGGTTATCACGATAAGGCGCTCCGCTACTTTGCGAGACGAATCGTGGAAACTGCCCAGAACGCGGGTTGCTGCATCGCGGGTTTGCCATTACAGGACCCCGCAACCATCGAGTCTCAGGAGCCGCAGACGGCGGTGATAGTTCAGCCGTCAGAGATAATGCCCGGCCCCGAACTGGATTGGCACGCGCGCCTCTCGCAATGTTTAGCCGACTATCGCCTCTACGAGCTGCGAGAGATCGAATGGCTTCTCGGCAAGGAGGAATTGCTCACTTCGTTCGAGTGGTTCCTGGATCGTCGGGTCTCGTACCCAGCCTCGCTGCTCGCGGATAAGAGTAACCAAGAGATTGCACGCCTGACCGACATCTGCAAGCCAGGGCCGCGGATCGCCTTGTTGGATACCCGGGGCAACGGGACAACAACCGCCCTATTGTGGCTATCCAATCGGTACTGCAAAGACGCGACAGCCATCGAACCTGTCGTGCTGCGCGTGGACGCGCGGGATTACGCCGATGCTGCGGCCAACGACCTCTCGGTCTACGCATATCTGGCAGAGAAGGTATATGGCGAAGAACGCTGCACGGAAGGGAGTAGGGAGAACTTTGATAAAACCTTGAGCAAGGCTCAGGTAATCTGCCTGGTGGACAACTTGTCGAGATTGCCGCCTGAAGACCAGGCCCGCATTGGGCGGAGGCTCAGGCGTTTTGCCGGAGTGGTCTTTGTTGCCCCTTGGATGACCGACGAGGAACTCGTGATGATCGGCGGCCTGGGCGCGGTGCGCGCTACCCTAGAGCCACTTGATGAGGTGCAGGTCCGCCAGTTCATCATCGAGTTCGGGATTCGGGCCATTCCCGGCTTTGACGAGCTCCTGGCGCAGCGCCTGGCCTGCGATATGCCGGACATCGCGGCGCTCCCTCTGGGGCTGACTGCCCTGTGCGAACAGGTACGCTTGCATCGAGGGGATTGCGTTTCGGTGGCCCAGCAATTCATCACCGAGTTGTTCTTGCGCAGCGGAAAGCCTGCTCCAGACTGGCATCAAGAATACGGTGAATTGCCTTCTGAGCTTGGGATATTAGGACGGTTAGCGATACCGATGTACACCTCGGCCAGATGTGAACCAGTGTACGATGACACCCCGATCACCTTCCAAGAGGAGTGGGCGCTGGGATACCTGGTGGAGGTCCTTAGAGAGAAGTGGTCGGGTGCCAAGACATCGCCGTTGCTGATCCAGTGCGGCCCACAAACCTATCGCTTCTTGAACCATGAGATATTTGGTTTCCTGGTTGCGATGGCGAGTGTCAAGCACTTGGTCAGTCAATGTCCCAATTACGTCAGAGATATGTTCAGGGAGGGCGTCGTCGGTATCGTCAATCGCTACTACTACACATGGATCGAGAATGATGCCCAGCGCCCGCGAGGGAGCTAGGTGAAGCACAATCGGAGGAAGAAGGGTCTACACCCGCAGGGGGCGACCGCGGCTGTCCCGCATCTTATTCTTCAGCCGCCGGTCTATGAGGCAGGCCACAGCAACACAGCCTGACGCAAACCTACTGGGGCGTCGGCCTGCCGCTCGAAGTTCGAGAAGCGCTGCAGGCAACCCTCGGGCTCTGCATTCTTCGAGGTATTTCTCCGCTGGCGGGACGAACGCGCACAGCAGATCTTCCGGAAAATCCACGATTTGATACTTGAGCTCGAACCGCAGCCTGTGAGATCGATTGAAGATCACCCATGCGCGCCAGTCCCTGGCGCGCATCTGCGCTAGCGGGCCACCGATGCTGAGCACATCATCTTCCTCTAAGGAACTCACCAGGAACACCTGGGCAGAATCGCCCAGCATTCCCAATCCGATTTTCTCCTCCCACCAGATTCCTCCGTCTGCCAGGACGAATTGATACCCGGCCAGGCAGGCGCTCTCGCACACGGCCCTGACGAGCGCGACGCCATAGTAGGCGTGTAGCCGCTGCTCATCGGCCGCCGAAAGCCCGGCGCGGTCAAAGCCCGGCAGTATGTCTAGCGCCGATACCCCGGCCGGCCACGGCTCACCGGGCTCGTAGCGCACGACCTGCCTGGTCAGTTCGTTCGGGGAAATGTAACCATCTCTGAGGAATGGCGTGGTCAGACCCAGCAGGCTACGATCGCCTGAGATGCCCAGGCGGTCGCTCACACCGCGTCCATCGCCGCTGAGGTCCAGGAGCAGCGTCTTGCGGCGCGCCACGACGCCCAGGATCGCCGCAACGTTGACCGCCAAAGTCGTCACCCCCACGCCGGAGCGCACGCCGAAAAACGTGACCATCGTACACCTACTCTGTTGCTCAACCATTACCCATCATTTTACCCACTTTGCGCGCCCTGGCAACCGGCCTCGACGGCCCGTGCTCTTTGCCCCTCCATCCGCAGTCGCCGGGCCAGCAGCCGCACCACCGTCGTCCACGGGTAGAGGTGGCGCTCGCCGCGTCGCCAGCCCTCCCGCTCCCCCGCTAGCAACTGCTTCAGCGCCGCCAAGACGGCCGCGCGCTTGATCCCTAGCAAGCCGCCGATCTGTGTTGCCGTCACCCCATCCTCTGGCTGTGCAGCCAACATCTCCTTCAGTCGTTCCTCTTGCAGGGTATCAAAAGCGTGCAGGTAAGAGCCGGTGGTCGTGTCGGTATCGGCGTGCCCCAGGCTGCGGGCGATCTCGATCAGCGGCGCCCCCAACACAAGCATCCGATTGGCATAGACGTGGCGCAGGGTGTGCAAGGTGACCGGTAAGGCGTCGGGGTTTTTCTCCAGCTTCAGCGCCTGGATGGCCGTGTTGACCGCCTTGCCCAGCACGTCGGCAAACGCCTTCTCGTCTTCCTCGTACTCCAAGAATAGGGCTGCCGGGTCGCCACCTGTAGCTTCCCACCGACTCTGCCACTCGGCGCGCAGCCGATCCAACACCACTGGTGGAACGTGGCGCGCCCAGACCACGCGCGAGCGCCCGCGCTTGGAGCGCCAGATACGCAGGTAAGGCGAGTGGGCGTCCAGCACCATATCCCCCAGGCGCAGGCAGCACACCTCGCCCCGCCGCAGCCCGAAAAAGCAAGCCAGCAGCACCGCGAGGAAGGTGCTGTGCGCCAAGCGTGCGTTCGGTTCGTCTCTTTCTGCCAGCGCCTCTTCTTGCCGGGCGATCAGATACGCCAGCAACCGCGCCACGTCGTCCAGGCCGATCAGGTTGACCGGCCGGAGCCTGCGGCTCAGCCGCGCAGTGACACGATCCAGCCCATCCGCCTGTATTTCCAACACCTGTGACAGATACCTGCCTATCTGCCCCAGGACAACCAGGAGACGAGAGCGAGTCGCTCTGCCCAAGGGAAGGTGGGCGACTTCCAGCGCGTCTTCCCTGTCCAACTCGTCCCAACGCAGCCCGGCGAAATGGCGCGCCAGCGCGCAGCCGGCGGAGCGATAGGCGGCCAGCGTGAGCGGCTTCAGGCGTGTCTGGCGGCACAGGTGGGCCAGCCAGGCCACCAGTGCGGACACATTGAACACGTCCCCGTCCACCTGCTCGCGGGCGGCAGCGAACGCAGGCGCAAGGTTGGCTTCTGACGGCGCGCCAAGCCACCCACGGGCCAGCGATTCCAGCGCGGCTGCCGTCTCGCCGCGCGAGGCAGTTCCTGATACGAGCAATGGCCGAAGGACATCCTGCAAGAGCACAATCAACTCCTCCAGGCGGCAATTGCCCTCTTCCTGCACCGCGGAATCCACACAGACTGGACGGCGACTCGGCAGGACAGGGATCGACGGCGCAGACGACGCCGGTGGCAGCGTGAACGTCGCCCGATACGTCTCGAACACATGCCGCTGCCCATCTGGAACCAGCGCATATGGAGTCAGGCCCAGGATCGCGCCGGCCAGGACGTTGCCATACAGCTTGGCGACCTGCATTCGAGCCGCTTCCTGCAATGTGTGCAAACTGACAGGGTGTACGCTGGCAGCCTGACAGAGCCCTCGTAGCCAACGGTTGAAACGACGGGTGACGCAAGCTCGACGCTTTTCAGGGTTGCCGCCTCCGATCTCCAGGGGCAGCAGCGTCTGAGTCGGATCCGGTTCGGCGAATTTGCGCGAGCGCGGCAGTTGCGCCCCCAGCGCCAGGGCGAACGCCTCCACGCGCGGCGGGACGTGCAGGCGCAGCCACACGCCTCGACGTGGAATACAGATGAAGCCACGCGAGGCAGCGCGGACGTGACGCCACTCCAGGTCGGTCAGCATGGCCAAGGCCCCCGGCCAGGCCATCCCGCCCCACACGATCAGCGCGAACGCCAGGCGGCAGAACGCTTCCCAGTGCGCCTCGTCGCTTCCGGTGTTTTCTCCATCTTGCCCCAGGCGCAGCAACAACGCCTCCTGGAGGCAACGTACCTCTGTAGGGCGCACCGTCTGATACACCCTTGGGTCGGCCACTCCGCCAGGACGGCGCCTCCGGTAGTTGATCACCTGTAGCGGCTCACCGACCAGTTGCTCCTCTACCCAGCGTCGGCCCACAGCGTCGAACTGCCGGACGAAGAGCGCGCGCTGGGAGTGAGAATACTCGATCCCATCAGCGCGCCGGCAGGCAGCGCGGAACCAGCGCTGGAGGATCGCCGCGTCGGGAGGAAGGAGACGCGCTCGCGACAGTGCCCGGCGAATGGCGCGATAGCAGTGCTCGTCTAGCACAGATGGGCACTCTGCCCGCAGTCCGTCCAGTGTGGCCAGCAGGCGTGCCCGCAGCGGGATGAAGACTTCCTCGTCGTACTCAACCTGTTCCATCGGCATCCCATCCGACCTCCTGCGCGATGTGATCGGCCAATGCACGGCCCTGCGCCAGGACGCCGTCCACCTGCTGATCCAGCGCCCGGTTGTACAGATCGCAGCCCAGCACCTGGTGGCCCATCAGGGCATTGATTACCTCGAACGGCGTCTCCACCTCCAGTGCGTAACTCCGGTAAAAGTGGCGCAGCGCGTACCAATCGGGCACCTGCTCCTCGCGCAGCCCGGCTCGCACCCCGGCCTCGACCAGGATGCGGTTGCCGGTCTCCTCGCTCAAGGCAACCGGCACTCCGCCGGCATCCAGCCAGAGCAGGTAATGTCCTCGCCCGTCGTCAGGCAGCGGACCGTAGATACTGTCGGCCAGCGCCTCTTCCAGCAAGGGTCGCAGCGCCCCGGCAACCGGCACCTGCCGGTCGGCGGTCAGGGCGAAGTTATCCTTGCCGTCTACGGCGATGCTGCCATCGTCCGGGTCCACCCAGTGGGCGCGCAGGTTACATACCTCCGCCGGGCGCAGCCCGCTCAATATTGTCAGTCCGGCAGCGGTGCGCCCGATCCGTCCACGCTGTGCCGTAGCTGGATCGGCAGAGGTTGCCATATCTGCTAGGCCAGCAAGCAAGGCGCGCACCCGGGCGCGGCGTGGGCAATGCCAGGAGCCGAAAGTATCCTCGCCGCGCCACGGTGCCAGTTCCGGCAAGGCCTCCGGCCGCCAGAGCAGCGGGTCGGTCTTGCTTTCGATGGCAGTGCCGGCCAGGTCACGGTACTCGGCCTTGATCTCGCCCCGCAACTGCTCCTGCGCGGCGGTATAGGCGCGAGCCAACGCCTCGGCGTGAACACGGGAGTAGATGGCCGGCATTTGTAGCTCGTTGCGATAGTGCTCGGAGATGTAAAACCCATACAGAGGATCGAGGCCGCAGTGGCGATACCAGGCCATGAAAGCGAGGCGAAAACGGACAGGACGGACAGCAGGCCAGCTGGGGTGATGGCAGTGCAGCGCGGCGGTCAGTTCCTTGCAGAGCGTCACGGAGTCTGCCGCGGCCCACGGGCGCAGCCGTCCATCCTGTACCAGCAGAAGCAACGGACCTGCACCGGTAGAGACGTGGATTCCTTCAATTGGACGGAGTGTCGTCACTGCTCGCGCCCGCAGTATCAGGTATGCCGAAATCAGGCTGACCTGGAACGGCGTCAACGGCAGGGGATGCCATAGCCGTACCGGCTCACACGACTCGGCCTGGCAACGACGCTCGCGGACGGCTTCTTCGTCGGAGCTCAACAAACGTGGCGGAACGCCGACATGGCAGACAGGGGCATAGCCGATGGCCCCGTAACTGGCGTCGTAGATGGGATGAGACGGCATCTCGTCTGAAGACGGCAACTGGCCCAGGGTAACGGCGGCAAGCCACTCGGGGGATCGGCCTGTGTGCAACAGCAGGTCCAGCATCAAGAAGTGCCCGGCCCGGTTAAGGCGTCCGGCGAGGTCACACCGATGCACCGGCTCGCCCAATACGGCAGCGTAGAACTCGGCCATCTCGCGCACCTGGAAGATGCGCGGATCATCCGCTCCCGGGTTGCGCGCCAGGGTGATGCGATTCCCCAGGTACCACGAATGCTGCTTGCCGCTGCTTTGCCTTGCTGCTTCCATCTTTCCGAGATCGCCATCGTACTCTCCTTCTTCCTCGTCGAGGCCCGATTCCGCGGTCGGAATATCCTCGTCCAGCGCAGTTCGGTGGACCAGTTCCTGCCAGCCTCGAATGCCTGGCGCACTCGCCGGGTGGGCTTCAGGATCGAGTTCGGCCAGCCGGAAAGGCCGGTGACGGCGCCGACCAAAGCCGCTCTGGCCGACGGAAGGAGACCGGTTGGCAGCGCCGCGGCGCAGTAAGTCGAGCAGCTTGGTCACGTAATCTTGGCGCGTGTTGGGTGTGATCCTATCGATGAGTGCGGCAGCCTGCCACAGCGCATCGCGCAGCAGGCACGCGTCTTCATCCAGCGCGGCGAGAGCAGGCGGAAGCAGATCGGCACGGATGAGAGGCACCAGTGTCTTGGGCGCGGTGCAATACGTGCGGATGTTGTGGTCGCGCACCGACCTGGGCTTGAACGCCGGGTGGGATTCCTTGCGGATCTGGGCCACCAGGCCCGCCTGCAAGCGCAAGGCCAGGTGATCCCAGGCCGGATAACCGGCGGTGTGAAAATGGAGGTCGAAGATGCGATTGGCCGTGCCGCCAGGACGCGCCAGCAGCGTGAGCGCCCGATGGCTCTCTTCTGAGAGATCGTTCAGCGCAGCGCTTACCTGGTCGAGCAGGTATGAGGCAACCGGCAGCCAGACAGCGTGCTCTGGTTGAGCTTCGGCAGCGGCACGGACGATCCGCCTGGCGAGTGCGCATATCAGTGGCTCGCCAATCGGCGTGCGCGGCTGCCAGGCAGCAGGCGGCACGCGGCAAATCTGGCCTGACCGGCGGGGTGGGTGCGCGGCCGGCGGATGGAGCGCCAGGCCAAGCGGGCTGCCATCCTGACAGAAGGTTGTCAGTACACGATGCACGAAGGCAGTCATCTCCAGAGGCGGCACGTCACGCGATCTCAGGCGGTCGGCCAATTCATCGCGAAGTTCCAGTGTGTCGGGAGATAGCTCCAAGTCGGGGATCACGATCTCGTCCGGGATCAATGCCGTCAGCACTCTCCACCTCCAAAGAGTCTATCCAATCGCCATAGCGCCTTTGGGGTGTCAAAATCCAGCGGAAGGTGATAGGCACAGGAGTACTCACAAGTACGCACAACCGTTCCAGGATGGCCGGGCGTACCGGCGTAGAATCCATCCGATGGCCGAATCCGGGGACGGTTTTTGACACCCGGCCCGGCGCAAAAAAGAGAGCTTGTCACTGTGATGCCTCCCCGTCTCTGTACAGCGAACGGCGGCGTGACTCGACGTAGGCTTGCAGGTCGGAAACGAGCACGCGCACCTGCCGTGACCCGAGCCGGATGCTGGGAAGAACGCCGGCTCGGATCTTGCGCCGCACGTCGCTCAGGCTGACTTGCAGCCTCTCGGCAACCTGAGGAAGCGTGAGCAATTGAACGTCTTCGTGCGTGATCTCTGCTTGCCCTGAATGCGAAGTGCTCATCTTGTGCCTCCATTTGTCCATAGCCCGGTTGTGTTTGGTGTAGCAGTCATCCTCAGTAGCCATCATAGCCAAATTTGCCGGTGTAGTCGAGAACCTGGCGAAAGTGTTCGGAAAGACGTCCGAAAAAGCCAGGGATTTCGCGCTCTCAAGCGTAGGATACACACCAACTGTGCGCAGGACTCGCCGACATTTCGGAACAGTTTCGGTCACGTTTCGGTGGCCCGATGACAACCCCCCTCTTTGGTGGTTAAATGATCGTAGTCGCAGCAAGCGATGGTCGGTGTAACGAATAGCGAGATGCCAGATCGAGCATGGTTAAGCTCGACAAATAGTAGGAGAGGTCCAATGCCACAAACCGAAGTACACTGTAACTCAAGCAACACCGAGGAAGAGTGCCGGCGAAGATTGGTCACTTGTTATGCCCTGTTGTTTGAATTGGCACAGAAGCGTAGATGCAGGGCATCGAGTGACGCCCTTGCGCGTGGTCCAGTTGACCCCGACTGCATGACAGAGGCGAAACCGCCGGAGAACTTTGCTGCGAGTCCATCTCAAGAATTATGTCGAGGTGTGGACGGGTAGACCGGCCCAGGCGACTGGAAGACAGTACGTTATCGCCATCTGGAAGCGCGTTTTTTCTCGCTCGTGTGGGCGGTTACACCAGCCTGATGGCGCCTGCAGAACCTTACCAAATCAAAAGCATCGGCACTGCCGATCCCAGACGCGGGTGAGATGCTTGACACCTGCCGCAAATGCGTGTATAATTCATTGTGTACCAAATTACACGAGAGGTGGCATGGGATGGCAGAACGTGAGAAGCGCATAACAGTGAGGGTGCCAGAGATTCTACACCGGAAGGTGAAGGCGAAGGCTGCGCTTGTCGGAAAGTCAGTGAGCGACGTTCTGAGAGAATACCTGGAGGAATGGGCAGGTGACGTGAAGCCGCCTGTCAGGTCAAGAGGAGAAACGCCAGAGGGCAAGTAACCGTCTTCAATAGAAGGCAAACGGGCCGAGCCGGTGCTGGTAACACCGACACGGCCCTGACCGACCCCGCTGAAACGGCCAGCGGAACCGGCTGACGCAATTCTACCACACACGTCAAGCCGACGCAATAAACGGCCTACCCAGCGGGATAACCGCAGCGGGTAGGCCGTTTTGTTTTGGAAGGGGGTGGTAAGGGGGCCGACAGATTGACGTGAACACGATGAAGATCAAAGAGCGCCCCGGCAAAGCCGGGGCACCGGTGGAACCCCGTCAGTCTGAATCGGCAGGCGGAGCGTCCACCCCCACTATAGCACAGAAGGGGGACAAACACAATGAGTCTATTGCAAGGTCTCGAAAAAACGACACTGATCAAGAATGGCCCCAGCCTGCGTCAGCAGCTGGAGTGGTGGATCGCCAGAACACATCACAAGGTTGTCGTCGCGCGCTTGAGGCACTTCCGGCAGCAGATGGAACAGGATATGCAGCCCGACTCGTGGACCGAACTGGAAGCGCCAGTGGTGCTCCTGTTTTCCGACATTTGTGACACGCTGGACCTGACCGAAGACGAGAAAATCGACGTGTTTGGGTCGGATGGAGTGCCTGCACTGACAGCCAATCTGGAAACGCGGATTCGGCCGATCACCAAGAGCGGGGTGCTGGTCAACGAGCGACAGGCCAAGGCCCTGCGCTACACGCGCGAGCACGGCGAACTCGACCTGGGCATTTATCGCGAACTCTGCCCGTTCTGGTCGGACGAGACGCTGCGCCTCGATCTGGCTGGCTTGGTAGCCCGGGGGCTGCTGGTCAAGAGCGGGCATAACCGGGGGACGTGTTACATGTTGGCACGTTGACCGGCTGGCACGCTGCCCCCCACGGCAACCCTTCGGCAGGCTCAGGGCAGATGTGAGGGGCAGACGCCAGGCGGTGGGTAAAGCATAAAACTAGGAGCAGGCAAAATGTTAGAGAAACAAGGGACCAAGGCGGCGATTTACATTCGCACTTCATCGGAGCACCAGGGCGAGAAGGCAAGCCCTGACGAGCAAGAAGCCGATTGCAGACGGCTGGCAGGTGAACACGGCCTGACGGTAGTGGCAGTCTACCGAGACACAGAGCGGTACAGGGTGAGGAACCGCTTGGTAGACCCATCGGGAACGCGGGCAGACCGTCCAGGCCTGGTTGCAATGCTGCGCGACGCGACAGAGGGGCACTTTGACACGATCATAGCGTGGCGCGAGGATAGATTGTACAGAGGAATGAGGGCCATGCTGTCCGTCCTCGAAGCAATCCAGGAGCACAAGCTGAACGTACTACTGGCCCGCGAGACGTTCGATCCGAAAATGGCCCCCGTCAAGGCGTGGGTTGCGCAGATGGAACTGGACGGGATGCGCGAGCGCATGACGATGGGCGTCAAGGCACGGTTGAGGGCGGGCAAGGCCAACACCGGGCAAGACCGCTACGGCTACCGGCGCAACGGCGAGGTGATCGAGATCGTGGAAGAAGAAGCCCACTGGGTGCGCGAGATATTCGGCTGGTACGTCGAGCGTGTCCCGCAGTTGGAGATACGGCGACGGTTGATAGAAGCCAACGCTCCGCAAAAGGGCAGCAGTGTGCCCCGCCGTATCCAGTGGGCAATATCAAGCATCCAGGCGATCTTGGGAGCCGCCAAAGAATACACCTTTGGGATCAAGATTCAAACCCGCTGCGGTGAGGTATTCGAGATACCCGTCCCCCCTATACTGAGCAAGGCGACTTACCAGAGATTCCTGGAGGTGCGCCAGGGAAATAAGACGCACCCCTCGCACAACTTGAAGCGGGACTACCTGATCATGGGGTTGGTGTACTGCGACTGCCCCAGGAAATGGGGAGCGCACTCCACATCGCCCAGGAAGCGAAATAGCAAGGGGGTATTAGTTGAGCGCAAAACAAGGTTGGGCGTCTATTTTTGCCCGGAACGGCACGCGGAGCACGTCCACCCTGATTGCCCAAGAACCATCGGGGCAAAAAAGGCCGACGAGTATGTATGGTCGAAGGCGTGCGAGGTATTGAGTAATCCTGATGTGCTGTTGCTTGCGGCGCGAGAACACGTTGACCAATTGCGCCAACGGGCCGCAGAGATTCAGGCAGAGAACGAGCGGCTACAGGAGGAGTTGGACAACCTTGCCATGGAGCGCCAATGGGTGATAACGCGGGCGCGCAAGGGATTGATAACCGACGACGATATGGGATACCAGTTGAGCGCACTGTCACTCCAGGAATTGCACCTGAAGCGCGAAATGATGACCATGAGCGAGACAGCGCGGTTATCTGCCCTGGACAATTGGGAGGACACGGCGCGGGAATATCTTGCCACTCTGTACGAAGGATTGGAGGAACTCAATGCCGAACTTGAAACGGAAGAAGAGCGCCATGAGTTGTTCCAGATGAGGAGACAAATAGTCCTTGCCCTGGTAGAAAAGGTGCTGATCGGCAAGGACAGGAAACTTACCGTGGTGTTCAAGCTAGACGTGCTGTCTTTGCTTAACCAGATGGAAGGGGATCAAATCGAGATGGCCGGAACTTGTAGCCGTAAATGATGGCGCCGCTATCGCCACACGCCTGAATCTTGCGTGTCACCATCTCCACCGGCATACCGATGCACACATCGTCTGCGTCCACGTCGGTGAGTTGCGCGGTGAGCATAGGGCCTTCTTCCAGCTTCACCAAAGCCACGGTATAGGGTGCAAACTCCTCAAACCCCCGTGGTGGATGGTAGATAGTGCTGTAGGAGTAGACCTCGCCCCGCCCGCTGAAGGCAAACGGCGTCTTGGCCGGCGCCTCGCACTCTGGGCAGACATCGCGCGGCGGGAAAATCTTCGCCCCACACCCCTCACATACCTCTCCGATCAAGCGATATCGTTGCTGCTGCAATCTCCAGTTCCTCGGAACGCTCATTGTAGTCCTCCTTAATCACTCAAGCTTGCAAGTGTTCGCCATCTGCAGACTGGTGCACTTATTCCACCCTCTCCAAGATATGCGTCACCACCGTCGCGCCGCTGCCGCCGATGTTCTGCGCCATACCCAGCCGCGCGTTTTTCACCTGATTCTCGCCCGCCAAGCCGCGCAACTGCTGCACCACCTCGACAATCTGGTAGATGCCGGTTGCGCCGACAGGATGTCCCCGCCCCTTCAACCCCCCCATCGTGGCAACGGGGATCTTGCCGTCGATCCCGATCTCGCCATCCAGGGCCAGTCGCACGCCCTGACCCTTTTCCGCAAACCCAGCAGCCTCCAGACTGAGAGCTGCCATGATACTGAAGGCGTCGTGCAACTCAAACAGGTCGATATCCCCCGGCCCGACGCCCGCTTGCTCATAGGCTCGCCGGGTTGAAATGACGCCTCCATCCAGCACCAGCGGGTCGCGCCGATCGTGGATAGCCAGCGCGTCGGTCCCAATGGCCGACGCAGCGATGCGCACCGGGGCCGCGTTGAGCGATCGTGCCATCTCGGCCGGCGCCAACACCACCGCCGCCGCCCCATCGCAGATGGGCGAGCTATCCAGCAAGTTGATAGGATCGCAGATCATCTTTGCATCGACGAAACGGTCCGCCGTGACTGGAAAGCGGAACATCGCGTAGGGATTGTTGACTGCATTCCGATGGGCATTGACAGCAAAGGGCGCAAAGTCCTGGTGGGTGCAGTTGTATTCGTACATATAGCGTCGCATCAGCAAGGCATTGACCGAGACGAAAGAGAGACCCTGAGACGTCTCATATTCCCCATCCGCCGCCAACGCCAGCGCCGCCGTCGTATCGCCGCCCAGCATGTCGGTCATTTTCTCTACGCCGACCACGACGACTATATCGGCGAGCCCTCCGGCAACAGCGACGTACCCCACTCTCAGCGCCGCCGCACCCGATCCGCAAGCCGCCTCGACCTTGAGCGCCTCGATCCCGCGCAACCCTGCAAAATCAGCGACAAGCGCCCCCAGGTGCTCCTGCCCCGCCAGCTCACCCGACAGCATGTTGCCCACGTAGAGCGCATCGACCTGCGCCACGCCCGCATCGGCCAGCGCCGCCTTGACGGCTTTGAATGCCAGGTGACGCAGACTGACGTCCCAGTGCTCGTCTATCTTGACCTGTCCGGCCCCAATGATAGCTACGTCTCTCATAGCGTCAGCTTTCCCACAAACCGCACGTACATCCCATAATCAATCTCTGTGCATCGGGCAATGTAATCCTGCGTCATCGGTGCCAGCCTCTGCCGCGACAGAATAGCCTCCGTCACACGCAGCGAGAATGCATCCGACCCCGCCCCGGAGCCATAGCTCACCAACAACACCCGGTCACCCAGCGCGGCTACGTCCAACACGGCCGACAATCCAATCAGCGACGAACCAGCATAGGTGTTCCCAATCTCGTCGGCCAGCAGGCCGACTCGGATCTGATCCGCCTTGAACCCCAACTGCTTGGCCGCTTTCCGGGGAAACTTGACGTTAGGCTGGTGAAAAACAGCGTAGGCGTAGTCACCGGGCTGCGCACCCAACGCGTCCATCAGCCCTCGAGCAGCGCCAAGCGAATGTCGAAAATAGGCCGGCTCCCCAGTGAATCGCCCTCCGTGGGATGGGTAGTGCTGGTGTGCCCGCCGCCAGAAGTCGGGTGTGTCGGTGACGTAGGAAAAAGAGCCCTCGAAGACGGCCAAAGCCTCCGCTGCTGGGCCGACTAGGTAGGCCGCGCCCCCTGCGCCCGCCGTGTATTCCAGGGCATCGCCAGGACGGGCCTGGGCCGTATCCATCCCAACCACCATCGCATACTGCGCCATACCCGACCCGACGAAGCCGATGGCTGCCTGGAGCGCCTCCGTCCCCGCCTTGCAGGCAAACTCCCAGTCGGCGGCCTGCGTGTGGGGCGTCGCGCCGATGGACTCGGCCACAATGGTCGAGGTCGGCTTGACGGCATAAGGATGAGATTCGCTCCCCACCCACACAGCGCGAATGAGGGTCGGGTCGATCCCGCCCGCCCGATCCAAGGCATTGCGGGCCGCCTCGACGGACATCGTCACCACATCCTCGTCCGGCCCGGGCACTGACTTTTCCTTGATCGGCGCACCCCCCCGCCCACCCATCCAGATCCGATCCGGCTCAGTCGCAGGCAGTCGATACCGGGGCACGTATGCCCCGTACCCAACGATGCCGACATCGCGGTCAGGTTTGAGCATCACACAACCATCTTTGTCAGCCATGCTGCGAATTCCTTACTTCTTTGAGAGCCACTTCTGCGACATCCACTCGTGTAACACCCTTGCTCGTCATGCGCTGCACGACCCAATCGATCTCCGCCTCATGCGCGCCGGCAGCGATGGCCACCTGTCGCGCGTGGAGCCGCATGTGGCCTCGCTGGATACCTTCTGTCGCCAACGCTCGGATCGCCGCCAGGTTCTGAGCTAACCCTACCGAGACGACGACCTCGGCCAATTCGCACGCGGTCTTGACACCCAGAATCTTGAGCGCCACCTGTGCCCCTGGGTGCACCCGCGTCACGCCGCCTACCGTGCCCAAGGCCAACGGCATTTCCAGCGTGCCGACCAGGTTGCCATCGGCATCGCGCGACCAGGTGCTCAAGGCCGTATAGCGCCCCGATCGAGCCGCGTAAGCGTGGGCCCCTGCCTCGGCAGCCCGCCAATCGTTCCCAGTGGCGACGACGACCGCATCCACGCCATTCATGATGCCCTTGTTGTGAGTCGCAGCGCGGTACGGGTCAGCGGCTGCAAAGGCCCAGGCTTCGACGATACTCTGAGCCACCTGCTCACCGGAGAAATCTCCAAAAGCCAGTGCGTCCACCGGCACCGTGCACCGCGCCTGCGCCAGCCGCCGGTCGGCCAGGTTGGAAAGGATCCGCAACAACACCCGCCCGCCAGTGATCTCCTCGACTCTGGGCGTCAGCGCCTCACAGGCCGTGTTGACCACATTGGCCCCCATCGCGTCGAGACAGTCAAAGATCAGGTGCACCACCAGCATCGGGCCGACGGCGGTCTCGTCCAAAATGCGCACTTCCAAGTCACGCGCGCCGCCGCCCAGTTTGGCGATGACTGGATCGGTCTCGTTCGCCAGCGTCAGCAACTCTTCTCGGGCACGTAGCAAATCGGAACAGGCTGATGCGAGATCGGCCACGTCGAGCACCTGGATCTGGCCGATCATCTCCGGCGCGGTGGTCGTCGCCTGGAAGCCCCCACCCTTGCGGACCAGCTTGGCCGCAAAGGAAGCTCCTGCCACCACCGACGGCTCCTCGATGACCATCGGCACCACCACATCGCGCCCATTGACGACGAAATTGACGGCCACGCCCAGTGGAAGTGCGTACACGCCGACCACGTTCTCGATCATCTGATCGGCCCGACCCAACTCCATCGCACCACACAGGGCAGTCGTTTCATCATTTGTTAACCCCGCCCAACGAGAGACTTGCTCAACTCGCCTCTCAAAAGGTTGCCTATAGAATCCAGCCCACAAGGAAGACTTTTCAACACCCATGTCAACCCTACAAATCAAGCCGCCGGAACTCCAATCCCCGGCGGTCGTTTACATTTTATCACCGGCAGACTGTCAAAACCTATCAGAACTACGGATCGGCGTAGCACCAGGGTGCTACGACTATTTCGACTTTCGCCCAGGACTTGACTTCCGGTTTTCGCGGGCCTTTGTTATAATACGTCACAAGCAGGAGAACACCATGATTCCTCTGAGAGACACCATATCATCGCGCCGGTTCCCCATCGTCAACGTCTCCATCATCGCCTTCAATGTGCTGGTTTTTCTGGCCGAGGTAGCGCTGGGACAAGAAGGGCTGTACCGATTCATCGCCTCCTGCGGGCTGGTGCCCGCCGATTTCTGGCGAGGCGGCTGGCTCACCCGCTGGTGGACGCCGATTACGTCGATATTCATCCATACAGGCTGGTGGCACCTGGTCTCCAATATGTTCACATTGTACATCTTTGGCGACAACGTTGAGGACCGGCTGGGGCATATCCGCTATCTGTTGTTCTACCTCCTCAGCGGCATGGCAGCCAGCACAGTCCATCTGGTCGCCCACACGAACTCACTCGTCCCGACGGTTGGAGCGAGTGGAGCCATCGCGGGCGTGCTGGGAGCCTATCTGATTCTCTTCCCCCGCGCCCGCGTCGTCACCCTCGTACCCATATTCTACTTCATTCGCATCGTGCAGGTTCCGGCCCTGATCTATCTGGGCTTCTGGTTCGTCTCTCAACTGTTTAACGGCTTTCTCGCGCTGACTGCCGCCGACGTCTATCAGGCCGATGGCGTGGCTTGGTGGGCCCACATCGGGGGCTTTGTTTTCGGGCTAGCAGTCATCCGCCTGCTTGCCCCGCGCACCCCTCGTCCGCCCGCCCCGCCTCCATCACCCCACACCGACCGGTACGGGCGATCGGGATGGTAACGCTATTAAGCCAGCATTGACATTTCCACTACTCTCGGCTATCATCAGCGCAGGCAACTATCTATGAAGCTCCGCCCCTTGGACGTCCTCCCACTCATACTGGTTCTCATTCTCATCGCTTCGGTTCTGGTGTTTGAGCTGTACCACGCCGATCGCATCTATCCGGGGGTCTGGGTGTGGGACGTAGACATCGGGGGGATGCGATCTGACGAAGCCGCTATCCTGATCGAGGACAGTCTGGGACTCAACGAGTCACTGGTGACACTGCGTGGGCCGGATTGCTCCTGGGTCGCCCGCCCTACCGACTTGGGCGTGCGGCTCGACGCCGGAGCCACGTTGTCGCCCGGCTACGCCCTGGGACGCCAGGCAACTGCGCTAGGCAGCCTCAACGCACAGTGGGAGCTACTGCTCGACGGCCGGACTTTGCCCCCCGTGATCGTCTACGATGAACGACTGGCCCGCCTCTATCTGGAAGAACTGGCCAGGCAGGTGTACGTCCCTCCCCAAGACGCTGCCCTCTCCTTCGACGGCACCACCCCAGTCGTCAATCCCAGCCATCCCGGGCGCACCCTCGACTTGAACGCAACGCTGGCCGCGCTGGGTCCAGCAGTGACAACCCTCACACCCGTGCAGGTCGAGATGGTCGTGCAGCAGATACCGCCCGCCGTGTTAGACGCCGAGCCGGCCCGCGCCGAGGCGGAGGCACTGCTGAGTGGCCCGGTGACGCTTGCTCTCGCGGACCCGCGCGAGGGCGACCCCGGGCCGTGGACGATCCTGCCGGAGCAACTGGTCGCACTGATTGCGGTGCGAGAAGTGAATGGAGAGCTGCACGCCGCGCTGAACGAGGAGGCACTGCGAGCCTACCTGGAGAGCCTGATCCCCGCAGTAGCCATCGAGCCGGTAGACGCGCGTTTCAACGTCGAGAAGGGAAGTGGGCAATTGGCACCCATCAGCCTCAGCGTGGACGGGCGCGCCCTCGACACAGAGGCAAGTGCCGCACGCATCGCCACGGAGGTGGCTGCGGGCAACCGGCAGGTCTCCCTCGTCGTGCAGCCCGTCCCGCCTCGCTACCCCGACAGCGCCACAGCCGAGCAACTCGGCGTCAAAGACTTGGTGGCCACAGGCGAATCCTACTTCATCGGCTCCCCCTCCGGACGCGACCACAACATCCGGCTGGCGGCCAGCAAGTTCCACGGCATCGTCATCGGGCCGGGAGAGACCTTCTCGTTCAACTACTACCTGGGACCGGTGACCGCCGAGGAAGGATACGACGAATCACTGATCACGGCCGGGGAGCAACTGCAAGTGGGCATCGGCGGCGGCATCTGCCAGGTCTCCACCACGGCTTTCCGTGCCGCTTTCTGGGGAGGGTACCCCATCGTCGAGCGCTGGTATCACTACCAGCGGGTGGGATATTACGAGTTGAGAGGCGGCGGTGTGGGGATGGACGCCACCGTCTATTCGCCTCAGGTGGACCTCAAGTTTACTAACGACCGTCCCTACCCGCTTCTGATCCAGACCGAGATCGACGAGGCAGCACACCGGCTGACGTTCCGCTTCTACTCCACCGACGACGGGCGGCAGGTGGAAATGGAAGAGCCAGAGGTTACGGACGAAATCGAACCCGGCCCGCCCATCTACGACCTGAAAGAAGATATGGAGCCGGGGACGGTGGTCAAGTGGCAGTCAGCGGTAAACGGGCTGACGGCGACAGTCGAACGGTGGGTTTACGACTCCGAGGGGAACGTGATCTACCACAACACCTTCGTCAGCAAGTACGCCCCCCGCCGTGCGGCCTACCACTATGGTCCCGGCTACGAGCCGCCGGAGGAGCCATAAGGTCCTCAACCGAACAAATAGATCGCCGCCCACGTCGCCAGCGCCAGGAGAGCCACAATAGCCAACCCATAGCGCATCACGGCCTTCAGCACCGGCCCCTCCTCCGCCTCGACCGTGCTGCACCCCACGATGATCTTGGCCGGGGCGAACGCCGAGCCGATGGCCCCGCCCGCCGTCTGCGCGGCCAGGATGATGAGCGGGCTGACGCCGATCAACGCCGCCACGCTCTGCTGCAGGTCACCAAAGACGACGTTGGAGTTGGTGTTGGAGCCAGTCATAAAGGCCCCCAACGCGCCGATGAAGGGCGACACAAGCGGAAAAGCCGTCCCCGCCACCCGCGCAATGCCATCGGCCAGCAGATGTGTCATCCCGGCGTGCTCCATCGTCACCGCCATGCCCACCATTGCCAGGATTCCCAGACTCGAATGAATCCAGCGCTTTGAAACCCCCTTCAAGATGCGACCCGTCGCACCGGGTGCATAGTACCCCCGCCAGCGATACAGCCCGTACGTGACGAGGGAAGCATAGATCAACAGCGCCCCGGCGTGACCGAAGACGTCGATAGTGCGCCCTACCCCGGCCTCCGTCACCCAGCCCCGTGAGGTCTCCATCTCGGGAAAATCTGCACGGACGATCACCTGTCCCAGCAAAGCGCGCACCGCGGGGATCAATGCAATCAACACGATAGCGATCAGCAACCCATAAGGGGCCAAAGCCCAGGACAGCGGCATCCCCGCAGGGCGTTCCCCTGGTGAACGATCTCCTGCGCGCCAACGCGCCCACGCCACCCCAACCACCAATCCGGCCAGCCCCGCCGCCATCGCGCCGATAGACCACAGGCCGAGGCTCACCACGAGTAACTGTGTCCCGGCCATCGTCAGCCCGACGATGAACAGCGGCACCACGTCCGAGCGGAGTGTGCGCCATCCTCCCGCCGCCCACAGCGTCCCCGCGCCACACCCCAGGCAGGCCAGCCCCAGCATCACCGCACACCATGGAGCCAGCTCCTCCCCGCCCCGCCCCGTCGCAGCCATCAGCGCGTAGAAGGAGGAGCCCAACGAGCCAAAGGTCACGGCCCATGGATGGCCTACTGAGGGAATGACGACAGCAACCTGTGGCGGGAACCCCAATCCGATCAGCAGGGGCGCGATGACGGCCACCGGCACGCCAAAGCCACCCACCCCTTGCAGGAACGTGCTGAAAACCCAGCCCAGGAGCAGTGCCTGCATCCCCCGGTCGGGCGTGAGACGGGGCAGCCACGCGCCGATCGCCGCCACTGCCCCCGCCTCGTCGGTGACGCGGAAGAAAAGCAGCGCTCCCCAGATGATGTAGACGACAAAGAGGGTCAGCAGCAGGCCCTTCAACTGCGCGTAGCCCAGCACTTCCCATCCCGCACCGAAGCGCAGCGCCGCCACCAGCAGCGCAGCCAGCCATCCCACCGCCCCCGCCTGCATGCCGCTCCAACGGAAGCGCAGCATCAAGACGAGGATGACGAGAATCGGAAGAAGGGACAGTATCCAGTCGAGAAGCATCGCGTCACTCGGTGATGGTGATGGTCTGCAGGACGACGGCATCATCTGAGGTGCCGGAGACGGGTAACCGTGTGCCGGTCTCGGCGACGTACATCCCTACCTCCAGCAAGTGCTCGCCCGGCGCAGCGCTGGCGGAGATGGCAATCTCGTAGACGTCGGTGACGACTTCGCCCGTCAGCCACAGGTTGGTCGGGTAGCTGCCGCCGACCGGCGGATTGTCGCGCTGACCCGTCATCGAGCCGTCGGGGGCAACGAGGTGGGTGAAGACAGTGTACGACTCGTCCATCTCAGCCAGCGCCCGCCAGTACAGCGTGAGGGTAAGCGTCTCCCCCGGCGCGGCGGTTTCCCCCGATAAGTCGTAGCCCAGCAGCTCGACTTGGTCGCCCAGGGCGACGCCCAACGGATGGGCAACAGGCGGGGCCTCGAACGTGCGGTCAGCCACCTGTACGACGACCGTGCCCAGGCCGAACGACCGGCCATCGATCCGCAGCCGCAGAGGATACGCACCCTCCCGCAGATCGCGCGGCAAGCGCGGGGCGTAGTGATCGGCGACGACCTCTCCGGCAGCCCACTCCGAAAAGGGATACGATCCGTGGACAGGGGCGCCGGTGTAGAGCACCGCATCGCCCAGGGTGAGCGTCACGTCGCGATCGGGCAGAGGCGACCCGTCCGCACGCCAGTAGAGGGTCAGTAGGATCGGCTCGCCGGGCCGAGCAGTGGACGTGTCCAGGTTAGCTCCCAGCAGAGTCAGGCCATCAACTCCGGCATCCAGCCTATCGCGAATGCCCAGAGCACCGGGATCGGCAGGCGCGGCGGCGCGCTCCAGATGCACCGGCATCTCGACGTAGGTGCCGGCGTACCGCCCGGCGTCATCAAGCACAGGCAGCAGGCGATCCGCGCTGGGAGAATAGAGGCTGAAGCGTACAACATGGTCACCGGGGGGGACCTCCGGCGGAACGGAAATCGAGACAAGGTCTACGATCACCTCACCGGTCGTCCATTGCTCGGAAGGGTAATGAAAAGGCGCATCCTCTCCCCACACAGAGCCCCAGGAATCGACGAGGCGAGCAACCGGGCTGTAATCCCCCTCGGCGGGCGGGTTGAGCACCCGCCACCAGACGGCGACATCGACGCTCTCGCCAGCACGCGGCTGCCCGACGACGTCGTAGCCGAGCACGAGCGCGGCGTGGGCCAGGTTGGCAGCCAGCGGGCGTGTAGGCGCCAGGCCGTCATCGGCTCCGACGCGAAAAGCGTGAAAAGCCGGACCGCCGTCAGGGCCAGAAGGTGCGGCAACAAGAGCGTCTTCCGGCAGCATCGAAATCACCCATTCCAGATGCTGCGATGCGGAGCGGGGCAGGATCAACAACGCATCCCCCTCTGCCGGCAAGACAACCGTCCCTCCGCCGGTGAGCCAGCGCACATACGCATAGTCCCGGGCCACAAAGGCCAGCGTAGGATGGCGATAATGAAGGCTGGCGACGTAGGGCGTGGTGGCGGCGAGATCGGCCTGATTGAGATAGGCGCCGACATCGGCCAAGTCGCCATCGGCGGCGTAGTAGAGGGCGGGAGAGATGGCCCAATCGCCGAAATAGGCGAAGGCGGTGATAGGCGCCAATACAGCAAGGAGCACAATCGCAGATATCAAATGACAGATGTCGAACGTCAGACGCTTCACAGGCAAGAACCGGTGCACCAGCGAAACAACCGCGGATAGGCCCAATGCAGGGAACACGTAAATGAAGGGCAAGAGGCCAACCGTGCGCAGGTTGCTCGGCGTAATCTCGCCAGTGGCGAGGGCGCTGGGGAGGAGCATGACCGGAAGGTAAACGAGTAGAAAGACACAGGCCGCAAGCCATGACGCTCCCGTCGCCCTTGACTTGAGGCCCAGTATGACGACGCCGATCCCCACCAAGAAGAAAGTCGCCGTGACAGGGTCGAACAGGGGGCGAAACGGGAGATTAAAGCGGATATAGGGATCGCCCTCGACGAAGAAAATTCCCAGACAATCAAGAACGCCGTGCCATGCCTCGGCCCAATTGGAGGCAGCAACCTGCTCGGCGCGGGTCACAAAACTGCCGGGGTGGGTCAGCCAGTAGTAGGCCAGCGGAGCCAGGGTCAGAGCAGCGACAACAATGAAGATGGCGATCTGGCCCAGACGGGCACGGCGACGATCCCGACCCGCGACGAGAAAAGCCAGCAGCGCCGCCGCCAACGGAATCGGAAAGGCGCGGGCAGCCAGGTACGTGTAGGCGGTCAGCCCGCAGCAGGCACCGGCAAGGAGGAGCCAGGGGAGCCCCCTAACTCCCGCCCCTGGCCCCTCCCCTTTTCCCCCGCGCGCGGGGGCAAGGGGGAGGGATTGAGGAGGAGGATGGAGGGTCATCAACCGCATCCCCCGCCACAGCGCCGCTACAGTCAGCGCCTGCAATAGCGGCTGGGTCACAGCGCGGAACCCGTAGCGGCTGAGCACCAAGTGCCAGAACGAGGCAGCAAGGAAGGCTGCGCTGAGAAGCGCCACGCACTTGGCGCCGCGATGGTCGTGAAGCAGCTCGTGGGTCGCCCAGACACTCGCCGCAACGGTCGCCAGCCCCGCCAGGGCTGCACTCAGCCGCAGTCCCAATGGAGATATCCCCACCAGCTTCATCCACAGGGCAGTCCAATAGAAGAACAGAACCTCTTTGCCGGTATACGAGGGAATAAAAATCGGGAGCTTGACACCACGGGCGATCTCGCCGGCAAGGATGCCGTTGGCCGCCTCATCGTAGTGGAGGCCAAAGGGCAGATCGGGCAGGCGGTAGAAGCGCAATCCTGCTGCGGCGAGCAGGACGAGCAGCAGGGCCACGACGAAGAGCCAGCGCGGGGCACGATCGGAAGCGTCCATCGATGGACATTATAGCAGGGGAAAAGGCGTGAGGCAAGAATAGAGCTGTCCGTCAACGGTCGGGGGCGGTTCAAAGTTTCGGGCAAGTTGTCATTGAAGGCAAAAGCCGCTCGTTCTCAGGTGCCACACAGGAGTACAATGGGATCAAAAAGGGCGTAGGAGGGCAGAATGAGAGAGGATTTCGACTTCTGGACTTTCCACACGCCGCCGAGCGTATCACCCAGATCGGCCAGGCCAAGTGGGGGGAAGAGACGCCTGAACTGGCCGAGTGGCTGAAACGACAACTCCATCAGCTCCAGCACACCGGCCCTACGCCTGTTCTGGCCGAGTTGCGCCAGGTGGTCGCCAGCTTGCCCGAGCGCACAGACCTGCGTGAGCCCCTGTCCTATTTGGAGAAGCGCGAGGCCCTGATGCAGCCCGCAGTTTCAGA
>DAOUDX010000192.1:0-11514 GCA_034430835.1 Anaerolineae bacterium
TCTGTATTCCCCACTGGGGCTGCAAAAAGACATACTTTTGGTGCAACTCGCCCCACTTCGATGCTATGTATGGCGCTATTTAGGGCTGACGCCCCACCAACAACCTATTTCCCCATTTATTGAACAGTCACTATGTGTGCGGTCGCTTGCGGGGCGCATTGGGCTTGGGCTTTCTGCCCAGATGTGATAAAATGTCCATCCCTGAAACGACCATCTCAGTATGAGGGAGGAGGAGGCGGTGAAGGTTCTGTCCTATGATTCGCAACTCTGCGTTGGGTGCGGCGTCTGTGAGGAAACCTGTTCGGAGACGTGGTTCAAGGTCGCCGATAGGGCCAAGTCCAATATCCGCATTGAAGAAGATGGCCAGGGTGACTTGAGCGCTGTCTTCTGTACCCAATGCGGGGAGTGCCTCCAGGTCTGCCCAACTGGCGCGTTGTCCCAAGACAAACATGGCGTCGTGCGCATCAAGAAGAAACTGTGCGTCGGCTGCCTGGCCTGCGTCGGCTTCTGCCCATATCAGGCCATGTTCCATCACGCGGACCAGGTGGAGCCGTTCAAGTGCATCGCGTGTGGAAAGTGCGCCGATGAGTGCCCGGCCGAAGCCCTGGCCATCCTCGATGAATGACGATCCATCCATGACCAAAGGGAGAAAAGCGATGTCAGAGAATCAACCACCTCGTCCCGTCCTGGCCGAGTATACCTACGCAGCTTCCCCGGTGGAGCAGGGCTACACGGGCCAGACGCTATACGTCAATTTGTCCGAGAATACTGTCGCGACCAAGCCGGTCACTGACGTGATGAAGGAGAAATTCATCGGCGGCCGGGGCTTTGGCCTGTGGCTGCTGTGGCACGGCGTCAAGGACGATACTCGGTGGAACGATCCGGAGAATGAGATCGTCATCTCTTCCGGCCCGTGCGGTGGGATCACCCAGTATCCCGGCTCCGGCAAATCGCTGGTGGTCACCATCTCCCCCCTGACCAACGTCGTGATCGATAGCAACGTCGGTGGTCACTTTGGCCCGCTGCTCAAATTCTCCGGGTGGGATGCGCTAGAGATCCAGGGCAAGGCGGAGCAGGATGTCATCGTCGTGATCGATGGGGTCAGCGGGCGCGTCACCATTGAGGAAGCGCCCGACGTGCCGGTGGACACGCACCTGGTGGGGCATTGGCTGATCGAGCAGATGGCGGAGAGCGAGGAGGACCGATATTGGATGTCCTCGGTCTCGGCTGGGACGGCCGCCGAGCATACGCGCATCGGCTGCCTCAATTTCAGCCTATACGACCGCAAGCGGAAGGCGCCCCGCTTCAAGCAGGCCGGCCGCGGCGGCATCGGCACCGTCTTTCGTGATAAGCGCATCAAGGCGTTGGTGGTCAAGAGCCCGCCTGTCAAGGGGGACTCCAATCATCCCGCCGACCCGGCCTGCGTCGCCCGGGCCGGCTCCCGGCTCCACAAGGAGATCCACGACTACGACGATCAGCAGAACAAGATGCGGCGCACAGGCACGTCCTACCTGGTGCAGATTATGAGCGACTACGACCTGTTGCCGGTCCACAACTTTAAGTATGGCTCCCACCCCGATGCAGCCAGGATCAAGCGCGAAGTGTGGGAGGAGCGCTTCACCCAAGGGCTGCCCGACGGCTGCTGGTACGGCTGCACCCTGGCCTGCGCCCACGCGGTGGATGGGTACGAGGTGCGCACCGGCCCCTACCAGGGGCAGCGCGTGATCGTGGACGGCCCGGAGTACGAGACCATCGCTGCGGTGGGATCCAACTGCGGCATCTTTGACCCTGACGACGTCCTGGAGCTGAACTTTTACTGCGATACCTACGGGATCGACACCATTTCCTTCGGCACCAGCGTGGCCTTCGCGATGGAGTGCTACGAGGCCGGCGTGCTGGATCGGGAGAAGACGGGCGGGGTAGATCTGCGGTTCGGCAACGCCGAGGCTTCTATCGACCTTTTGCATCAGATGGCGCGCGGCGAGGGGTTCGGCCAGATCGTGGGGCAGGGGGTGCGCCGGATGAAGGAGCACTTTGTCGAGGAGTATGGAGCCGACCCTGCTTTTTTGCAGGACATCGGCATGGAGGCCAAGGGGTTGGAGTATTCACTGTACACGCCCAAGGAGTCGCTGGCCCAGCAGGGTGGGTACGGGCTGGCGAATAAAGGCCCGCAGCACGACGAAGCCTGGCTCATCTTTATGGATATGGTGAGCAACCTGCTGCCGACTTTCGAGGACAAGGCAGAGGCGTTGCACTACTTCCCTCTTTTCCGCACCTGGTTCGGCCTGTGTGGATTCTGCAAGCTGCCCTGGAACGACGTCGTGCCGCCCGACAATCGCGAGACAGACGAGCCGACCAAGATCCCCGACCACGTCCAGAACTATGTCGCTCTCTTCTCCGGCGTCACCGGCCGCGAGATCGCGAAGCAGGATCTGATCGCGATGTCGGAGGGGGTCTACAAC
Organism: Anaerolineae bacterium; assembly: GCA_034430835.1. Lineage (GTDB taxonomy): Bacteria > Chloroflexota > Anaerolineae > B4-G1 > B4-G1 > JAFGED01. The sequence goes on from DAOUDX010000192.1 coordinate 2,463, forward strand.
TTTCAGCGGGTGTTCAATATCCGGCTGGGCTACGGGCGGCGGGGGCACGACGCGATCCCCTATCGCTCGCAGGGACCGGCGACGGTCGCGGAGTACGAGTCGCGGGCCGAGCGGTATGACAAGCAGTTGCGTGAGCTGCTGGGGCTGGACTCGGAACAGATGGCGACTGAGGAGAAGATGGCTGCGCTGCGGGCGTACCGGGAGGAGCAGTACGAAAAGCTCAAGGACGCCGTCTACGAGCGGCGCGGCTGGACGAACGACGGCGTGCCCAAACTGGAGACGCTCCGGCGGCTGGGGATCGATTTCCCTGAGGTCGTGGCCGTCGTCGAGCGGTATCTATGATGAAAGTGGGAGACACCTTCGAGGTGTATCCCATTTCGATGCCCATGATCTGTGTCAACAATCGCGACGAAATCGTGTGGGAGGAAGGGCTGACCGTCTCAGACTTGCTGGAGCAGTTCCGCTACACCTTCCCCCACATCGTCGTCAAGATCGATGGAGAGGTGGTTTCGCCTGAAGCGTATCAGGCGCGCGTTGTCCCCGACGGCGCCGACGTGCGGGTGATCCACCTGATCGCGGGCGGGTAGAGCGCCGGGAAGATTAGACGTATGAACGGCACAGAACGTAAAAGCATCAAGCCAGGATTGCAGGTTCTAGTTGTATTGAAGCAAGATCAGCGCTCTGGAAAACTGACGAAAGGCGTAGTGAGAGACATTCTGACGAAATCTCCCGCTCATCCCCACGGGATCAAAGTCCGCCTAGAAAGTGGTGAGATTGGGCGAGTCAAAGCGATATTGAGTTGACCGAGCAATCGGGAGGTGCGCCTATGTCTTATCGCATAACCGTCACCGCTGGCTCCGTGACGCTGGAAGCCGAGCTGAACGACGGCCCCACGGCGCAGGCCATCTGGGAGGCGCTGCCCATCACCGGGCGGGCCAACACCTGGGGGGATGAGGTCTACTTTGCGATCCCCGTGCAGGCGGAGCAGGAGCCTGACGCGCGGGCCGACGTTGGGGTGGGGGAGCTGGGGTACTGGCCGGTGGGCAACGCCTTTTGCATCTTCTTCGGGCCGACGCCGGCGAGCGACGGGCCGGAGCCGCGCGCAGCCAGCCCGGTCAATATCCTGGGGCGCGTGCTGGGCGATGCGACGGAGTTCCGGCAGGTGGGTTCGGGTGAGAAGGTGACGTTGAGCAAGGCCGATTGAGCGGGTTGTTCGACCGTCGAGTTTGGTTACCGGAGCATCCTGAGGGCTTCGACTGAGCTCAGCCGAAGCTCCCTTCGAGGGACGCGGACTTACAGGCGCACCCTTCGATGAACTCAGGGTGCTTGTTTTTCTTTTCGCAATTGTAGCCAGCGCCGCATCAGTGGAACGAGCAGGTCCCATTCCCCTATCTCGTTCGCGTCCGCCAGATCTCGCGTCTCGAGGTAGGCCAACGCATCGCCGATCTCTGAGACTGGGCGTCCTGTTTCCGCCGCGATCGCCTCAGCCCGCACCGGCCCTCCCCGGGCCAACGTCTCCAGCGTGGCCTCCACGCTCGCCCGCCCGGCGATCTGGTCGCTCCAGATGCCGTCAAAGTAGCGTGTCTCGCTGCGCACGAACGCATCGCTCAGCACTGCGTCCAGGTCCTCCGGCAGTATCCGCGCCTCCCGCTCCAGCTCTAGATCGAACAGCTCGTGGTTGACGTGATTGACCAGCTCCTGGCAGATGCGCTGCACCAGCAGCGGCTGGCCGTGGGTCTCGCGGATGATGCGCTCGACGACCGCCGGATGGTAGTTGAGGCTGAACTCGAGGGTGGGGCGCTCGATCAGGCGCTCCGCCGCCTGCGGCGGGAGGTAGGAGACGTGGACGTTGACGTAGGAGTCGAAGAAGGCGTCCCGGTAATTCCGGCTCATCTCGTCCAGTTGGTGCAGCCCGGCAAAGACCAAGACGATGCGCGGCTCCTGGGAGAGAGAACGCAGGTAGTCATAGATCTCGTGACCGATCTTTCCATCGTGCACGCCCACGTCCACCGCCTCGAACTCGTCCAGGGCCAGGATCAAGCTGGCCGTCTCCGGGATGGCTGCCAGGGCGCGATGCAGGAGCCGCCGGAAGGCGGGAGCAGCCTCGGCCGGGGCCGCATAGTCGCTGGCCGGTGTCTCTTGGACGTCCAGTCCCTCGCTCTGCGCGGCCCAGGCCACGGCGTCGGCCAGGCCGCGCAGCAGGTGCTGGGTGCCCTCGGCGAAGGCGGTCTCGCCCTTGAGGTCGGCGTAGACCAGCAGGGAGCCCGGCGGCGCGAACGCTTTCAGATTGCGCAGGATGGAGGACTTGCCCATGCGCCGGTGGCCGTAGAGGATGACCGAATCGGGAGTGGCCTTGCCGCTGCTCCACACGCCCTGGATGCGGCTAAAGATGTCCTGCCGCCCGACGAAGAGGGGCGGGGCGACCGGGTCGCCGGTCTTGTAGGGGTTGGGGAACGGCTCGGCGGGACGGGACCAGAAGGTGGCCTGCCGCTCGCCGCCGGCCAGCGCCTGCCGGTCGGCGGGGGCCATCTCCCGCAGCGCGCGCTCCCCCAGCCGCCCGGCCTCCTGCGCCACCAGCGACTGCCAGCGCTCGACCGCCAGCCGCAGCAGCGTCCGTTCCGGCAGGTTGATGGCCTCTACGTATTCCGCCAGCTCGTTGAGCATGCCGACGGCGCGGTTGAGCGCCGCGGCCTGGGTGGCCGGGCTGGTGGCCTGGAGGAAGCGCGCCACCTCGGCCGATACGTCCCCCAGCCCGCGCAGGGCTTCCAGCACCTGGGGGCGGATAGGCTCTTCTGGGAGGTCGTCCATCCAGGCCAGGCTTTCGCCGCCGCTGGCGATGCTCGTCAGATCGTCCGGTATCGTCATCGCAACCAGGGCGTTCAGTGAGCGGGCGACTTCTTCCCCGTGCGGCAACGCCTGCACGGCGTCCACGGCTTCTGCCAGGAGTGCCTGCTCCACGCCTGCTGCGGCGATCTTTTCCCCGTCCTGCAGCAGGTGGAGCAGGAAGTGGGCCAGGGGAGCGACCTGTGGGTGTGGCTCCCCGCGTAGGCGGCGGGTGACGGCCCAGACCAGTCGCTCTGTGCCAAAGCTTCGCCCCTCGCTGCCGTCCACGAAGATGCCTCCCAACTGTCCGAGCCACAGAGTTCGGACCTGGGGCAAGTCCCGGAACTGCCATTCTCTAGTGGGTTCGACGGGATACTCGTCCAGCAGCGGGTCGGGCAGCGCCCGGTAGACGGCGGCCAGGGGATCGGGTGTTCTGGCCAGGAAGCAAGCGAACCCCCTTCCTACGGCCCAGCGCTGGAAGGGGTCGCGCAGGAGGTGGCGCGCAGCGCCCAGGCCGAAGGCCGCGTCCTCGGCGAGCGCTCCCGCCAAAAGCCTGCCCGTGCCGGGCAGGGGAAGGACGGCCAGCTCGTCCCCCAGGGCCGGGTGGTCGAGCAGCCGCCGGGCGAAGGGGCCACGGCGGTGCTGCTGCCGGAGCGCGGGCCAGGCGTGGAGGGCGTAGAAGACGCCGCGCAGGGCGCCTATGACCATTGCCACGCCAAGCGCCATGCCATGCGCCACGCCCACCGCCACGCCCACCGCCACGCTATACGCCACGCCAAACGCCACGCCCAGCGCCATGCCTATCGCCATGCTCATCACGCCCGCCGCCATGCCCAACGCCACGCCCAACGCCACGTCAAACGCCACGCCCAACGCCACGCCCGCCGCCACGCCCCTCGCCACGCCAAACGCCACGCCCGCCGCCACGCCAAACGCCACGCCCCCCGCCACGCCCGCCGCCACGCCATACGCCACGCCAAACATCACGCCCACCGCCACGCCAAGCGCCACGCCCAGCGCCACGCCGAGCAGCCACCCTCCCCAGCGCACGTCCGTACCCTGGACGGCCGACGCGAGCCAGGCTATGGGGGCGGAGACTGCTGCGGAAATCAGGAGGGTCAGCACGAGTCCAGTGATCAGCGCGCTGCGGTAGGCCGGTTGGCGCAGGACGGCCGCCAGGGCGCGCCGGCCGCTCTGGCGGTAGAGGTCGGGGTCGGCCCGGTACAGGTACTGCTTGAGGCGCGAGGGCTTGAAGTAGACCCAGTCGGCCAGCATCAGGTAATGGCGCGGGTTCAGGGGGTTCAGCACCTCGGGCAGTGGCGGGCCGCTATAGGATGGGAAGGTAGGCATGGGTTTATCTCTCCATAGACCTCCGAGGTCTAGAGCACAACTTGCCAGCGGCGTAACCACAGCCCTGGCGGATGTTTTGACCGCGATAACCGCCTCCTAGACCTCGGAGGTCTACAAATACGCTCTTAGGTAACTTTGAAAGTCTCCTTAGATGGCTTTAAAACTCTCCTCAGGTGAGTTTGCCGGTCGCGGCGCTACAAAGGCTCGAACTCGATGTCGTTCACCACCCTGGTGAAGCGCTTGCCGGGGCGGAAGTTGACGATCCGCCGGGTGATGTTGCGGGCGGAGACTTCTCCCCTCGTCTCCGAGCCTGCGCTGCGTATCCGCAGGCTGAACGTTCCAAAGTCTCCCAGGCGCACGATGTGGCCCTCGGCGAGCTCCCTGGGGATGATGGTCAGGATCGCCTCCACCGCGGCGGCGAGGTCGACCGAGCTGAGCGTCGAGATCTCGGCCGCGCGTTCTGCCAGGTCCTGCAGCGCTATCTCGCCCGTGCTTTTCACCAGTGGATAGTACTTTTCGGGGGCCGAGGGGTCCCTGGGGTCCCCTCTGGCCACGATGGTGTATTTGACGGTCATGGGTGGTCTCCTCTGTATCGGCTGTGGCTACGGCCCACCTTTTTCCTGCTCGAAGAGCGCGTGGGCCAGCCGCTGGAGGCGGGCCGGGTGGCAGCCGCTTTCGACTACCAGCCGTTCTATCTCCGCCGGTGCAAAGGTCACCCCCGTCCCCTGCAGGCGATGGGCCAGGAAGGCGCGGGCGTCCTTGGAAGTGAAAGGCCCCAGGCGCTTTTCGGTAAAGATGTTGTGGAAGGGGGAGGTGGGCGCAGTGGGTGGGAAAACCTCCACCAGCGGGCGGTGACTGGCGACGGCCAGGGTCAGTGCGTCGCATTGGGCCACGGCCCGCAGAACGTCTTGCAGGCGGTGCGAGAAGGTCGGGTCGGCCAGCTTCTCTACCTCGTCCAGCAGGAGCACCGTTCGTTCCCGCTGTAGCGTCCGCTTCAGCGCCCGTAGATCGCCCGGCTCTCGTCCCAATCCTTCGAAAACCTCGGCGCAAAAGTCGTCCTCGTCCAGCACGAGCTGCAGATCCAGGTAGCACACCCGGGCGTCGGGGAGCCACTCCTCCCGCGTGCGGTAGAGGTGGCACAGCAACGAGGACTTGCCGATCTCCGAATCCCCCACCAGGGACACGCTGTTCCCGGCGGCCAGCATCTGGCGCATCTCCCGCACGATGCGCTGCCGGTCGAAGAAGCGGGAGGGTGCGTTGATGTGCCCCCGGTCGCAGAAGGGGTTATCGAGACTCTTCTCTGCCACGCTGTCGGGTGGCTCCGGAGGCGGCTGGTCGTAGCTGTACGCCTGCGCCAGCCGTTGGTCCAGCGGCAGGTCGTGCGCACATAGTCGGACCCAGCGCTCCTTGTACATCCGTAATTGCCGGGACGTATAGCGGATGCGGAGGCGGTGGATATTGGCGTGGCAGTTCGGGCAGACAACCATCAGGTTGTCCTCAGTGTTCGGGCCGCCTTCACTGATCGGTTCGATGTGGTGCAGGTCGATCACGTCGGCGTGTTCCGGGCACAGGCAGCAGCGGTGCATCGCTTCCACCAGTAGCTGATCCTGCACGGGTTGGGGGACTTTTTTGCGCTTCGCCATCAGGCCCTCCTATCACTTTGCCAGCCGGCAACCGGCTATCAGTGTAGCACAAAAGGGCGCGGGAAGCAATTCTGTGCGCGTGGCTCGCGGCGCTTACCCATCGCCGCACTCTGTGGTATACTTGGGGCCGCTCAAGTACAGACGGGAGAGATCTATGGAGAACAGTGTGCTGTTGCAAGTCGATGACGTGTGGGTCCAGCGTCCTGGCGCAGAGGTGCTGCGGGGCGTCAACCTGGAGGTTTGCCGGGGCGAGGTGCACGCCCTCTTAGGCCTCAACGGATCGGGCAAGACCAGTCTGGCGCTGACGCTGATGGGGGCGAGCGACTATCGGCCTGAGCGGGGGCGCATTCTGCTCGACGACCAGGACATCACCGCCCTCAAAGTGACCGAGCGGGCGCGCCTGGGATTGACGCTGGCCTGGCAGGAGCCGGCCCGTTTCGAGGGGCTGCCCGTGGCAGATTACCTGGCCCTGGGGATGAAGGAGCCGTCGCGCGAACGGATCGAGCAGGCATTGGCGGCAGTCGCGCTGGCCCCGCTGGCCTACATGGGCCGCGCGGTCGATACGACCCTCTCCGGTGGGGAGCGGAAGCGGATCGAGCTGGCGGCAGTCTACGCGATGCAACCCCGGCTGGCCGTCCTCGACGAGCCGGACTCGGGGATCGACGTGCTGTGCCTCGACGACATCATGGCGCTGGTGCGCCGCATGGCGGACGAGGGCATGTCGGTGCTGATGATCACGCACCGCGACGAGATGGCCGACGTGGCCGACGCGGCCTCGCTGATGTGCGCTGGTGCGATCGTCAACACCGGCACGCCAGCGGAGGTGCGCGAGTACTTTGCCCATCGTTGCCGGCCGCACGAGGATCAACTGGGCAGCCAGCCCTGGGGCGACGAGGCCGGTGGCACCTACCAGCGCGTGGTCGCCGAGGGGGTGTGTGATGAGTAGTCATCCTGCTCCACCGGTCAAATCCGTTTTACAGCAGCACGACCCGGCATGGGCGCGCGAGTTTGAGGCGATCCTCAAGGCATACGAGCAGGCCGGCGGCAGGCCGGACGTCTTGCAGGTGCCCAAGATCGCCAGCGCCGTCATCAGCGGCAACCGGGTATTGGCGGCCAATTCCATCGCGGGCGTCAGCATCCAGGCGGAGGAACTGGAGAATGGCGTGCGGGCGTGGATCACCGTCGCGCCGGGCACGAAGGTAGACTATCCCGTACATCTGTGCTTTGGGGTGGTCCCGAAGGAGGGGTTGCAGGAGATCATCTCCGAGTTCGAGATCGGGGAGGGAGCCGAGGTCGGCTTCCTGGCCCACTGTACCTTCCCGAACGCGGTGGACGTGAGGCACGTGATGGACGCCAAGATTCACGTGGGCAAGAACGCGACGATGCGCTACAGCGAGGGCCACTACCACGGCGACCTGGGCGGCATCGAAGTGCTGCCCACCACCCGTGCGCGGATAGATGAGGGTGGGCGATTGGAGACCGAGTTCAGCCTGGTGCATGGCAGGGTGGGGCGCTTGGCGATTGACTTTGAGGTGGATGTGGCCGCCCACGGCGTGGTTGAATTGGTCGCCAAAGCCAATGGATTCGCCGAAGACAAGATCGCCGTGAACGAGGTCGTGCGTCTCAACGGCGAGGGTGCGCGCGGCCTGACCAAGACGCGGGCGGCCGTGCGCGACCAGGCTGTCAGCGAGGTCTATACCACCGCCGAGGGGAATGCACCGGGCGCAGTGGGCCACATGGACTGCACCGAGATCGTGCGCGGGGAGGCGGTGGCGCGCAATGTGCCCACCGTCGTCGTGCGCGACGACCGGGCGCGGGTGACCCACGAGGCAGCCATCGGCAGCGTCAACCAGAAGGAGTTGGAGACGTTGATGGCGCGTGGGTTGGACGAGGACGCAGCGGTGGACATCATCATCAGGGGTATGTTGGGGTAGACGAGTCGGCGAGCCGGCGAATCAGTATCAGATGATGGCATAGTTCAGGGTCTTTCTATGAAGAGGTTGTTGATCCTTATCTGCATTACTTCGTTCTTGGCAACGGCTTGTGCTTGTGGCGGCGATAAGCCAGTGGTGCGCGCTATTCTGTTTTATTCCCCTTCTTGCCCGCACTGTCACAAGGTTATCAACGAAGATCTGCCGCCGTTATCGCAGCAGTATGGCAGGCAATTGGAGGTCCTGGAGGTGGACACTGCCACACCTCAGGGTCAGGCGCTTTTCTATGCCGCTCTTGCGCATTTCCAGATTGATGTTGGAACGGCGGGCGTGCCGCTGATGATCGTTGGCGACACGGTGTTACGCGGTGACGCGGAGATCCCCCAGCAACTGCCGGGGTTGATCGAAGGGGGATTGGCCTCTGGTGGTATTGGCTGGCCTGCGATTCCCGGGTTTGCCGCGCCGGCGGACTAGTCGAAAACGTGGGAGATCACTGTCTGTGAGATGTGGGAGTAACCGATTGCGAAGAGGTGTCGGGGACGTCTTGTATGGACACACCTACACCACGAGTGGCTGCGGGCAGTATATTTCTATGGCCCTGACTGTGCTCCCTGTCACTACGTGGACGAAGAGGTCTTGCCGCCCTTGAAAGCGCGCTATGGAGATCAACTAGAGATCGCTGAGATCGATATTTCTACGACTGAAGGGTGGAAGCTTTTCGAATCGGCGGTGAGGCACTATGGCACCAGCAACGCCATACCGATGATGGTCGTCGGCGATGCGGTGCTGATTGGCTCGAGGACCATCGAGCGGCGGCTCCCTGTGTTGATTGAAGAGGGATTGGCAGCGGGTGGTGTGGATTGGCCTGACATCCCGGGATTCGTTCCACCCGATCGGGTTGTGTGGGCGCTCTCTAGCTCTACGGACAGTTGGCTGCTGTGAACTGGATGTTCCGCCACACGATTTCGAATCCTGCCTGCTGGCTGCCGCAGCGCCCTTCGTCACCCCTACCGCATTCGGGTGGCACAGGAAAGGTGATCGTCCCCGATGCCGTGTAGTAAGTCTGTGTGTGCGGGAATCCTGTGAATGTCCTGTACGGCCCATCTAGCTCTGTTTCGGGACTGACCTTGCCATAGAAAAAGCGGTATTCCGAGCTTGGACCGCCCCCGTGGCCCCATTCGACTCGTCCCTGTGTGTTCGCTGGCTTGTTGCACCAGGCCAGGTTCGGGACCCCCATCCATAGCAGCTCGCTCGGCGTCGGCGTGACCTGCGGCGTTGGAGTAGGTAGGGGCGTTGGAGTGGGTA
>DAOUDX010000193.1:0-25993 GCA_034430835.1 Anaerolineae bacterium
TCTGTATTCCCCACTGGGGCTGCAAAAAGACATACTTTTGGTGCAACTCGCCCCACTTCGATGCTATGTATGGCGCTATTTAGGGCTGACGCCCCACCAACAACCTATTTCCCCATTTATTGAACAGTCACTAGCGCGCGGTCTGTTGACAGGCGAACCCGTTCGGCTATAATTGACTTGGCGTGGCCGGAGGAGCACTGTGATGCCAGTAGGATCGCCTCACATCAGAGTATTGTAGGAGGCCGGAAGATGAAGCTTAGTGACGTGCTATCGGCGATTGAAGGTAAGACCATATCCAAAGATGTCGATCTGGATATGGATATACAGATGGGCTGCGGGGCCGATTTAATGAGTGACGTGCTGTCCTTTACCCATGAGGGCACGCTCCTGCTGACTGGGCTCACTAACCCCCAGGTTGTACGCACGGCCGAGGTGGCCGGTATCAACGCCATCGTCTTTGTGCGCGGGAAGGTGCCGCCGGAGGAGACGGTCGCTCTAGCGGAGGAGCGCGGCATCCCCCTGCTGGCCTCAAAGTACACCATGTTCGAAACCTGCGGTCGACTTTACAAGGCTGGCCTGCCTAGCTGTGGCCTATTCGAGCTCTCACTGAATCGTTGGCGCCAGGCTTTTGAGAACAGCAAACAGTAAGGCCATCAGGTGGCAGAGGACAAGGGCAAAGAAGTCACCAAGCTCCAGGAGCTGACCTACGAGCTCAAGGTCGGGGACGCGATGACTAAGAAAGTGGTCACCGTCACCCCTCAGACGACGATGGCCGAGTTCCGGGAGGTTATGCGCACCCATCGCGTCTCAGGTACTCCTGTTCTGGAGGGTGGACGCCTGGTTGGCATCGTCAGCATCGAGGACCTCATCAAAGCGCTGGCAGACGGGGAGATCAACGTCACCGTGGGTGAGAAGATGGTGCGCGACGTGAAGACGCTCTACTGTGACGAACCCCTCGTCCACGCCGTCGGCCAGTTTGCACGTTTACGTTTCGGGCGCTTTCCCGTCGTTGATCGGGAAGGACACCTAGTGGGAATTCTCACCCAGGGCGACATCGTGCGCGCCCTGCTCCGGGAGTTGGAGATCGATTACCATGCGGAAGAGATCCACCGTTACCGCGCCAGTCATATCTTTGAAGACATCGTCGCCGATCAGACAGCTCTGGTCTTTGGCTACCACGTCATCGGCAACGATTTCAACCTGGCAGGGAAGGCTTCCAGCAGCCTCAAGACGACACTCAACCGCTTGGGCATCCCGCCGCCCGTGATCCGCCGTGTGACTGTCGCCACCTACGAGGCGGAAATGAACGTCGTCATCTACACCAAGGGAGGAGAGGTCGTCGCCGAGGTGCAGCCCGACCGGATACGCATCGAGACGGTTGACAACGGGCCGGGCATTCCCGACGTTGAGTTGGCGATGCAGCCCGGCTACTCCACCGCTCCTGAGTGGGTGCGCGAGATGGGTTTCGGCGCGGGGATGGGATTGGTCAACATCAAGGCCTGTTCCGACGAGATGAAGCTTGAGTCTACGGTCGGCATCGGCACGCACCTGGAAATCATCATTTATTATTGACGACCTCAGAAGCTGGGGACACCGGGAGTGTTGCTCTGTGACATCCCGGCTCTTGAAGTGGCGCGGCGGGTGCCTTGTAGCTTTCCAGAGCAGCGATTCAAGGAGAACGATATGAGCCTCAGGATTCTGAATAAAAGCGCGCTTGCGCCGCTCATCGGCGGCCTGATGGCCGACTTGCGGCTAGGCTGATCTGCTGATCTAAAAGGAGCACCACCATGAATCCATCCACTCAACCGTCTGAACACGTGATTCAAGAGGTTCTATCTGCCCTGCCGCATGAGCGGGCCGAGTTGCTGCCCGCGTTGGATGCGCTAAACGGCCGGCTGGGCTATCTCCCCCGCGCGGCCATCGAGGCCGCCGCGCAGCACTTCCGCCTGCCCGCGCGCGAGGTCTATGGCGCGGCGACGTTCTACTCAATGTGGAGCGTGGGCGCCCCGCCCGGGGAGGGGGTGTGCCTGTGCGGCGACGGCCCCTGCCACGCGGCGGGCGCGGAGGGCGTGCGCCGCGCGCTGGAGAAAGCGGGCGTCGAAGTCAGACGCACCAGTTGCCTCGGCCAGTGTGGGCGCGGGCCGGTGATCGTGACCGGTAGCCTGCTCTACCGCCAGGTCACGCCCCGTGGCATCAACGCCATCCTGGCCGGCAAGGCGCCCAAACCCCTGGCCCCCACTGACGAGATCATCGGCATTGAGGTCGAAGATCGCGCCCACGCGCTCCTGCGCAACGTCGGCCGGATTGACCCCCGCTCGCTGGAAGAGGCGCTGGCCGCCGGCGCGTACCAGGCGCTGCGCAGGGCGCTCACCGAGATGACGCCGGAGCAGGTGGTGGACGAGATCGCTACGGCGGGCGTGCAGGGGCGCGGCGGTGCCGGCTTTCCCGCCGGTCTCAAGATGCGCTTTACGGCGGCGGGCGCCAAATCCGCCGACGGTGTGGCCTACGTCGTGTGCAACGCTGACGAGTCGGAGCCGGGCACCTTCAAAGACCGCATCCTGATCGAGGGCGACCCGCACCAACTGCTGGAGGGGATCGCGCTGGCCGGGTACGGCATTGGCGCGCACGAGGCGACCATCTACATCCGCGGCGAGTACACCGGCCCAGCGGCGCTGCTCGAGCAGGCCATCCGCGACGCCGAGGCGGCCGGCTGCCTGGGCTGCGACATCGCGGGCCGCGGGTTCGACTTCCACATCCACGTCCACCGGGGAGCGGGCGCCTACATCTGCGGCGAGGAGACGGCGCTGATCGAAAGCCTGGAGGGCAAGCGCGGCGAGCCGCGCCTGCGCCCACCCTATCCCACGACCTGCGGGCTGTTCGGCAAGGCCACGCTCGTCAACAACGTCGAGACGCTGTGCAACCTGCCGGGCATCATCGCGCACGGCGCGGCCTGGTACCGCCAGACGGGCACGGAAAAGGCCCCCGGCACCAAACTCTACCCGGTCTCGGGGCGCGTCGAGCGGCCGGGCTGCCTGGAGGCCGCGCTGGGTCAACTGACGCTGCGCCAGGTGATCGAAGGCCCCGCTGGCGGGCTGCGCGGCGACGCGCCGTTCAAGGCCTGCCACCTGGGCGGCGCGGCCGGGGCCATCGTCGGGCCGGGCTTCCTGGACACGCCGCTGGACTTTGGGTCGTGCCAGGCGGGCGGGGCGATGCTGGGCGCGGGCGACGTCGTGGTGCTGGACGCGGGTACCTGCATCGTGGACTACGTGCGCGCGGTGGCGACTTTTTTCCGCGCCGAGTCCTGCGGCAAGTGTACACCCTGCCGCGTGGGCACAGAGCGCTACATCCAAATCCTGAACGATCTGGTGAGCGGGCAGGGCACGCCCCAGCAGTTAGGCGAATTGACCTCCTGGGGCGAGGTGATGGTGGATAGCTCCTTCTGCGGATTGGGGCAGACTGCGCCGACGGCGGTGACGTCGGGGCTGAGCCTGTTCCGCGAGGAGTTCGAGGCGCACACGCGCGGCGAGTGCCCGGCGGGAGTATGCCGGCTGTGAAATGAAGAGAGCTTTTTTCATAAGAGACACCGATGGGGAAAGTAATCAACATCACGATCAACGGTAGCATCATTCAGGCCGAGGAAGGCCAGACGATTTTGCAGGCGGCGCAGGCGGCAGGCATCCGCATCCCCACGCTGTGCTACCACCGTGACCTCACGCCGACCGGCAACTGCCGTATCTGCGTGGTCGAGGTCGAAAAGCAGCGCTTCCTGCAGGCCGCGTGCGTCTTCCCGGTGGCCGAGGGGATGGTGGTCAAGACCGAGAGCGAGCGTGTGATCAAGTCGCGCCGCAAGACGCTGGAGCTGATGCTGGCCAATCACCCGCAGGACTGCCTGACGTGTGATTCGAGCGGGTCGTGCGAGCTGCAGGACCTGGCCTACGAGTACCAGGTGAGCGTGCCGGCGTGGGGTGCCAAGGGTGCGCGCTACCCGGTGGATAGCGACCCCAACCCGTTCGTGCGAGTGGATTTCAACAAGTGCATCCTGTGCCGGCGCTGCGTGCTGGCCTGCGCGGAGATCCAGTGCCGCGACGTGTGGGGCGTGGCCGAGCGTGGTTTCGAGGAGCAGATCGTCGCCGGGGCCGGCGTGACTATGCTCGACGCGCGCTGCGAGTCCTGCGGCCAGTGCGCGGCCTATTGTCCTACGGGGGCGCTCAGCGACAAGATGTCGCACGGCCTGGGCCGCGCCCATCAGGTGGCGAAGGTCACGACCACCTGCACGTACTGCGGCGTGGGCTGCCAGTTCGACCTGAATGTGAAGAATGGCCGCGTCATCGGCGTCACCTCGAACCCGAACGCGCCTGTCAACGGCATGGCGCTATGCGTCAAAGGCCGCTACGGCCACGACTTTATCCACCACCCCGACCGGCTGACCAAGCCGCTGATCCGCAAGGGGGATGACTTTGTCGAGGCCTCCTGGGACGAGGCGCTCGATCTGATCGCCAGCCGCTTGGGTGAGATCAAGAAGGAATCAGGTCCCAATTCGATCGCCTTCCTGGCCTCGGCCAAGTGCACCAACGAGGAGAATTATCTGATCCAAAAGCTCGCTCGCGCCGTGATCGGCACGAACAACGTGGATCACTGCGCCCGTCTCTGACACGCCCCCACCGTGGCCGGTCTGGTCACGTCATTCGGCAGTGGGGCGATGACGAACTCGATCAGCGATATCGCCCAAGACGCTCGCTCCTACCTTGTGATCGGCTCCAACACCACCGAACAACACCCGGTGATCGCCATCAAGCTGCGTCAGGCGGTGCGCCAACGCGGGGCCAGGTTAATCGTTGCCGATCCCAGGCGCATCGATCTGGTGGACTTTGCAGTGCTTCATCTGCAGCATCGTCCGGGCACCGATATCGCGCTTCTGAACGGGCTGATGCATGTGCTGATCGAGGAGGACATCTACGACAGAGAGTTCGTAGAGACGCGCACGGAGGGCTTTCAAGGCCTGCGCGAGACGGTGGCGAAATATACGCCGGAGAAGGCGGCAGAGATCACCGGCGTGCCGGCAAAAGACATCGTGGAGGCAGCGCACATTTTGGCGGAGAACCGCCCCGGCGCGTTGCTCTATGCGATGGGGATCACGCAGCACATCGTGGGGACCAACAACGTGATGTCCTGCGCTAACCTGCAGATGCTCTTGGGAAACATGGGCGTCGCCGGCGGCGGGGTCAACCCACTGCGCGGCCAGAACAACGTCCAGGGTGCCTGCGACATGGGCGGCTTGCCCAACGTCTACTCCGGTTACCAGAAGGTGACCGACCCGGCCGTCCAGGAAAAGTTCCAGAAGGCGTGGGGCGGCACATCAGACCTGAACGTCGGCTTGACGGTCACGGAGATGATGAACGCGGCAACTGAGGGGAAGGTGCGGGCGCTGTATATCCTGGGCGAGGACCCCATGATGAGCGATCCCGACATCAATCACGTGCGCGAGTGCCTGGAAAAAGTCGAGTTCCTGGTCGTACAGGATATCTTTAACACGGAGACGACACCGTTCGCCGACGTCATCCTGCCGGGTGTTTCCTTTGCCGAGAAAGATGGCAGCTTTACCAATACGGAGCGACGTGTGCAACGCGTGCGGCAGGCCATTTCGCCTCCTGGTGAGGCCCGGCAGGACTGGGAGATCATCTGCGATGTGGCGAGGCGCATGGGATACCCGATGCGCTGTGAATCCCCTGCCGAGGTGATGGATGAGCTTGCCGCCGTCACCCCGATCTATGGCGGTATGAGCTTTGAGCGCATCGACAAGGTCGGGCTGCAGTGGCCGTGCCCGTCGGCGGATCACCCGGGCACACTTTACCTGCACAAGGGCAAGTTCAGCCGGGGTCTGGGGCACTTTGTCGCGATAGACCATCTGCCGCCCGACGAACTGCCTGACGACGAGTACCCCCTAGTGCTGACGACGGGGTGTGTGCTGTACCATTGGCACGGCGGCGAGATGACGCGGCGCGCGGCAGGGTTGGACGCAATCTCGCCAGAGGCACTCTTGGAAGTGAGCCCTGAGGATGCTCAACTTCTGGGCATCTCTGATGGCGATCAGATCAATGTGACCTCGCGACGCGGCGAGGTCGTGGCGCGGGCCTGGGTCACGGATCGTACCCAGGAAGGGGTTGTCTTTTTGCCCTTCCACTTCTCCGAGGCTGCCGCCAATCTATTGACAAACCCGGCCGTCGACCCGATTGCCAAGATCCCCGAGTACAAGGTCTGCGCGGTCAGGGTGGAACCGGCGTGAGTAAAGACATTACACATGTATGGCGCAGACGCGACGGATGTGTGATGCAGTCTTCATGGGTGTGCGTTATAACGTCGATCCGGTAGGACGACTTTGAGAACAGGGTTGAGGAGACTGATATGAGCTTGAGCGTTCTGAAAAAAGGCGCGATTGCGCCGCTGGTCAGCGGGCTGATGGCCGACTACACGGTCCACGGGCCGCAGGCCAAGCGGTCAATGTTCGCCTTTGCACCTCTCACCGACGCGGCCGAGTTGCGGCTGGACTATAACACTTCCATCCTCTCTCCCAAGACCGTGTTGCAGCCGCCGCGCGAAAAACTCGCCACCATGCACCTCGGAGAGACCCCTGCTGTGGAGTCGAACGTTGAGGCCGAGCCCATGGTCATCTTTGGCGTGCACACGTGCGACCTGCGCGCCATCCAACTCCTGGACAGGGTCTTCTCCGTGGACTACCCCGACGCCCACTACATCGCGCGCCGGGAGCAAACGCTTGTCGTCAGCTTGGAGTGCCTAAAGCCCTGCGACGAGCACTCGTTCTGCAAGGACATGGGGACACTCGAAGCGAATGGGGGGTACGACCTGCACTTGACCGACATCGGCGATGCCTACGCGGTCCACGTGGGGACGGAGGCCGGCGCGGCGCTGCTGGAGAAATGCGCCGATGCCCACGAGGCCACCACCGACGACGTCAAGCGGCTTGAGGCAACGCTGGGGGCTAAGTGGCCCCGGTTTCAAAGCCGCCTGGACTTCGACGCCGGGGAGCTGCCCGCGCTGCTGGCTACTGCCTACGAACATCCGCTGTGGGAGGAACTGGGCGAGCGCTGCTTCGCCTGCGGCTCCTGCACCAACGTCTGTCCCACCTGCTACTGCTTCAACGTGACGGACACGATCTCGTTGGACCTCAGCGAGTCGGTGCGCGAGCGGAGCTGGGATTCGTGCCAGTTGGACGAGTTCGCGCGCGTCGCTGATGGCCACAACTTTCGCCAGGCGCGCGCCGCCCGCCAGCGGCATCGCTTCTTCCGCAAGGGCAAGTACATCTACGAGCAGCAGGGGATGCTAGGTTGCGTCGGCTGTGGGCGCTGCATCCGCACCTGCCTGACGCACATCAACATCGTGGATGGCTTCAACACCATCCACAGGTCGAAGCAGGAGGTAGGGAGATGACTGAATCGTTGTATGCGCCAGAATTCGCTCGCCTCACCTCCGTTCAACCGATGACGGAGTTGGAAAAGCTTTTCACCGTCGAACTGCCGGGCGGAAAAAGCCTTGGCCACGGTCCGGGCCAGTTCGTGATGCTCTCGATTCCCGGCGTGGGCGAGGCGCCGATCTCCATCACGTCCTCGCCCAGCCGATCCAACGGCACCTTCGAGCTCTGCGTGCGCAAGATGGGTGACGTGACGGGCGCGCTGCACGGCCTGCAAGCAGGGGCAATGGTCGGAATTCGCGGCCCCTTCGGCCACGGCTTTCCCATCGACGAGATGCGCGGCAAGGACGTGCTCTTCGCTCCAGGCGGGTTGGGGCTGGCTCCTCTGCGCTCCCTGATCAACCAGGTGCTGGATGAGCGGGCTGACTTTGGCCGCGTCATTATCCTGTACGGGACCAAGCGCTCGGCGGAGTTCCTCTTCCGCGATGAGTTGGATGAGTGGGCTGCCCGCGCAGATGTCGAGTGCCTCGTCACAGTGGACCGCGGGGAAGACGATTGGAGCGGCAACGTGGGCGTCATCACTACCCTTTTTCCCAAGATCTCTGTCGATCCTCACGCGACCGTCGCCATCACCTGCGGCCCGCCGATCATGTACCGCTTCGTGCTGATGGAGATGCTGGGTAAGGGCATCTCGGAGAACCACATCTATCTCTCCCTGGAGCGGCGCATGAAGTGCGGCGTGGGTAAGTGTGGTCACTGCCAGATCAACGGCCTCTACTGCTGCCAGAGCGGCCCCGTCTTCACCTACGACCAGATCAAGAACGTGCCGGAGGCGCTGTAATGAGTAAACCAAAAGTAGCGTTTTTCGACTTTGCCAGTTGCGAGGGTTGCCAGTTGACCGTCGTCGATGCGCTCCAGACCTATCCCGACCTGCTGGGTGCGGTCGAGATCGTCAACTTCCGCGAAGCCAGTTCCCGGCGGGACGATGACTACCTGATCGCCTTCGTCGAGGGCTCCGTCACCCGCGAGCAGGACGAGGAACGGCTGCGCAAGATTCGCGAGCAGGCCACCATCCTGGTGGCGCTGGGCGCGTGCGCCCATACAGGCTGCGTGAACGCGCTCAAGAACCTGCAGCCGTTGGACGATGTGCGCCGGTACGTATACGGCGACAAGGCCGATTGGTACCCCACCTACGCGGCGCGCCCCATCAGTGCCGTGGTCGAGGTAGACGCCGTCATCCCCGGCTGCCCCATCGATCGAGACGAGTTCGTTAAGGTGGTCAAGGCGGTGTTGGTGGGCAAAAAGCCCTCCGTCCCCGACTATCCCGTGTGCGTCGAATGCAAGCTCAAGGGGAACGAGTGTATGTTCCACATCGGCAAGACCTGCATCGGGCCGGTCACCCGTGCAGGCTGCGGGGCCATCTGCCCTACCTACGGCGACGGCTGCGAGGGCTGCCGGGGCCTGATCCCCAACCCTAACGAGAACGCGATGAAAGAGGTGTTGGACGAGGCCGGATTGACCGTCGAGGAGATCATGGCGCAGATGACCATGTTCAACGCTTATTTTGTGTCGGAGAAGGAAGTATGACAACGGTTAGCGTAAACGTCAACGTACACCACCTCACCCGCGTCGAGGGCCACGGCGACATCGTCGTGGACGTCCAGAACGGTGAGATCAAAAAGTGCCAGTTCGAGGTCGTCGAAGCGCCGCGCTTCTTCGAGGCGTTCGTGCGCGGGCGGCCCTACACCGAAATCAACCACATCACCTCTCGTATCTGCGGCATCTGCTCCGTGGGCCACTCGACGACCAGCGTCGAGGCCACCGAGAAGGCGCTGGGTGTGGAGTTGACCGAGCAGGCGAGGCTGCTGCGCAAGCTCATCTTCCACGGCGAGATTATGGATAGCCACATCCTGCACACTTACTACCTGGTGGCCCCCGACTTTTTGGGGATCGACGACGTCATCCCGCTGCTGGAAATGAACCCGGACGTGCTGATGCGCGCGCTGCGCATGAAAAAGCTGGCTGGCGATCTGTGCGCGATGGTCGGCGGGCGGCACACCCATCCATGTGCGCTCGTCGTCGGCGGCTTCACCTACACGCCCAAGGAGCAGGAGTTACGCGATATGAAGGCCCGTCTGGAAGAGGCCCGCGCCGACTTGGACGAGACGGTGGCGCTCTTTTCCACCCTGCCGTGGCCAGAGTTTGAGCGGGAGACCGAGTACGTCAGCCTGCACAAGGACGACGAGTACGCCTTCGTCGGCGGTGAGATCGTCACCTCCGATGGGTTCACCTATCCCATCGAGGATTATAAGAAGGTGACCAACGAGTGGTGCGTGCCCTTCTCGACGGCCAAATGGGCCAAGCACAACCGCGAGTCCTACATGGTGGGCGCGTTGGCGCGGTTCAACAACAACTACGACCGGCTTCACCCCAAGGCTAAGGAAGCGGCGAAAAAGCTCGGCCTGGGGCCTATCTGCATTAACCCGTTCCTCAACAGCGCGGCGCAGGTGGTCGAGATCGTGCACTGCGTGGAGGACTCGATTGCCATTATCGACGAGTTGCTCACGCGGGGCGTCACCCCCGAGGACCCGGCCCCTGTCGCCCGGACGAGCGGCGAGGGTGCCGGCTCCTGCGACGTGCCGCGCGGAATCCTGTTCCACCATTACGTGTACGAGGATGGCACCTGCAAGGGGGCCAATTGCATCATTCCGACCAACCAGAACTGGGCCAACGTCAACGCCGACATGAGGGCATTCGTGCCCCAGATCCTGGACAAGCCCGAGGACGAGATCCGTCACCTGCTGGAGATGCTGGTGCGGGCGTACGATCCGTGCATCTCGTGTTCGACGCATACGTTGCGGGTAGAGCTTGTGTGAGCAACGAACCTTGAACTGGAAAGCGCAAATTGCAAATTGCAGATTGCGAATTGCAGATCGTAAGTCGCAGGTAGCTGGCGATACGCGATCAGCGATATGCGATGAGCGAATAGCGATCATCGGTCTAGGTAACCCCCTTCGCGGCGACGACGGCATCGGTCCCCGCGTCATCGCGGAACTCAAGTGCCGCGGACTGCCGGAGGGGGTTGCGGCCTTGGACGCAGGAACCGGAGGGCTTGACCTATTGCACGTGTTGGAGGGGTGGGAACGGGTCGTCGTCGTCGATGCCGCCGATCTGGAGTGGGAGCCGGGCCAGTTCGCGCGCTTCACGCCGGACGAGGTGCGCTTGGCAGGATCAGCCGGTGCGCTCTCCCTCCACAACGCAGGGCTGGCCGAGGTGCTAGCGCTGGCCGACGCAGTGGGCCAGTCTTTGCCGGAGATGGTCATCTTTGGCGTCCAGCCGGGAAAGATCGACTGGGGCGAGGGGCTGAGCCCGGCGGTGGAGGCCACGCTCCCGGACCTGATTGACGCAGTACTTGAAGAGCTAGAAGGAGACAACCATGCCTAAAATCTTGGTCATCGAAGACGATCTCGACATGGCGGAAGCGGTCCGCATGCCGCTGGAGGCCAACGGGTACAAGGTGTTCCACGCTGCCACCGGCGAAGAAGGACTGCGAAAAGTCAAGGAGGCCGAGCCTGACCTGATCGTCCTCGACGTGATGATGGAGACAACGACGGCCGGGTTCCAGGTCTCGCTGCAACTTCGCAGCCCTGATCCCGGGTCGGAGTATGCTCCCTACAAGAACACCCCGATCCTGATGCTGACGGCGATCCACGACACCACATCCTTGCGTTTCGGTCCCGACGAGGCCTACCTGCCGGTGGACGATTTCGTGGACAAGCCGATTGAGCCTGACGTGTTGCTGGAGAAGGTGGCAGCGCTGATCGCAAAGTAACCCCCCATTCCCTCCCCCGAGGGGGAGGGGTTAAGGGGCGCTCTGGAGCATGTAGTGGAACTCGATCATGTCCTGACCTGCCTGGCCGAGAGCGCCAGACAGTTGGCGGCAGCGGATGCCGTGGCGGTCTACCTGCTGGATGAAGAGGGTGACCGACTGACCGTCGCTGCAGTCTGCAGCGCGGACGCCGCGTGCTGGCCGCAGGAGCCCATCGAAGTCGAGCACAGCCCTGCCGACAAAAAGGCCCTCGCTGGTCATTTCACCGTCATCGCCGATGCAAAGTCCGATCCCCAGGCTGCGAACGCGCCCGGGGATTTTTGTTCCATCCTCTGCGTACCATTGATACACGAGAACGTCCCCATCGGCACGCTCCACGCCTATGCGATCCAAGCCGGCCAATTCGACGAGGACGCCGTCGCACGGCTGATGCCACTGGCCGAGGTAGGTGCGGCGACGGTAGCAGCCGCGCGCGCCGTCGATACGTTGGAAACGCTGAATGCCAGCAAGGCTAAATTCATCCGCGTCGCCACCCACGAACTGCGCTCGCCCGTCGCCGTCGCCCAATCGCTGGTGCGGGGCGTGCTTAAGGGATACGCCGGCAAGATGACGGAGAAGCAGAGCGACGTCTTTGGGCGCATCAGCCGCCGCCTCGATTTCCTCGAGAGCCTGGTCAACGACCTGCTCGACCTGGCGGCGGGCAAAGCGCCGGGGCTGGCGGAAGAAGAAGGCCCCGTCTCGCTCAATGGCTCCGTCGGGCGGGCAGTTTTGCTCCTCCAACCCCGCGCCGAGGAGAAAGGGCTGGAGATCAAGCTCCAACCGTGCCACGATCAATTGATCGTCTGGGGCACAGAAGGAGGGCTTGACCGCATCTTTGTCAACCTGATCAGCAATGCAGTCAAGTACACGCCATCCAACGGCAGCGTCACCGTCACCGTGCGCCAGGCGGACGGTCAGGCCCGAGTCGAGGTGACCGATACGGGCATCGGCATTCCAGAGAATGCGCTGTCTCACCTGTTTGAGGAATTCTACCGCGCACCCAGCGCCAAGGCATCGGGCGAGGCGGGCACAGGGCTGGGGTTGGCGATCGTCAAGGATCTGGTGGAACGATACAGCGGACACATTGAGGTGGAGAGCCAGGCTGGGAAAGGCACAAGGTTCACGGTTGCTTTTCCTGTGTTGAGTCGATAGGTTGGCGTCCACTATCTCCAACTTTTGCAGATTTTCCAGATGACTGGACTCGCGAATTTTGAAAAGTGGGGGATACCGCTCAAAAAAGCGGCTTTCTGATGCCCCAGTGGGGAATTGCCCGGAAAAAACAGGGCCTGGTGGAGCAAAAACAAGGCCAGATTGCCCCAAAACCGATTTTCGCCAGACTCCAGCAGAT
The DNA here is from genome assembly GCA_034430835.1 of Anaerolineae bacterium. Taxonomy (GTDB): domain Bacteria; phylum Chloroflexota; class Anaerolineae; order B4-G1; family B4-G1; genus JAFGED01. Next base: position 12,643 of record DAOUDX010000193.1, read on the forward strand.
GAGTATAATAACGTGGGGTCGGTCGAGGAGGACATCCAGCCAGTACCGATCACCCCTTTACCATTCTACCGGTCTACCACTACCAAGCTACCAATGCGGAGGATGAATTTGAACGAGTCAATCATCACCGGGATACGAGAAAAAGCCAGGGAGCTCTTGGAGAGCGGACAGGTGAGCTGTGTGATCGGATACGAGGCGAGCGAGCGCGACGGTGCTCGCCCTGCGTTCATCTACGATCCCGCCGACGTCGATCGGCTGGTGTGGAACGAGCATTGCGTCCACAACCTAGTCACCTACCTGCACGACAAGAAGCATTCGCAGAAGCGTGGTGAGGATCCGCCCTGTGTGGCCGTCGTTGCCAAGCCCTGCGATAGCCGCGCGATCAACGTCCTCCTGGCCGAGCAACAGATCGCGCGGGAGCGGGTGTTCGTCATCGGCGTGGCCTGCGAGGGGATGCAGAATGGAACCGGGGAACCGGATGTCCGCTGTGCCCGCTGCTCCGACCGGGTGCCGGCGATCTACGACGTTCTGCTCGGAGAGCCGCCAGAGGCGGCGCCCGTCGAGGACGACTTTGCCGATTTGAGCGAGGTCGAGGATCTGCCGCCCACCGAGCGGCTGGCCTTCTGGTTACGCCAGTTCGATCGCTGCATCCGCTGCTACGCCTGCCGCCAAGTCTGCCCCGGCTGCTACTGCACCACCTGCATGTTCGAGCGGGACGACGGGCTGTGGATCGACGCCGGGGTCGAGCTCCCGCAAAAGCACCTATTTCACCTGGGCCGGGCGCTGCACCTGGCCGGGCGCTGCGTCGAGTGCAATGAGTGCGAGCGGGTCTGTCCGATGGATCTGCCACTGAGCCTGCTCAACCGGATGCTGATGCGCGAAGTGGAGTCGCTCTTCGACCACCGGGCCGGGCGAGAGGAGGCGTTGAGCCCGCTGCTGTTTGAGCTCGGCGAGGAGGGATCGCCGCTATGACATTTACCACACGAGATCACTTGAAGGCCTGGCTCGACGGCTTGACCGATGAGTACGACTTGGTCGCCCCCCGCGACGTGGACGGCAAGGTGCTCTACCGGCCGGTTGCCTCCGCTGACGACGTCTTGTTCGACTATGAGCGGCCGGAGCTTTCGGCCAAGGATTATCTCTTCCCTGCCACCGAAGTCCTTTTGCGAGCCGAAAAGCAAGGCGGCGAGGTGACTCAGGAGGAGATATTGCCGGATCGCAAGCAGGTCATCTTCGGCCTGCGCCCCTGCGACGCGCACGGGCTCGCGGCGATTGACGCGCTCTTTATCCAGAAGGAACCCTCAGACGCCTACTACCGCCACCACCGGCAGCGTACCACGTTGGTAGGGCTGGCCTGCCCGCAGATGTGGGAAGGTTGCTTTTGCACCTCTGTGGGCGGCGCGCCCGACGACGGGACGCACCTGGACGTGCTGCTGCGCGAAGTGGAGGGCGGCTACACGGTGAAGGCGGTGACGGAAAAGGGGGAGGCGCTGTTGGGAGGGCTGGCGCTGAAAGAGCAGGATGGCAGAGTTCCAAAGTCTGCGGCGGATGCTGAGCAGGTGCCTGTGACGGAACCCGCCAAGTGGAGGCCGTTGTTCGAGGACGAAATCTGGATGCGCCACGGCGAGCGCTGCCTGAGCTGCCGCATCTGCACCTACGTCTGCCCCACCTGCCGCTGCTTCGACGTGGTCGATCGGGTGACTGGCGTGCGCGAGGGCGTGACGCATATCGAGCGCATCCGCGTGTGGGATGCCTGCACCAGCCCCAACTATCGCCGCGCCGCCGGGGGTCACAACTCCCGCCCCACCAAGACGAGCCGGCTGCGCAACCGTTTCTACTGCAAGTTCTGTTACTACCCGGAGGATTTTGGGGCGTTGGGCTGCGTGGGCTGCGGGCGGTGCGTCGTCTCCTGCCCGGTGGATATCGATATCAGAGAAGTGATGCGGGAGGTGGCAGGTGCGGGGCAGTAGTGGCGAAGTGAGGTGGCAAATCACAGCGATCTGTCTCACTCTGGCGATGGTGGGCTGTGGGCAAGGCACTCCTATGCCGACATCCGCACCGCCGGCACAGGAAGGAGGTATAGAGATGGCCTTCCAATTGACGAGCAGTGCCTTTGAGCACGAAGGGCCGATTCCAGGCAAGTATAGCTGTGACGGCGAAAACGTCTCGCCGCCGCTACGGTGGGGCGATCCACCCGAGGGCGCGCAGAGCTTTGCCCTCATCTTTGACGATCCCGACGCCCCAGCGGGCACATGGGTGCATTGGGTGCTCTACAACATTCCGGGCGAGGCGCGTGCGTTGCCTGATGCTGTCCCAGCAGAGGTCAAGCTTGTCGATGGCAGCCTGCACGGCAAGAATAGTTGGAGGCGAATGGACTATGGCGGTCCCTGCCCGCCCGGCGGCACGCACCGCTACTTTTTCAAGCTCTACGCTCTGGATACGATGCTCGATCTGCCTGCTGGAGCGACCCGGGAGCAGTTGGAGCAGGCGATGGAGGGACACATCTTGGCTCAGGCAGAGTTGATGGGAACGTACACGCGAAGTGCCAGGAGGTAAAGATGATGATGGCGGCGATGGCGACGACGACAGATGCAAACCCAATGAAGCCCTATTTGGGTAAGCTCGTCGGGATCAAGGACATTGCAACCAACCACAAGCTCTTCCAGATCGAGCTGACAGAGCCGGAAGGAAAGGCGGCCTTTGCCGACTATAAGCCGGGGCAGTTCGCCTTCGTCTCCGCCTTTGGCGCGGGAGAGGCGCCCTTCGGCATCACCTCCACCCCTGCCCGGGGCGGAAGCGTGGTCGAGTTCGCCGTCAACGACTTGGGCCACGTCACCCACACACTGCATACTCTGGAGGAAGGCGAGATGGTGGGGGTGCGGGGACCGCTGGGCAATTGGTTCCCGATGGATGAGATCAAGGGCAAGGACGTCGTCATCTTGGGCGCCGGTATCGGCGGTGCGCCGTTGCGGCCCGTTATCCACACTATCCTTGACAACCGAAATGACTACGGCCACCTGGCCCTCCTGTGGGCCGCCCGCCGCCCGGACCTGCTCGTCTTTACCGAGGAGTTCGACGACTGGGGTTCCGCCCCCGACACCGAGTTTCACGTGACAGTGGACGAGGGAAATGGGAGCTGGAGCGGCAACGTCGGCCTCATCACCAACCTGCTGGAGCAGGTCAACCCGTCGTCGGAGAATGTCGTCACCATCGCCTGCGGCCCGCCCATCGCGATCCACTTTATCACGCTGACGCTGCTCAAGCTGGGCTTTCAACTGGACCAGATGCTGACGACGCTGGAGGCCCGCATGCACTGCGGCATTGGCAAGTGCGGGCGGTGCAACATGGGGGAAAAGTTCATCTGCACGGATGGTCCGGTCTTTTGGCAGAACGAGATCGCCGAGTTTTTGGAAAGTGATGTGTGATTCTGCTGAAGAAACTATCAAATCACCACGGAGACACAGAGAGCACGGAGGTTTTTAAGGCATCTCTTGATGAACTCGTGGCTTTTGCGGCAAAACAATTGAGTCATCTCTCAGTTTTCCTCTGTGTGCTCCGTGTCTCTGTGGTTTGATGACCTTTTTCAGTGGAGTCATGTGTAGGTTTGGTATACTGGTTTGCCATGCAAGGAGACGCAATATGAAGATAGGTGTCTACGTGTGTCACTGCGGGAGCAACATCGCCGGTGTGGTGGACGTCGCCCAGGTAGCGGAGTGGGCAGCAGGGCTGCCCGGTGTCGTCGTCGCTCGTGACTACGAGTTCATGTGCTCGCAGGTAGGCCAGGAGCTGATCAAGGACGACATCCAGGAGCAGGGGCTCGACCGGGTGGTGGTGGCCTGCTGCACGCCGCGCATGCACGAGCCGACGTTCCAACGGGCGCTGGCGAAGGGCGGGCTCAACCCTTACTACTTTGAACAGGCCAACATCCGCGAGCAGTGCTCCTGGGTCACCGACGATCCGGAGGGTGCGACGGAAAAGGCCAAGGCGCTGGTCGCCGCCGCCGTCTCGCGGGTGCGCCACCATCGCGCGCTGGAGCCGCGACGGGTGCCCATCAACCCGGCGACGCTCGTCGTGGGTGGAGGCATCGCGGGCATTCAGGCCGCGCTGGAGCTGGCGAACGCAAACTACCCGGTCTACCTGGTGGAGCGGGAGCCGTCCATCGGCGGCCGGATGGCCCAACTGGACGAGACGTTCCCGACGCTCGACTGTAGCGCCTGAATTCTCGGGCCGAAAATGATGGATGCCGGTCGGCATCCCAACATCACTCTCCTGACCTACAGCGAGGTTGAACAAGTCTCCGGGTACGTGGGTAAATTCGTCGCTCGTGTGCGCAAGCGGGCGCGCTCGGTGAACGAGGAAAAGTGCACCGGCTGCGGATCGTGCGAGGAAAAGTGCCCCCGGCGGATCGTGGACGAGCAGGGGTTCAACGTGGGGCTGGGAAAGCGCAAGGTGATCTACCGCCCCTTTGCTCAGGCGGTGCCCGCCATTCCCGTCATCGATCGCGAGAATTGCCTCTTTTTCACCAAGGGCAAGTGCAAACTATGTGAGACGGCCTGCCCCACTGGGGCCATCGATTACGAGCAGGAAGACGAGACTTTGGAGTTGGAGGTAGGCAACATCATCGTGGCTACCGGCTACGACCCCTTCGACGCCAGGCGGCTCACCGCCTACGGCTACGGCCGCTATCCCAACGTCTTCACCAGCATGGAGATCGAGCGCATGCTGAGCGGCTCCGGCCCCACCGACGGCAAGATCGTCCTGCGCGACGGCGAGACGGTGCCGCAGAGCGTCGCCGTGATCCACTGCGTGGGCAGCCGCGACGAGAACTTTAACGAGTACTGCTCCAAGGTGTGCTGCATGGTCTCGCTCAAGCAGGCCCACCTGGTGCACAGCAAAACCGGCGCGCGCATGTACGAGTGCTTTATGGACATGCGCACCGGCGGCAAGGCCTACGAGGAGTTCTACAAGCGCTTGCAGAGCGAGGGCGTGACCTTCATCAACGGGCGTCCGGGCGAGATCCAGCCCGAGGGGGACAAGCTGGTGGTGTCCGTCGAGGATCGGGCGCTGGGGCGGCTGATGCGGCTGCCGGTGGACATGGTCATCTTGAGCATAGGATTGGAGGCGCGGCACGATGCGCGCGAGGTGGCCAAGCTGTTCGGCATCAGTTGTGATGAGCACGGCTGGCTCAAGGAAAAGCACCCCAAGCTCGACCCGGTGGCGACGATGACGGGCGGCGTGTTCATCGCCGGGTGCTGCCAGGGCCCGCGCGACATCCCCGACTCGGTGGCTCAGGGCTCAGCGGCGGCAGCGCGGGTGCTCACCTTCATTCGGCAGGGCGAGATCGAGGGGGTGGCGGCCACCGCGCTGGTGGACGAGATGATGTGCGTGGGCTGCACCCAGTGTGTGCAGACCTGCCCCTACACGGCCATCGAGATGGTGGACAACCGTGGGCGGCAGGTGGCGCGCGTCAACGAGGCGCTGTGCCAGGGCTGCGGCACCTGCGCCGGAACCTGTCCCTCCAAAGCCATCACCCTGCGCCACTTTACCGACCAGCAGTTGGTGGCCGAAATGGTGGGGGCAATGAACGTGATGTGGGAGCTGGAGGAGGCGGAGGTGGTGGCATGACCGAACGAACCTACGAACCCAAGATCGTCGGATTCCTGTGCAACTGGTGCAGCTACGCCGGGGCGGACCTGGCGGGATCGGCCCGGCTCAAGTACCCGCCCAATCTCAAGATCGTCCGTGTCCCCTGCTCCGGGCGCGTCTCACCAGAGCTGATCTTGCGCACCTTCAAGGAGGGTGCGGATGGGGTGATGATGCTGGGCTGCCACATCGGCGACTGCCACTATAACACCGGCAACCACCGCACCGCGCGCCGCATGCCGGTGCTCAAAAAGCTACTGGAGTTCACCGGCATCGAGCCGGAGCGCTTCCTGGCCAAGTGGGTGGCCGCCTCGGAGGGAGGTCTGTTCGTCGAGACGGTGCAAGAGTTCACCGAGATGCTGCGTGGACTCCCCCCACTGAGCAGCAGATTCAACGCCCCGGCAAACCCCGAAGCCTCCTGAACCACCCCATCTCCACCTCCGGGATCGGGCGCATCGGGCGTGACGAGGCGCTCCGCAAATTCGGTGGTCACCGGCGAGCGGCCGGACGCGGCCCTCGGCGGCGGATCGGGGGGTGACCACCTCGTGCTGACAAATATCGAGATCGCCCCAGCGCAATAGCTTGGCCGCTGCCACCTGCCGCTTGCGCGCTTTCCGACTCGCCTGTACAATCGGGTTGCCTGGTGCGGGGTGCTGGCCGAGGCTGCGCATGGGGCGTTTGGAGAGGCGATGCACATTTGAAAAGAGCCCGTTTTCCCCCATACGAGTGGGGAGTAGTTTCTCAAAGGCGATTGCTCTACTGGACCTATTGCCTGTGGGTGTACGAGGCCTACCTGGGCCGGCCGGTGGTAGGCACGAAAGGGGGCAGGGTAACGCGAATCCACGACCGAAGATCCCCCCTGAGACGATCGATCACAATAGAACAACCGAAAGGAGCGGATGATGGACAAGCAATGGCTGGCATTGGTGGCTGTTCTCGTGCTCGCCGTGAGCGCCTGGGCCTGCGGCAGCTCGGACAGGGAGCCGACGGAAAGACCCGAGCCTGCGGCTACGACGTCGTCGTCTGCAGCAACCGCAGCACCGACCAAAGAGTCTGAAGCCGAACCGACCGAAGCATCAGAGGTTGAACCAACTGAGGAACCCGAGCCCAGGCCAGCCGAAACGTATCTCGGCGACGTCGTCGAGGCTCACGGGATGCTTCTCGCGGCCCTCACCGTAGAGGACCCGACCACACCGGGGATGTTCTACAAGGCCACAGAGGGAAAGAAGCTCGTCGCCGTCGAAATCATCGTCGGCAATCTGTCTGATGAACCCCTCAGCGTCAATCCGCTGAACGCCACTTTGCTCGATAGTGAGGGGTTCGTCTACGAGCCCGAGCTGGCTGGCCGGGATGGTCAGATTGCCACCGTCGATTTGAGTTATGGGGAAAAAGTCAGAGGGTGGATTGCGTTCGAAATGCCCGAGGACGCCCTGCCGGCCAGCATCAAACTTGCTGCCTCCATCTTTAGCGATGATTTCGTCCGGGCTAACTTGGCGCCTCCCCCAGCAGGGCACGAGGCGTACACAGAGCCTCTCTCCATCCTCCCGCCCCCACCACCGATCGGATTAAGGGCGACCCACGAGGAGTATGGCTACTCCCTATCGGCCACCGCCCTCGAGGATCCGTGCACCTCCACGATGTTCTACGAGCCCACCGCGGGCTTGAAGCTCGTCGCCGTCGAGATCATCGTCGGCAACGTATCGGGCGAGACGCTTAGCCTCAATCCGTTCAACGCCGTGCTGGTCGATGACGAAGGCTTCGTCTACCAGCCCGAGCTGGGTAGCCGGGAAGGCCAGCTTGCCACCTTTGACCTGGAGGTCGGCGAAAAGGCTCAAGGCTGGGTCGCGTTCGAGGTCCCGGAGCCGGCAACGCCTGCCAGTGTCAAGTACTTTGTAAGCCTATTCGAGGAGGAATACTTGCAGGTCGGACTCGTGGAATGAGCACGATAGCTGTGTCCCGCACTCTCCGCGCTGACCCTGAGGCCCGTCGAGCCGATGGGCCCGGCGTGGGGCAGGGGGCGATTGGGGGGTGGTGGTGGAGATAGGACTGTTTGTCGGCTTGAGGGCCGATAAATGGGTGTTGGGCGGCCTACGCAAAGGCGAAGAGCTGGAGAAGGAGGAGGACGATATGGACCCGGAAATCACAAGTGCGTTGATTATGGCCATCGGGGCAATCATCGCCGCTGGTGTCGGCGCATTGATCAAACGGAATTCGAACGGCTGGTTATGGGCAATTGGTGGAGCGATAGTAGTCCTCGCATTGGCCGGTGTTGTGGTCATTATCTTCCCCCATCTCGCGACTCCAGCACCTACGTCTTCTGTAACGATCACGAATACGGGTTGGAACCCGTATGTGGAGAATAATGGAGGATCGTCGGTGACGATCCTGAAGCCTGTGACTGGTACAGACAACGCTATTGAAGTCTCCTTCAGCTTGCTGGCAGATGACTGGGTGACAATCTATAAGAAACTCCCCCCGCAATCACTGTCAGGGATGAAGAGTGTAAGGATCGCTTATAGAGGCACAGGGGCTTCTAATACTATCGAGCTCAAGTTGATCGACAAACACGAGACTATCTTCGTATGTGAACTACCCGGAGCGACCAATACAGCTGGGCAAGTGGTGTACCAGGACGTCTCGTTCGACGAGTGTCTGTGTAGGGTAGGTACCGGTAAGTGTGCAGGAACCCTTGGCTGCGCAGGATCTCCGATTCTCAATCCGAAGCACATAGACAGGATAGATTTCGGCTTTTCGAATGGGCCAATTCGCGATGATGAGCCCGGTTCTGGAACCGTGGTTATTGATGAGATTCTCATACTCCCGTGAAGATCACGCTGTCAGGGTAGCGTGGTCGCCACCCGTCCAGCGGTTGCAGCCGCCGCCGCTTCGCAGCCCTGATCGCCGCCCGACCGGCCTTCACGAGGCCCCTCGAGCCTCTGCCCCGGCGCGGGGCAGGGGGCGAGGGGGCTTCGGCTAGACTGAAAGGAGTAGCAATGACAACGAGTGATTGGATCCAAGGGGGCATCCTGTTCCTTGCCCTGCTTGCGCTAGTCTTCCAACAGGGAAGGCAGCTCATGCAAATCGGGAAGGCCGAGCGTCGGACAGCCAACAAGCTGAAGGTCTTCTTCTTGTGCCAGGAGACGGCCCGCACGGAAGACGAGATCATTCACCACTTCAAGGGGATGACTCCTGGGCAACGGATAGATGAGACCGAAATCCGGAAGACGATATATGAGATGTTGAGCGACCAAACCCTCCGCTTCAGATCGAATGGCACTTTCAAGGCGCGAAGGAACAAGGCTCTTGACGAGGAGACCGACTCCTGACCTGTCTGGCGGGACGACAACAATGCTGCCCAACCCGCGCATGGTGTGTCTTGAAAGCTGTCGTCTGCTAACCGGTGCAAGTCCGGTCGCGGTAATGGTCAGGCAGCCGCGTAGCAGGCAACCAGTGCTTCTGGGTGACCGGAGGTGCTGAAGCGTTGTAACCTCCTGAGAAGGGAGTGCAAAACCTCAGTTCGTGATATAAAGCAAATCCTGCGGTGTCGAAATGCTGACTCGAAAGGGGAACAGGAGAGAGCCAAGCTTGTCAAAGTGAAGGCCACGGAAGGCACGTAAAACCTGAGCGGCGACGGCCACCAGCTGGCTACCTCCAAGAATGATTTGGCTTTATGAGGCCCCTTGAGCCGACGGGCCCGGCGTGGGGCAGGGGGCGAGTGGGGGGGCGGGTGGTGGCTGGTGTTTTGGTGATGCAAGGGGAGAGTGGAGCGGAAGTGCGATTGGACATAATGCCCCGCAGAGGCATATTGGGGAGTAGTTCGGGAGATTAACGGGTTGGGCAGCAGTTCGTCATCGGGCAAGATGCTGCTTGAGTGACAGGCCCGTTCAGATTGTGCGGGATAGAGGAGACACTTCATGTACTGCTCCTTGTGTGGCAATGAAATACCAGACCAGAGCACCTTTTGCCTCCATTGTGGTAATCGAATAGCTGCCTCACATGATCAGATTGTAGGCAAGCCACAGGAACCGATTGAATGGGAGTACAAGGACTTTGAAATCGAGTTCCCGCCGGGAAGCAGGGGAAAGGTCTATATCGGACCCAGGGGTTACACCATTCCGGAAGGACGTTTACACTTCTGGCAAGCAACGCAAGCAGGCATCATGAAACAAGTACATACCTGGCTTGACGAGGGGTGGAAGCCAGTAAGTGAGGTGGGCCCTGCATGTTTTCAGGTTCGCACGTACACTAGACTTGTGGTGTAATAGCAGAATTGACTACATATGGCGGTCAAAGGGCACAAATTGTGCTGTCCAACCGCCACATATGGCGGGGAACGCCTATTGCGCCACAAGTCTACTGAGTGGAAACCCCATTGGGGGCTAGTACTTGCGACTTGGGGCCTCTGGCTCATCCTTTCACCGATGCTTGATCGTGACCGGTTCATGGAAGCCACACATTTTCGCTTGCAGATGCGTCGGCCAAGGCGCCAGATCCCATAGAGATAGTTGGCCAATTCGCAGAAAGCTTTGGCTAATGGGCGATTGGGTTTGGAGTAGGGTTGGGCACTGTAACCTTCCTACCTACCAGACTGGGCAGGGAGCGGCCATCAACTCCCGCTGCAGGCGCCGCCACTTCGCGGCCTCGTATCGCCACCCAACCGGCCTTCACGAGGCCCCTCGAGCCGCTGGCCCGGCGCGGGGCAGGGGGCGAGTGGGGGGTGATGGTGTGGAGGGGGTGATAGTTGAGAGGAGAGGGAAGGCTGCAATTGGTCGTCCAGAGGGAGGATGGGACGATACTGTAGAATATCCTGCTGGGGGAGCAAAAGACGATTCTATATAGTCACATGTTGGGTGAATGACCCACATTGAACCTACAGTTTTTGGAGGAGGGACACAATGGTCTATGAAAGCCATGCCCAAGCGATGAAGGAGGGCGACATGTCACAAGAGACCGTCTACTTCCAGAAGGGGGACGTCACCATCACCAGCACACGGGCCACCCTGGGAGCGAAGACCTATGCAATAGCCGACGTCAAGTCGGCATCACTTGGGGTGATACCGGTCAATAGAGCGCCCGGCATAATACTTGCCACTATTGGCGGTCTGATCAGTACGGCTTCAACAGTCATTGTCGTAGTCGCGCTCATACTTTACGGCTCAGATCCATCACTGTCTTGCTGCATAGGGCCAGCAATCATTGCGACGCTTATGAGCATCTTTGGCATCGTTAGGGCCGTACGGGCGAAACCCAAGTATGCGGTCAGGGTTGGAAGCGTCACTGGAGAGTCGGACGCCCTGGTATCGGAAGATGAACCCTGGGCTAGGGAGATTGTCCAGGCAATGAATAGGGCCATCATTGAGCGGGGATAGCAGGCAGGTTGGGTCCTATCCAACCATCAGATGCGGCTCTTCGTGAGCATTGGGCACGTATGGCAAGATCCCAGTGTTCTCAGATGAAGCAAAAGATGCCTAACCACCACCCGTCCTGATGCCGCTGTCGCGGCCTTGTATGCGATCAATAGGGCTTTGTGAGGCTCGTTGAGTCGATGGGCCCGGTGTAGTGCATCGGGGCGAGTGGTGGGTGGTGATGGCACCGTGGATGAGTGATAGTTGAGGGGGATGAAATGGTCAAGAGCCCGGAAGAAGGCACACGCAGATATGTCCTCAAATCCCTTATGGCGTTTCTGGACTGTGAGCAAAATCTCAACTGGATCGTCGGCGTAATCCGAGTGTCCGGCAGCGTACGCGATCAGAGGCTGGCCGAGGTCTTTCAACGGCTTAAGGAGTACGGCGACCCGGCGCGCTACCAAGAGGCGCTCTCGGCCTGCCGCGAGCAAGGGTGGATTGATGGCCAGGCGTGAGCGTTGGCGCTCCGCAGCCCTCTCCCCACCGGTGCCCGAGGCGATCAGGAAGGGCCGGGGGCGGAGGCGATAATCGACACCAATTGGCGAAGCGAGTCATCAGGTGTAAAATCCTATGGGACATTCCCTTGGCCCATCAGACACTGTTCGAGCAGGCCTGAGAAAAGCCTGGCCGCGAGTTGGCTTTCCACCGTGGCCGGGTCACCTGGCGGGCCGGATCCGGCGTGTGGGTGGCCACGAGGCGACCCACTACTACCCGGTATATGTCATCGTATCTTACATTGGTTTCTTGACTAGGCTGGGTGAGCGATATACCCCTAGAGGGAGAAAGGAAAGAGCAAGATGCCTACCTATTATATGAGGCGATCAATCGACGAGCAGCCCAAACCAGAAGAAAACTGGCTTGTTTGGTTTGGCGGAGAGGGGATTGAAGGCTGCAATAACGCCTTGCTGCTATATGGATCGGGCGAGATACACTTACTAAAGACCGTCAAAGTTGTCGGCCGAGACAAGCTCGACGAGTTGGATTTCGAGAATTGGACGGACGAAGATTACGAGATGTGGAAAGAGATCTTCGGCGCGAAAGCGGCCTCCAGTGAGCTGCGCGAAGCGGTTCGACAATTCAGGAGGGTCAGTGCCCAATAAGCAAGCACTAGTTTGCCATCCTGTTGTCAAGCCCTTATGTATTGGTGACTGTTCAATGAATGGGGAAATAGGTTGTTGGTGGGGCATCAGCCCTAAAAAGCGCCCTTGATGACGTCAGAGTGGGGCAAGATGCGCCAAGAAGGTGTGTTTTGAGGCCGGGGTGGGAAATTTAGAACACGTTCCCAAGTTTTGAACAGACACTGTATTGAGTGATAGCAGGGAAACGGAGACTTGGCGAATTACTCAGTAGGCTATTGCAAGTCAGCTCTCGAACCTGCTGGCTCTGACGAATTGCAGTATCGATTCTAATGGCAAGATGGGTTTGGCGTTGCTCAACCCGGCCTATTGCCGTAGTACGATAGAGGTTAACGATGATCAATTTCCCAGTGTTTGACCATCTCGATATTTCAGAGTATGGACTCTACCCCGGTGAAGAGGGTGCAGAGCCAGGATTGCATATCGATTTTCGCCCTGGTTTCACCCTGGTCCTCGGGGCAAATGGACTTGGAAAGACAACCCTGATCAGGATTATCTTTCGGTTGTTGACAGGTCCCTTCGACATTCCCCGTCTCGAAGGTAGGCGCGACCTTGGGACTACCAGCCTCGAAACGACTCGCCTGCCGTCTAGGGAGCGCAAGACGTTTGCAGGTCGCGTAATGGATGGCGCTCGCAACGCAGGAGCTCGCTTATCCTTCCACCTTGGCTCACAAAGTGTGGTAATCGAACGTCTCTTGAGCAATCTCACACTCACACGACTGGAGATCGACAATCAGGAAATCGAACTCAAAGGCGAGAAGACTTATCAGAACAACATAATCAAGTTGGCCGGTGTCTCGTCTCTTGGCGACTGGATACTACTCCTGCGATTCTTGACCTTCTACTTTGAAGACCGACGCGCACTTGTCTGGGATCCATCGGCTCAAAGGCAGATTCTCCGCCTGTTACTTCTTCCCACTCTTGAGGCAGGGCGTTGGACAAAGAATGAACGGGATATCCTTGAGCTAGACAGCCTAATGCGCAACTTCCTTGCTAGCGTGAACCGCGCGGAGCGTGATCTAGCAAGTAACGAGGTGTCGAGTCTCATAAACTCATACCGGGCAAAGTCTCATAAAGTCGTATCAGTCAGGCTGTTGCACAGCGTCATCTCGCGCCAAGCAGCTCGGGAGAAAGGTAATGCAAGTTGATATGCTGGCAGCGCGATCA
>DAOUDX010000194.1:0-13091 GCA_034430835.1 Anaerolineae bacterium
AGGACCCCCACCCCAACCCTCCCCCTCCAGGGGGAGGGAGTAACAAGGAGGCGAGAATGAACAAGGACACCCTGAGACAAATCGTGGTCGTGCTGGCCGTCGTCGCCACCATCGCCGTCAACGGGCTGGCCAACGCCCTGCCGCTCAACGGCAAGATGACAGGCGAGATATCCGACCAGTTCGACGTCTACTTTGTGCCCGCCGGATACGTCTTCTCCATCTGGGGGCTGATCTACCTGGGGCTGATCGCCTACGCGGTCTATCAGGCGCTGCCCGCCCAGCGGGAGAACGCGCGCCTGCAGCAGACCGGCTACCTCTTCGCCCTGAGTTGCGCGGCCAACATCGGCTGGCTGTTCCTGTGGCATTACGAGCAGATCCCGCTCACCCTGTGGCCGATGCTCGCGCTGCTGCTCCTGCTGATCGGCAGCTACGAGCTGCTGGGGGTCGGGCGCGCGCGGGTCTCGGCGGCGGAAAAGTGGCTCGTCCACCTGCCTTTCAGCATCTACCTGGGCTGGATCACCGTGGCGACCATCGCCAACGCGACCACCGTCCTGTACGACCTGGGCTGGGGCGGCTGGTCCATCAGCCCTGAGGCGTGGACGGTCATCATGCTGATCGCGGCCACAGGCATCGCCTCGGCGGTCAGCCTGAGGCGAGGGGACGTGGCCTACATGCTCGTCATCGTGTGGGCCTTTGCCGGCATCGCCGTCAAGCACTATGATACGCCGGCGGTTGCGATAGCCGCATGGGTGATGGCAGGCGTGGCCGCCATCATGCTGGTAGTCGGCGCGTACGTCCACCAGCAGCGCAGAGGGCAAACAGCAGCGAGCAATGGATAGAACGGTGACGCCCGGCAAGATCGCCCTGTTCGGCTCCGGGGAGATTGCCCCCGCCGGCCGACAGACCCACGAGCTGCTCTTTCGACAACTGGAGAGGCCGATCCGCGTGGCTGTGCTGGAAACGCCTGCGGGCTTCCAGCCCAACTCGGCCTGGGTGGCGAGCCGTCTGGCCGAGTTCGTCGAGGAGAGCTTGCAGAACTTTCACCCGCAGGTGACGGTTGTGCCCGCGCGCCGCAGGGACGGCCCCCAAAGCGCCGACGACCGCGCGCTGGGCGCGCCGCTGCTGCAGGCCAACTATGTCTTTGCCGGGCCGGGCAGCCCGTCCTACGTCGTCCGCCACCTGGCAGACACCTGGGCGTGGCACGCCATCGTCGCCCGCCAGCGGCGGGGAGCAGTCCTGGCGCTGGCCAGCGCCGCCGCCATCGCCGTGGGGGCGCACGCGCTGCCCGTCTACGAGATATTCAAGGTCGGCGCCGACCCGCACTGGCTGCCGGGGCTGGACCTGTTCGGCCCCTACGGGCTGGAGCTGGCCATCGCCACGCACTGGAACAACCAGGAAGGGGGCGAGCACCTGGACACCAGCCGTTGCTTCGTGGGTGTGGAGCGCATGGCCCGGCTGGAGGCGATGCTTCCGCCCACGGCGACGCTGGTGGGGATCGACGAGCACACGGCGGTCGTGCTCGACTTTGGCCTCGGGGCCGCCCAGGTGATCGGGCAGGGAAGCGTGACGGTGTGCCGCGCCGGAGAGGAAAACCGTTTCAACGACGGCCAGACGTTTGGCCTGGACGTATTGGGTACGGTCAGGCTGCCCGCGCTGGACGAAGGGCTGCCCGACGACGTGGTGGAGGCCGTGTTGGCAGCAGAGCAGGAGAGCGAGTCGCTGCCGCCCGACGTGGCCAGCCTCGTCGAGGAGCGGGAAGCTGCGCGCCGCGCGCAGGACTGGGCACGGGCCGACGCGATCCGCGATCAACTGGCCCGCTTGGGCTACGCGGTCGAAGACACGCCAGAAGGCCCGCGCTGGCGGCAAGCCGTCACGCCGTAGAGAATCTGCCTGCACGAACGCTGCCAAGGCGCCAGGAAAAGGAGGTCACAATGAACGCAGATGCCAAGCTGTCACAGTCGGACATGGAAGCTCTGCAAAGCCGCAAACAGGCCATCGCCGCACGCTGGTACGACGCCATCGCGCCCGCCATCGCCGAGCTGAACGCCGGCGAAGTGAAATCCCAGCTCACCGAATGGACGTCGCAGGCTATCCTGTTCCTATCGACGGACTCCCTGGAGCGGGGCGTTGCGCGAGCCATCGGCGAAGGATTGGCGCGCGACATCTCTGCCCAGCCGCTCGTCCTGGGCAAGACGCAGGAAGCGCTCGCACACCAGATCACGAGCCAGTTGCCTGCCGACCAAGCCCTTGCACTGCTGCCCCGGCTGATCGGACTGCTCACCGAGATCGCCGTCGGATTTGCCGAAGAGCAAAGCAAGCACGTCAAGACCATGCGGAGAAAGTTCCTCTCCACGACGTCCCACGACATGCGTTCGCCGCTGAACGCCATCATCGGCTTTTCGCGCATCATGGCGAAAGGCGTCGATGGCCCCGTCACAGACCTCCAAACGCAAGACCTGGGGACCATCCACGACAGCGGAAGGGCCCTGCTCAAGATGATCGACGACGTGTTCAACATCGACAAGATCAAGGCAGACAGCGTCGAACTCGATCTGAAAGCATTCATCCTGGCAGACGTGATCAACAGCGCCATCGAGGCAGTCCGGCCCCTGATCGACGAAAACGACAACTTCCTGGAAGCACGCCACGGCGAGCTGCCCGGCCAAATTCGCTCGGACCCTGCCAAGATCAAACAGATCCTCGTGAACCTGCTCAGCCGCGCGGCCACAACGACCAAACAGGGTACCGTCACGCTCAATGTCTCCTACAGCGTGGGCAGCGGGACCGATTGGCTCCGGTTCCAGATCTCTGACACCGGCCTGGGCATGACCCCGGCGCAGATCGAGCGATTCGCAGCGGCCGGCAGTCCAGAAACGCTGCAATACGACGACATCACGCTGATGGTCAGCCAGCGGCTCTGCCAACTCCTCGGCGGAGAGATCACTGTCGAAAGTGAAACGAACAAAGGCTCGACGTTCACCTTCCGGCTGCCGATCAGGCCGACGGGCAGGTAGCAAGAGGAAGGTCTGGACGACATGGTCGTCGATTAGCAGCCGGAAGGATCAAGTGATGGCAAATACAATCCGCTGGGGAATTCTGAGCACGGGCACGATCGCCAAAAAGTTCGCTGAGGGGTTGAGTGTGCTGCCGGACGCCGAGCTGGCCGCCGTCGGCTCGCGATCACAGGCGACGGCGAACGCCTTCGGCGACAAATACGATGTAGACCGCCGGCACGCCAGCTACAAAGCCCTGGCGCAAGACCCGGGCGTGGACGTCGTGTACGTCGCCACGCCGCACCCATTCCACAAGGACAACGCCATTCTCTGCTTGGAAGCAGGCAAGGCGGTGCTGTGCGAAAAGCCCTTTAGCATCAATGCAGACGAGGCGGAGCAGGTCATTGCCCTGGCCAGGGAGAACGGCCTTTTCCTGATGGAGGCGATGTGGACGCGCTACATCCCCATCATCGTCAGGCTGCGCGAGCTGCTGGCCGAAAGCGCCATCGGCGAGGTGCGCATGCTCACCGCCGACCTGGGGTTCCGCGCCAAGTTCGACCCCAAGGGCCGCCTGTTCAACCCCGAACTGGGCGGTGGAGCGCTGCTCGACGTGGGTATCTACCCCATCTCGCTGGCGTCGATGATATTCGGTTCACCCTCGCGCATCGTCAGCCTGGCCCACATGGGCCAGACGGGCATGGACGAGCAGGCGGGCGTCATCCTGGGGTACGACGAAGGTCAACTGGCCATCCTGCACACGGCCCTCCAGACAAGCACTGCTGTCGAGGCAACCCTGATGGGCACCGAGGGCAAGATTCGCGTCCACTCCCCGTGGTACTATGGGACGGCGCTGACCCTGTCGGCTGAGGGGCGCGAGGACGAGACCATCAGCCTGCCATACGAGGGAAACGGGTACAACTTTGAAGCCATCGAGGTGATGCGCTGCCTGCGCGCAGGCAAGTCGGAGAGCGATGTGATGCCACTGGACGAGACGCTGGCCATCATGCAGACGATGGACAAGATCCGCGCGCAATGGGGTCTCAGGTATCCCATGGAGTAAAACGTCAGGAGGAACGCTTGGCCCACAGCCGAAACTACTTTATCCGCACAATCGTGCAAGACGCCCCGCGATGGGGCATTGTCGAGGGTGGACGGGCGTACGCGCTGGAAGGCTCCCCCTTTGCCGCCTGGGAGCGCGCAGGCGACATCGGCCCGCTGGGCGATCTGCGGCTGCTGGCCCCCACCCTTCCCACCAAGATCGTGTGCGTGGGGCGCAATTACCCCGCCCACGCCGCCGAGCACGCGGCGGAGGTGCCCAAGGAGCCACTCCTGTTCTTCAAGCCGCCCAGCAGCGTCATCGGGCCGGACGCGCCCATCGTCCTGACGCCGCAATCGCAGCAGGTGGAGCACGAGTCGGAGCTGGCCGTCGTCATCGGGCGACGCTGCCGGAACGTTGCGCCGGAGGAGGCGTGGGATCACGTGCTGGGCGTGACCTGCGGCAACGACGTCACCGCCCGCGACCTGCAGCGGCAGGACAAGCTGTGGACGCGGGCCAAGGGATTCGACACCTTTTGCCCGCTGGGGCCGTGGCTCGTCGCCGGCCTGAGCGAGGCAGACGTGGCCGACCTGTCCGTCACCTGCCGCGTCAACGGCGAGGTGCGCCAGCACGGGCGCACCGGCGAGATGGTCTTTTCCCCGGCCCGCCTCATCGCCTACACCTCCGCCATCATGACGCTGGAGCCGGGCGACGTGATCATGACCGGCACACCGGCAGGCGTGAGCCCCATCGCGCTGGGCGATCTGGTCGAAGTGGAGATAGAGGGCATCGGCGTACTGCGCAACCCGGTCCGCGGCTCGGAACACTGATGAATCTGCATGAATTCGCGCGCCGGATGCCCAAAGTCGAGCTACACGTCCACCTGGAGGGCAGCATCCGTCCGGCCACACTGCTCCAACTGGCCGAGCGCAACGGCATCGAGCTACCGGTTCAAGGTATCGATGGCGTGCGCGACTTTTACCGCTTCCGCGACTTTGCCCACTTTATCGAAGTCTATGTCACCATCACCCGCTGCTTGAAGACGCCCGACGACTATCGCCTGATCGCCTACGAGTTCGGGGCCGACTGCGCCCGTCAGAACATCCGCTACGCCGAGGTAACGTTCTCGATTTACACCAACGTCAGGTTTTCCGGACTGACTTGGCAGGCCATCACGGATGGCCTGAACGCCGGCCGCACCCAGGCCCGCGCCGAGTTCGGCGTGGAGTGGAGTTGGGTGTTCGACATCGTGCGGGACGTGCCCGAGACGCAGAACGACGTGGTCGAGATCGCACTGTCTGCTCAGGATAGTGGCGTCGTCGCACTGGGGCTGGGTGGCAGCGAGAAGGGGTTCCCGCCGGATCTATTTGTGCAGTCCTTCGAGCAAGCGCGCCAGGGCGGGCTGCACAGCGTGCCACACGCCGGCGAGATCGCCGGTCCCGAGAGCGTCTGGAGTGCACTACGGCTGCTGCAGGCCGACCGTATCGGCCACGGCGTGCGCTGCGCGGAGGATCCTTCGCTCGTCAATTATCTGCGCGAGCGTCAGATCCCCCTGGAGATCTGCCCCACCAGCAACGTCTGCCTGGGCGTCTATCCCGGCTATGAGGCGCACCCGCTGCGTCAATTGTGGAACGAGGGGTTGCTGATCACCGTCAACTCCGACGACCCGCCCATGTTTGAAACCGACCTGAATCATGAGTACGAGGTGCTGGTCGATCACTTTGGATTCACCGCGGACGAGTTGGAACAGGTCGGCCTGAACGCGCTGCGCGCCAGCTTCCTGCCCCAGGCACGCAAGACGCTGCTTGAGAGCCAGTTCCGTGCAGAGTTCGCTCGATTGCGAGAGGAGCTGCACTGAACGGCGATGCCCGACTACGGCGACTCCATTCGCAGGAATCTGTACCGCCTCCCACAAGCCGAGCCCTTCCTCCCTTTCAACAACCCCACCTTCGGCAACCCATCTTTCGAGGCAGCGTCGCGCCGCGTGCTGATCGCGCGGCTGTCGCCCTTCCGCGATGTGGATCGCTCGTTACCCCACCTCTTGCTCTTCCACGAAGTGCGTCGGGCGCTGGCGGACGCATTCATCGACCTGGCTTTCTTCCCCCCCACAGCGCAGCGCGAGTTATTCGAGCGGGAAGGCATCCCCTTTCTCATCGGCTCCCAGTCGCTGCGCTCCGCCGACGAGTTCGACCTCGTCCTCATCTCCAACGCCTACACGCTGGAGCTGATCAACCTGCCCTACCTGCTGATCCGTTCCTCCATCCCGCTCTTTGCCAGCGAGCGCGGGCCGGAGTGGCCCGTCATCCTCCTCGGCGGCTCGAATGCGATGGCGACGCAGGCGATCATCCGCGAGGATGGGGATAGCCTGGTGGATGGGGTGTTTTTCGGGGAAGGGGAGGGATTGGTCGGCAGGCTGGTGCAGCGAGTTAACGAGTTGGGGGGTCGGCGAATTGATGATAGGCTCAAGGCACTGAGACAGGCGGCGCAAGAGATTCCGGGATTCTGGGCTGCGGGATCGATGCAGCAAACTGCAAAGGCCACCTGCGAGCCTGAAGCACAACTCCTGCCGACCGACTATCCCACCCTGAACACACCGGAGGCCCACACGGCCCACCTCCAGATCACCTACGGCTGCCCGGCCTTTTGCTCCTTCTGCTTCGAGGGCTACGACCGCAAGCCCTACCGCGAGCTTATGCTGGCCGATCTCCTCGCCGCCGCCCGCCGGATCAAGCAGACGCAGGGCGTCGAAGAACTGAGTCTATACAGCTTTAACTTTAACACGCACGCGGACATCCTGCCGATGATGCTGGAGCTAAACCGGCTCTTCGATCGCGTGAGCCTCAAGAGCCAGCGGCTGGACATTCTCCAGCACGTTCCCTCCTTGCTGGAAGCAGAGGTCACGGCGGATAAGCGAGAGTTCACCCTGGGCATCGAGGGCATCAGCGCGCGCCAGCGGGCGTTCCTGCACAAGAGCCTGCCCACGGACGACATCACCGCCCTGCTCGATCGCCTGCTGCGGCAGCCCATCCGCCGGATCAAACTGTTCTACGTCCTCGCCGGCCACGAGACCGAGGAGGACGTGGCCGAGTTTCGGGATTTCGTGCGATGGCTGAAAGAGGCCCGCCGCACTCGCAGGCAGTTGCGCGTGCTCTTTAGCTTTGGGCTGCTGATCCGGATGCCCTTTACTCCGCTGCGCTACGACCGTCTGTTCCTTGATGAGTCGGCATGGAAGCCGCTGATCGGTCAAGTCAAGTCAGCCTGCGAGACGAACGGCTTCGAGTTCCGCCTGGCCTTCGACTGGCCCACGTACTGCGCCAGCCAGGTGCTGGCGCTGGGCGGGCACTGGCTGGTGGAACTGCTGGTGGAACTGGCGCAAAAGGGCTACTGCTTCGACACAACGCTTCCGCCGGAATACTGGGACGCTCTTCAGGGATGGATGGGGCGAAACGGGCATTGGAGCAATACATTCCTGGGCGAGAAGGAGTCGGACTATCCTTTCCCGCTGGCGTTTGTTGAGTCGAACGTGTCCGCCGAATTCCTGTACCGCCAATACCAGGAGGCTCTGCTCACCCTTGTCCCCCCTGCGAAGGGGGAGAAAGTGCCGGACAGCGGCTACTGCCTGGGAGAATCTGACCCTTCGACTCCGCCCCTCGACTTGCTCAGGGGGCGCCTCAGGGCAGGTCAGCCAGGACGTTGCCTGGGCTGCGGCGCTTGCGCCGACGAAGAGCAGCGGCGCGCGATCACGCACCACCGGGTTCACCAACCGGACGGGGACTATCTGACGCAGCTCCGCGAGGTGGTGGCCCGCAAACGCCAGCACCAGCCGCTTTACGTCCGCCTGCGCACAGAATCGTGGCTGGCGGGCGTGGAGCCTGCATTCCTCAACGCCCTCGTCTTCAGGCAGCTCCTGGCTCGCCACCCCGAGCTGATCGAAAACCTGTTGAGCGCACGGGAGAGCCTGTTCACCGTCAAGCCCAACGACCGCCGCTTCCCCGGCGTGAGTGGGGAGACCGTGTTCGCGTTCAAGGCGTGGGATGCGGAAGCGTTGCAGCACACGCTAGCAGACTGGCGAGAGCGCACCGGAACGGGATTCGAAATCGTAGGCCCCGCCGAGGGGTTCACCCCCGGCGAGTTCGACCGCCTACACCTCGATTTGTGCCTGCCCGGCGAGTTCTTCCCCGAACCCCGTAAGCGGCTGGAGGAGTACCTGCGCGGGACGTACCTGCCCTATTCGCTGCGGCGCGAGGGAGAAAAGCTTGTCTTCGACCTCCCCGCCAAGGCGCTCAAGAAGAAGGTCCTGATCGGAGGCTACATTGAGGAACGAGAGGATACCTTCCTCGCCAGCCTGGAGGTGAGCGTCAAGTTCGACCTGGGAGCCTTTCTGTGGACGTTTGGCGAGGGGGATCTATCCCACTACGCGCAGGCGCGCGTTTCGGCGATCCAGTGGTAGAGGATCACAGCCATGGATTGTGGGCTTTCTCGTAGCCCACCGTCGTCTCAGGACCATGTCCGGGATAGAGCACCGTCTCGTCCGGCAACGCGAATAGCACCTCGCGGATCGAGCGCGTCAGCGTATCCCAATTGCCGCCCGGCAGATCGGTGCGCCCGACACCACCGGCAAACAGCACGTCGCCGTCAAAGGCCATCCCCTCCTCCGCCAGGTAGAAAGTCACTCCGCCGGGGGAATGGCCGGGCGTGTGCAGCACCTGGAAGCGCAGCGTGCCCACCCTCAGCACCTGCCCATCCTCTAGCTCGACATCCGGCAGCGGACTCTCCTCCCCCGGCATGCCAAAGAGCGTCGCCCCACCCTTCGCCCGCAAGAGAGGGATCTCCGCTGGGTGCAGTGCCAGGGGCGCACCGGTGGCAGCGACAATCTCGGCGTTCGCCTGCATGTGATCAAAGTGACAATGCGTATTGAGAACGTAGCGAACCCCTAAACCACTTTCCTCAAGCGCCTTGAGAATACGGCCTGGATGCCCGCCAGGGTCGATGATGACCCCCTCTCGCGTTTCCTCGCACCCGACGATGTAGCAATTGGTCTGAGTGACGTTGACTTGAACCGTGTGGAGTATCATACCTAACTTGACCCAGATATCCGTGCCCACAGAGGCGGCCCTAGCACCAGCAGTCCGACGACGACGGATATGATAGCCCCCAGCAACACCGCTCCCGCCGTCACGTCCTTGACGATCTTGGCCTGGGGATGATAGTCGGGACACACCAGATCCACCAACGTCTCCGCCACCGTGTTGAGCATCTCGCTCACCAGGACAAAGCCGATGGTCAAGGCGAGAATCGCCCATTCGACAAAGGAAAGTTCCAGCCAGACGCCGAGCGCGATCACAGCCACCGTGAACGCCAGATGGATGCGCGTGTTACGCTGCGTGCGCAGGGCATATGACAGACCGGCAAACGCGTGCCGGAAGCTCTCGACGATAGTTCGGCTACGCATCGTAGGGTTCACAAGGGAGGAACGACAGCCAGCCCCAGGGTCTGCAACACATCGGACTGCGCTACCCACATCTTGGCGCGCGCATCGTCAGTTTGGTCGTCGTACCCCAGGAGATGCAACAAGCCGTGCACGACCAGCAACTGCATCTCGGCCCGGACAGCGTGCCCGGCCTCAGCGGCTTGAGCCTCGGCGCGGGGAAAGGAGATGATGACGTCGCCCAGATAGCGCGGGGCATGTGGGGCATCGACGAACTGCCCGCTCGGATCGTCGGCAAAGGCCAACACGTCAGTCGGCGCATCCACGCCCCGATAAAGGTGATTGAGCTCCCGCAACACCTCGTCACCGGTCACCACCACGGCCAGCTCGCACCCATTCTCCACTTGCTGGTGGCGCAAGGTCTGCAGAGCAGCCCGATGTAGCGGTTCGGGGTCAACCCGCTCCTGTAACCCCTCGTCTACGAGCACTTCGATATGCATCCCGTCTCGCTCCCAATCTCACATGTTGGTCGTGGTTTCCGACTTGGGATACTGGATGCGTGGGTGGAAAATACCTTTCAGGGCAGAGATGAACGCCTCCTGCGTGATCTCTAGCTCGCGCAGAGTAAGATTGGACTCACTCAACTGGCCGTCGGCCACGCGCTCGGAGAAAACGCGGCTGACAACCTCCGCCACCTCCCCGGCACTGGTGGGGCGCATGGCTCGCACGGCTGCTTCACAACCATCGGCCAGCATGACCAGGGCAGTTTCCTTGCTCTGAGGCTTGGGACCGTGGTGCCGGAAGTCGCTTTCACTGACGGGCGTCGTATCGCTCGCCAATTGGATAGCTTGATCGTAGAGAAACCCCACCCAATTGGTGCCATGATGCTCTGGGATGAAGGCACGCACGCGGCTGGGCAAGCGATAGCGCCGCGCCATGTCCAGCCCATCCTTGACGTGACTGGCGATCACCTCGGCGCTGGTGCGCGGATCGAGCCGGTCGTGCGGATTCACGCCTTCAACTTGATTCTCGCTGAAGAAATACGGGCGGGTGATCTTGCCCACATCGTGATAATATGCACCCACGCGTGTAAGCAGGGGATCGGCGCCGATACGCTCGGCAGCCTGTTCGGCCAAGTTGGCGACCATCAGGCTATGATGGTACGTGGCGGGCGCCTCGCGGAGTAAGCGCTGCAGGAGCGGATGGTTAGGACGGCTTAGCTCGATCAGGCGCATCGTCGTGACGATGTCGAACAGCGGTCCCAGGAGGAACAACCCTCCCAGCGCCAGGCTGGCCGAGATACCCCCATTGGCAATGCCAGCCAATATCGGGACCAGCATGTCGCCAGGCTCGCTAATGCCCTGTGGCAGGCGAAAAACGAGAACGGCGATGGTGTGCACCAGTGCCGCAAACACGCCCGCACGAAACAGCGCGCCAATGCGCTCCACGCGTCCCAGCGTGAGCGCAGCGACGACCCCACCCAGGGCAGTGTAGGTGACGATCTCGAAGGAATTGTCGGCAATCACACCGGCGGCGCCTCCGAGGAAGATCGCTGCCGCCACGCCCGCGTGTGGCCCCAAGGTCGCCGCGACCAGCATCGCCAACGCCGGCCCGGGGAAAAGATACCGCAGAGCCACACCGCTCGGTATCATCAGTCCCGCTGCCACCACAAAGGTGGAAATCAACAACACCAACAGGAGGAGATGTTGCCCAATCCACAGCGCGTCGGGCTGGAAGCGCGATAGGTAGAGGCACAACAGCGCGGTCCCCAGCAGGGCCAGCAAGACGTCGCCGACAACATCAGTCCAATTGGTCTGCGGTTGCCGCAGGCCAAACTGATCCAATGCCTCTATGTGAAGCGGGGTGACGAGCTCCCCCTCACGCACGATCGTCTGCCCCGCTTCGAAGGTGCGGAATACAGGCCCAGCCTCCGCATGGGCGCGCGCTTGAGCCTCGGTGGTCGCATCGGGATCGAGGAACGAATTGGGAATGAGAAAGCTCTCCACCAGCGCGACAGCGACGGCGGATTCATCAACCGAGAGGTCGAGGGCGACCTGATTAGGCAGATCCCGGATAACCTCCGCCAGACGGTCCTCGCGGATTTCGGATCGCATGGCCTCGCCGATGAGGCGATATGCCTCCTGCTGCACCCGATCCCAACTGGCATCAGACAGTCCAAGCAGCAGATCGAGCGACTCGGTGGAAAGGCCCTGCAACTCAGAGACCCGCAGAATCGCACCCCGCTGCTCGGCAGGAGAGGCAAGCGAGTCAGCCCGCACCGTCCCCAGATAGTCAAACACCTCACGAGCACGATCGAACTGCTGACGGGCCAGCCCGGGGTCGGGAGACGTATAGACCGGCTCGACGCTGGCGGCGGCCTTTTCCTCCTGCTCCGCAGTCAGGATGGCGCTCTCATAGGTCACGCGGCTCGGGGCATACACATCCTGAGGGGCAACTCCTCCTGCCTCCAGCACCACCTGACCGGTGGGCAGCAGAGGGCGGACCATCACGAAGCCTGCAACACCCGATAGCGCCAATCCCAATAGGATCAGACGCACCCACGCCCATCCCCGGCGGCGGCCAGCGCGACGCGATGGAGTTGTCACTCCATTATCAGTAACTCGGCCCTCGTTCACGCTCATCTGTCGAAACCGGCTCCGGTGAAGCTACAAATGAGGGAGCACATACTGCGCCCCCTCATTTCACTCACTCAATGCATTTCTAGCAAGCGGCCTAGCCGGACAGCAACTCGCGCACGACCTCGTTCGCAACGCGGCCATCGACACGCCCCTTGAACTTGGACATCAACTCTCGCATCACTGACCCCATCTGTCCCATGCCGGTCGCTCCAACCTCCGCCATGATCTGGCGTGTTTCCGCGACGATCTCCTCCCGTGAGAGAAGCTTGGGCAGGTACTCTTCGAGAATCGCCAGCTCCACTTCATCTTTGGCAAGCAAGTCCGGTCGATTGGCTGTCTTCAACTCGGCGATCGCATCGCGGCGCTGATTGGCCTCCTTCTGCAACACTGCCGCTACGCTGGCATCGTCAAAATTGCTGCCCTGTGCGATCTCGGCATTCTTGATAGCAGCCAAGGCCAAACGAATGACCGCCTTGCGATGCTCGTCGCGAGCGCGGAGCGCCTCTTTGAGATCACCCTGCAAGCGATCCTCAAGACCCATAGTTCCTCACGCCCCGCCCCGAACCACCACTCTAGTAACGCATCTGCTGTTCTTTATACGTCTGCCGGCGGCTCTTGCGCAATTTGGCGGCCTTCTTGCGCTTGCGAAGCACGCTCGGCTTCTCGAAGAAGCGGCGACGGCGCACCTCCGACATGATGCGGTCACGCTGCACCTTCTTGTTGAAACGCCTCAACAAGGAGTCGAAGGACTCGCCTTCATCTATCATAACCTTAGTCACCCAGTTTCACCCCTCTCTGTTCCAATTCTCGAACGCAGTGCATTATAATCGCGCAGCAGGGGGTTGTCAAGCAGGGATGGCAGACGTGACTGTTCAATAAATGGGGAAATAGGTTGTTGGTGGGGCGTCAGCCCTAAATAGCGCCATACATAGCATCGAAGTGGGGCGAGTTGCACCAAAAGTATGTCTTTTTGCAGCCCCAGTGGGGAATACAGA
>DAOUDX010000195.1:0-15851 GCA_034430835.1 Anaerolineae bacterium
TCTGTATTCCCCACTGGGGCTGCAAAAAGACATACTTTTGGTGCAACTCGCCCCACTTCGATGCTATGTATGGCGCTATTTAGGGCTGACGCCCCACCAACAACCTATTTCCCCATTTATTGAACAGTCACGGTTGAAAGGGTTGGTTGACAAAACGACGAGATTCGGTATAATGCTTGCCCGATGGCCGGGCCATCAGGCACGGCCTTGTGTTGTGCATTACGGATATGATTCGAGGGGGGATGTGGTCGTGTATGCAGTCATGAAGTCAGGAGCGCGGCAGTATCGTGCCGAGGTCGGGAGTACGATCGTCGTCGAGCGTCTGCCCGCCGAGGTTGGCCAGCAGATCGTGCTGAAGGACGTGCTGCTGGTTGCCGATGGTGAGAAGGTCAAGATCGGGCAGCCCGTGGTGAAGAGGGCCAAGGTGCTGGCGACGGTGGTCGCGCAGGAAAAAGGCCCCAAGGTGCGGATCTTCAAGTATCGTCCCAAGCAGCGGTACCGCCGGCGCATTGGACATCGGCAATGGTATACCCGGCTGCGAGTGGATGAGATTGTGGTGTAGTTAGGAGGATATGAGATGGCGCATAAGAAGGGTGGCGGTCGTACCCGCAACGGACGTGACAGTCAATCCAAGCGCTTGGGCGTGAAAAAGTATGGTGGCGAGGCTGTTCGAACAGGCAATATCATCGTACGGCAGCGTGGGATGCGCATCAAGCCCGGCGTCAACGTCGGGATGGGGAGGGATTATACGCTCTTTGCTACTGCCGATGGTCTTGTGCAGTACGAAAGCTGTCGAGGGGGACGCAAGCGCGTGAGCGTCTGCCCAGCACAGTCCTAGATGGGAAGTGGGGTATGAAGGAAGGAATTCATCCAGAGTTTTATCCCGAGGCGCAGGTTGTGTGTGCGTGTGGCAATACCTGGGTCGTAGGGGCGACGGTGCCGGTGATTCGCACCGACATCTGCAACAAGTGCCACCCCTTCTTCACTGGCGAGCAGCGCATCGTGGATGCCGGCGGCCAAGTCGAGCGCTTTATGAAAAAGCTGGAGGAGCGCGATCGGGTCATTGCTGAGGCGGAAGAGCGGAAGGCGATGGCGACCTCCCCCGGTCTTTCCATCCTCGATCTTGAACTGGGGTCCCGCGCCGAGAAAATACTGGTCGGGGCGGGTATGAAGACCGTGGGCGACGTGTTGGCCAGGCTGGAGCAGGGGGACGAGGTGTTGACCAACCTGAGAGGGTTCGGCCTCAAGTCGCTGGCGACGCTGAAGAAGACGCTGCGCTCTCGCGGGTTCTCCCTGCCAGGGGATGAGGCAGGGGCTGCGGACGATTTGTCCGGGGCGACCGACTAGGAGAGGAGCCGAGATTCGAGGGGCAGGTGGTGCATCTTGCCGGATGCGCAGAGCCTGCCCCCGTTTTGTTTCCTGGGGGTGCATTCGATGTACAGCAAGCCTAGTGGTGGGTGGATCGAGGTGATCTGCGGCAGCATGTTCTCTGGCAAGACGGAGGAGCTGATCCGGCGCGTGCGCCGCGCGCAGATCGCCCGCCAGAAAGTGCAGGTATTCAAGCCCGCGATAGATACGCGCTACGCTGATCGGGAAGTGGCTTCTCACGATGGGATGCAGATCGCGGCGGTGCCGGTGGAAAGCACCGCCCAGCTGCGCGAGCTAATCGAGCCGGACACGACGGTGGTGGCGCTTGACGAGGCGCAATTCTTCGACGACGACGTGGTACCGCTGTGCGAGGATCTGGCCGGACAGGGCGTGCGCGTCATCGTCGCCGGATTGGATATGGACTTTCGCGGCGCGCCCTTTGGCCCGGTGCCGGCGCTGATGGCGCGGGCGGAGCAGGTGCACAAGCTGCAGGCCATCTGTGTAGTGTGCGGGGGCCCCGCCAGCCGCACCCAGCGGATCATCAACGGCCAGCCTGCTGCCTACGATGACCCGGTGATCCTCGTGGGTGCAGAGGAGGCCTACGAGGCCAGGTGCCGGGGCTGCCATGAGGTGCGAGGGGAGAGCGGATGATAGAAGGGACGATTCCTGCCGAGATCGAGCGTGTGCTCTTGGACGAGGAGACGATCGCGTCGCGCGTGCGGGATCTGGCGGCCCAGATCAGCGCCGGCTATGCCGATACCGACGATCTGGTTCTGGTCGGAGTGCTGAAGGGGTCCTTCATCTTTCTGGCCGACCTGTCGCGCCGGTTGACGGTGCCCCACAGTGTAGACTTTATCGCCCTCTCCAGCTATAACCGTGGCACGACCATCTCCGGGGCTGTGCGGCTGATCATGGACACGCGAACCAGTGTAGCCCGGAGGCACGTGCTCATCGTCGAGGATATCCTGGATACCGGTTACACGTTGGATTATCTGCTGCGCGCTTTCGAAGCCCGCGACCCGGCCAGCCTGCGCACGTGTGTCCTTATCAGCAAGCCGGACCGCCACCAGGTCGATGTGCCCATCGACTACCTGGGCTTCGAGGTGCCGGACGAGTGGCTGGTGGGGTATGGATTGGACTACGCCGACCGCTTCCGCACGTTGCCATACATTGGAGTCCTGAAGCGGGAGGTATATGAGTAGACGCGCCTTTCTTGGCGCGCAGGAGGGGATGCACGATGGGATTGCAGGATGACATCGCGAAGGTGCTGATTCCAGAGGGTGAGCTGCAGGCGGGTGTGGCGAGGCTTGGACAGGCGATCAACGCGGCCTACACCGACGAGGATCACCCGCTTCTCGTCTGTGTGCTCAAGGGGGCTTTCGTGTTCCTGGCCGATCTGACGCGCCATCTGGAGATGCGGCACGAGGTGGATTTCATGGAGGTCTCCTCCTACGGCGCGGGCACGGAGAGCACCGGCATCGTGCGCATCCTCCTCGACTTGGAGCAGAGCATTGAGGGACGGCACGTGCTTGTCGTTGAGGACATCGTCGATTCGGGTCGCACTCTGGATTACATGGTGCGCAACCTGCGGACGCGAGGGCCGGCCAGCGTGCGGGTGTGCGCGCTTCTCAGCAAGCCCTTGCGGCGTGAGGTGGACGTGCAACTGGACTGGGTGGGCTTTGAGGTGCCGAACGAGTTTGTAGTGGGTTACGGCCTCGACTATGCCGAGGCGTACCGAAACCTGCCGTTCATCGGGGTCCTGAGGAAGGAAGTGTATACGCCGTAGTGGCACTATCGAACAGAGGTGAACGAAAGCCGCCGACGCCCCGGTCGGGGTGTCGGCGGCTGTGACGCTCACGTTCCGAGCACGTGTTTCTACGTGTCGTCTGTAGACCTCTTTAGATGTCTGTTCACCACCTGGGCGATGGCCTGGAACTCTGGCTGTAGCGCCGGGTACAGAGCGCGATAGCGGGGATAATAGTCGTCATAGATGGTCATCGCTGAGCTGGGCTCTGTGCGGCCTGTTACCCGGATCGCCGTCTCACAGGCCTGAGCGACGCTCGCGTACACGCTTGCTCCCACGCCCGCCAGGAGCGCTGCGCCATAGGCGGCCCCCTGCGTCACGTTGACGGTGACGATCTCGGTGGCGAATACGTCGGCCAGGATCTGCCGCCACAGTGGGCTGCGCACCCCGCCACCGGAGGCGCGCACCTGTTCGATGGAAAGCCCTAGTGCGCGCATCAACTCCAGCAGGTCGCGCAGGCCGTAGGTCACGCCCTCCAGCACGGCGCGGGTCATGTGGGCCTTGCCGTGGCGCAGCGTGAGGCCAAAGAACACGCCCCGCGCGTTGGGATCGGAATAGGGCATCCGCTCGCCGGTCAGGTACGGCAGAAAGAGCAGTCCCTCGCAGCCCGCGGGCACCTCGGCCGCGGCTTCGGTGAGGATGTCGTAGGCGTCGCGGCCTGTCTCCCGCTCCTGGGCACGTTCCACATCGCCCAGTGCGTCCCGGTACCAGCGAAAGCTGCCGGCCGCCGAGAGCATCACGCCCATCAGGTGCCACATCCCCGGCACTGCGTGGCAGTAGGCCTGCAGCCGGCCCTCCGGCTCTGCGCGATACGTGTCCGACGCGGCAAACACCACGCCCGACGTGCCCAGCGTGGCTGACACTATGCCCTCTTCGATGATACCCGTGCCCACCGCTTGGGCCGCCTGATCCCCCGCGCCGCCCACCACCGGCGTGCCTTCCAGCAAGCCGGTTTCCTTGGCCGCCTCGGCGCCGATCTTGGCGCTGGCTTCCGGCGACTCGGTTACCTCAGGCAACCACTGGCGCGGCACGTCCAGCGCCTTTAGCATCCCGTTGGACCATTGGCGTTGGCCTACGTCGAACAGCGACGTTCCCGATGCGTCAGAAACCTCGCTGAAGAACTCGCCCGTCAAGCGGTAGCGGATATAGTCCTTGGGCAGCAACGCCTTACTTGCCTTCGCATAGACCTCCGGCTCGTTTTCACGCACCCACACGATCTTGGGAGCGGTGAAGCCGGGCAGCATAGGGTTGCCGGTGAGGCGTAGTACCTCTGCCTCGCCAAGCTGCGCATAGATCGCCGCGCACTGGGCAGCCGTGCGCTGGTCGTTCCACATGATGCATGGACGCAGGACCTCGCCCTGGGCGTCCAGCAGCACCAGGCCGTGCATCTGCCCGGTGAGGCCCACGCCGACCACTCGATCGGGCGTGACGTCCCCTTCACTCAGCAGGCGTTTGATGCTGGCGACGGTGGCCGCCCACCAGTCGGCGGGATCCTGCTCAGCCCACAGCGGCTGCGGCGTGTGCATCGGGTACTCGGTCGTGGCCTCGGCCTTCATGGAGCCATCGGCGCCGACCAACAGGGCTTTGCTGCCGGTCGTCCCCACATCGATGCCGAGTAAGTAAGTCATAGTGTCACCTCCAGATGTCAGATTAGGGCCGTCGAGCGACTATTTGAGCGGCCGCAGCTTGGGCAGGCGGTCAGGGTGGGGTGCTCGTGTGCGGATCAGGTAGGCTTCCAGCCAGCCCTGCGCCTCCTGCGGGTGGGTGGTGGCGTAAAGGATCGCCTCGTGATCGATCTCGTTGATACGGTCGTTGGCCGCGCGCAAGGCGTCCATCGATACCCTGAGCGCCTCATCTACCGGCATGCGCTCCGGGTTGATGTCGATGCCAAAATAGCCCCGGTAGCCGTGCATCTTCATGATATACAGAGCGGCCTCGGTGGCCTCCGGGCTGATCATGCCGACGTTGAGGTCCTGGTCGTAGTTACCCAGCGGCTGTGCGTTCCAGTGGGTGTGGGCCAGGCGGCCGTACTCCAGCACCAGGCTGAAGGCGTAAGGCATGTCCTCGTAGGCCATCAGCATGTGGCCGACCTCTGGGTTCATGCAGCACAGCGCGTGGCCTTCATCGAGGAGCTTGCGGTTTGTGGGGTTCTTGAGGAGGCCTTCCACCTTCATGCCCAGCAGGATGCCCTCGGGGGTGGTGCCGTACAGGATGTGGCCGCGCGGCTCGTAGGGCTTGGGCTCCTCGGCGACGCGCACGCCGGGGACAGTGTCCATCGCCTCGGCCAATCCTTCGGCGAAGCGGTCGCGGGCGGCCATCATGTTGACGCCAAAACTGATCTCGTAGCCATCCCCGCCTGGCCAGACCACGGCAAAGTCGGTGTCCAGCTCCTTGTTCAACTCCAGCGTGCGCTTGACGCGGTCGATGGCGGTCTGACGCACCTTGGGGTCGGGGTTGGAGAGGGAGCCCCATTCCCACTGGCCCTCGTAGAACAGGTTGGGCACCACGGTGACCACACGGATGCCGGTGTCGCGGGTGAACTGCTGCCACAGGTCGAGGTTTTCGTCGCTGATCTCGTTGGGGTAGTGGGCCTCCATCCCGGCCAGGCCATAGTCCGCCAAACTGGCAGCAATGTCCAACCGTTCGGCGATGGTCAATGGCGGGCCGTAGGCTTCGTGGAAGCGGATGGAGCCCTTGGCGAAGAACCAGATGCCGGCGGAGAACTTCAAGTCCAGCTCGAACGTCTGCAGGTGCTTGAGCAGCTCCTCCGGCGTGCGTCGTGTGGCCTGAGATCGCAAGTCTACTAGTCCCATCTCTCTACTCCTTTCCATATATGATTTCTTGACCCGGGTCTTTGAAGGGGTATGCGGATTACCGAATCATCACTCTGAGGACGGCGGTCAAGATATTGTCTTGGGCTGCGTCTGTCCCAGGTTGGTGCCCTCCGACCGCGATCTGGAACTCGCCCGGCTCAACGACCCGTCGGCCCTCGCCATCAATCAGGGAGAGCAAGCGAGGCGTCAGGGTGAACGTGACGGTCTGCTTCTGGCCGGGGTCCAGGTGAACGCGCTTGAAACCGGCTAATTGCCAGATCGGTACCGGCACCGACGCAACCGAGTCGCTGATGTACAATTGCACGACCTCGTCGCCGGCGCGGTTGCCCGCGTTCTGCACATCCGCGCTGTGGGTCGTGATCAAAGTGCCGATTCATATATTCCAGTCGGAGGTCGTAGACGTGACCTGCCTCCAATTCAATCTCTGCGACCCTGGTGATTGGGCCGTACCAGAAATCCAGTTCGATGATCAAGTCGCCGTCCAGGTAAAGCCGGTAGCCACTGCACCCTCTGACGCCGAGTTTGTACGTTCCGCTCTCAGGTGGGATGAGCGCCCCTGTCCAGCGGACAGAAAAGGCATCGGCGATGCGCCCGGTGACCGGCGTCGTCGCTTCCCAGATAAAGTCAATCGCGGGATCCACTCGCGTCAGCGCGGGCGCGCCTTCAAGTCGCGGGTTGGCGTAGTAGGCCGCGCCCAGCCCGAGGGCGAACTCGCGCTCGGCTGCGTTGCGGCTGAAGACGTAAACTTTCGAGTTTGGGAACCTGTGTCGGACCATTTTCAGCACCAGATGCCCGGAAGCCCCGAATCCGGTCAGACCGAGAGCCTGCCCGTCAGTTGAGGGTGACGTGAAGTGATTTGTTCTTTTTGCTCAAAGCGGCTTTTTGAGTGATGCCGTTTGAACTGATGATGTAATCCCCAAAAAAGGCGTCCGTCTGAAATCGCCCGGAAGCATCCGCTTTTCCGGAAATCTGGGTCCACCACTCTTTGAAAACCAGATCACGGTAGGCCTGACCCTGAGGAGTGATCGTCCAGTCCTTTTTCCAGAGGGCTGACCAGGGTCTCCAGTGGGCTCCTTCCCAGAAGCCCCACATGAGGATGGCCTCGACGCCGGGATGCGCAAAATAAATGGGAAAGATCCTTCGAAGCTCATCGGCCTGCATGTGTTCATCTTGAGCGTCGAATAGACATTCCGTGATCTTGATAGGAAGACAAAACCGAGCGAGTTTGTCGAGGGTTGCCTGAACATGTTCGGCGGACATGGGGACGTTCAGAAACGTGGCTGAATGCCCCTGGCAGCCGATGCCGCCGATGGGCACGCCGTTGTCGAGCAGAGTTTGGATTTGGATCAGATACGTTTTGGCGTTGAATCCCCCGTCACACAAAATGCCGTAATCGTTGACGAAGAGCGTGATGTCGGGGTTTCCCGCTTTGGCCATGTAGGCCATTTCGTTGACGATGCCATACCCCAGCCGCCGGCGAAAGAATTCCCCGTTGATCATTTCGTTGTTCAGGTCGAGCTCTTCGATCCGTCCCTTGAAGTGCTCGGTGACACCAATCGCACGTTTCTTGATCGCCGCGCGAAGCCGATCATTGTCCAACCCGTGCAGCCAGGGCATGATGAACTCGTCCTTTTCCCAAAAAATGCAATGTCCGCGCATCGGAATATTGAGATCGTGGCAGTATTCCCAAATCCGATCGGCAACCGAATAATCCACGACACCGTATTGTTTCTCGCAGTCGTACCATTTCAAGGCGTTTTCATGAACGGCATAGTTGAAATTCTCGGCCAGGATTTTTAGAAACGTGTTTCTGTCCGAAGCAGACATAGCGATAGGATCGTTTTCGGCCAAACCATTGGTTATCGCGGTTCCGAAAGGAAACTCGTGCCTGATCTGCTTGACTTGTACGTCTGCGCCTGGGCTGGTCTGAACAGTCAGGGAGCCCATCCGGAGTTTTTTGATGCGCTCCTGGACGGCAGAAGGTCTGAGTTTGTCGATGGTCGTTTCTGAAACTGCGTTCGTCATGGTTGCCCGCTCCCTATTCCCTATTTCCCGGTCCGTTCAGCAATTCGAAGAAGAACGGAATCAGGTCTTTCGAATCGACGGTCTTGGATTTGGTCCTGGCCTGCACGTCCTTGATGTGGTTCAGAACAAGATGCGTCCAGACCGCGCCGGGCCGCGGATAGGCAGCGACGATATAATGGGATCCGGGTGCGGACTCTCCCATTTCCTGCTCCAATTCCGCCCGGAGGTTGTCCGGGGTGATCATGGAATTGGCGTAGTCAAAGACAACCCGGTCCATGTGCTTGTATACGTCCTTGCTCTCTTTGACCATACCGTAGTAGTCCAACAGCTGGGCAAAAACGTAATTGGACGCGGTGTACACGTCTTGTCCCTGCTCCGATTCCACCGCTTCCCCGTCCTCCGTACGGCACATAGCCCAGCCCATGGTGGTCTTGTTGTTCACGTAAATCGTCTTGAGGGTTTTTTTCGCTCTCTCCTCCGGGATGAAGGATTCCTCGCCGATCGCGATCATGTACCACAAGGCGTCCAACTGGTTGGTCCAGATATCCGTGTTCGTTTTACCCGTGACGGGATCGTGGCAGGTGACGTAATACTGCAACCGGCGTCCTTTTTTATTGATTTCGTCCCTCCATAGGTTCTCAAAACTCGCATGGGCTTTGTCGAAGTATTTCTGGATACGTTCCTTGGCGGCCGCATCGTTCATCATTTCCGCCATCCGGATCATGGCCTGGCAGCCCGCCATGAACGTCGTGGCGTCGTAGGCGTCCGCGCCGAACAGCGTCAGGTTGTCGAAGGTGTTCTTGACCTCATGGGGGTTGCCTTCCGGAACGCCGTCTCCATCGATGTCGAGCGTCAGCAGAAATCCCAGTCCGAATTTCAGGGTTCCCCAATTCTTTTTCAGGAATTTCATGTCGTCCAGGAATTTGACGTTCCGGAGCACGCGCATCGCCAGTTTGGGGAAAAGATCTACCCAGTAGTTGTTGTTGTACCAGGCGTAGTCGCTGACGTTGCGCAGGGGGTGGCCCTTGGGCATGGCGCCCAGGTCATGCGCCACGCTGCCCTTGACCTTGAAGGCGTCCTGGATCTGGGTCATCGAAACGCCTTCGTATTCCTCCGGGTAGTTCTCAAGATGCATTCTGGCCTCGACAAACGACGCGTGGTAGTGATAAAAGCGGAGTTTCGGGTTTTCGGCCTGAATCGAGTCGACGAACCGTTGACAGAGTTCCCTTTCGATGTTTGGGAAAAGCACCAAGAGCACCATGGAGTACCAATCCACGTCCGAGGGGTTGATGTAGGCGTAATCGAAACACTCGAGAAACCGGGCCCTTTCTTCCCCGTTTTTGTCCTGAACCCAGACGCACGCGTTGGACAGAGGAAAACTGAATTCGTTCAAGATCAATCGGGTCAGTCTCAAAGCGCCGTCCCTGTCATCCTGGTAGGAGGGGCTTTTCCGTATCTGGTCGAATATCCTGTTCTGGATGGAGGCGGTCCGGCTCAGCCATTCGGGATACTGATCCAGGGCCATCTTCGCCATGTCCACCGCCCTGGTCTGCGGATCCGTATAGCCTTTGACGTACTTGCGTTCGAACGTTTTCCCATCGATGTAATGCTGTAGGGGAAAATCCAAAGCCACGGCAAATGGTATTGTTTTGGTTTCTTTTGGCCCCAACGAAAAGGTCAGACTGACGGCCGAGCCGTAATCCTGTTTAATAATGGGATTTCTTTTTTCATAAAAACTCCCGTCTTCCCGCAACAGCAGATCCTGCTTCAGCCGATTCAGGCAGAAATAGGGCTGCACGTCAATTTTGACCCCTTCCGTCTCCGGCACGGCGATGACCATCCTGTCGCCACATTCCTTGCTCGCCATCACCACGCCCCGGATGCCGGCGGTAAGAAGCTCTTCGTGCACATGGCCTTTCACAGGCGTCGCGCAGAGGTAGACCGTGTCCTGATCCGTGGGTTTCAGTTCCTTTTCCTGGAGGTTGACCAGCGAGGGCCTGGGAATCACCAAAGCGATTTCCTGGTACTGGTTCGACCTGTTTTTGACTTCGAACTCTTCCACGCCGAAGGGCGTCAGGGCCTGGTCGTTTCCGGACAAAAGGGGCGAAACAAATCTTCTGGTCACGCTGACCTTGCCCAGTTTGAATGTCATCTCGGCCGAGGGCGTGGCGATGGAAATTGTGACCCGGTCCTCTGAAACGGCGGGATGATAATAATTCCTCAACGCGGGGATGTCGTCCGGCCCTTCGACCACCTTGGGATCCCTCGCCGTGAGCATGGAAAACTTGTCGCCGACGCGAATGAACGGCGCGGAACCGAGCTGGATGGCGTTCTGGTTTAGCAGGATCAGCCTTCCCGCGTCGTTGAGCCTGTTGTACAAACCCTCCGGGGAAATGCCGATCGAACAGGTTGGCGCTCCCTGCAGTGCGATGGTGTGGGGAAACTGAAGGGTTTTCGACATCCCCTGGAAATGAACCGTCATTTTGTTTTTGACGTAAATGTCGGATATTTGCGTCCCCGCGATGCTGAAAACGTCGCTTATCTTTATACCGGAAGATTTTGGCATATCACTGATTCTCCAAAAAGGGTTGCGATATCACGAACACGTGGCTTAACGCCCCATGTTCGCTTGAACTTTTCGACGAGATGTGTACCAAGGGAATAACTAATTTACCTTTGCCAATCCAATAAACAAACCACGGATTCCATTCCTGACTAACAATAGGACAAATTCAACGGATGTTTCTTCGGTGCCTTCAGCGCTTTCGCCGGAGCCGCCTGCAATCCCTCAATTTTCACGGGGCACCGGGTCGTCGCCGACGGCTTGACTTTTCCGAAGAGCAGGTCGGCGGAGACCCGGATGGAGTCGGGCGTGGCGCTGAAATTGCACACTACGACGTCCGCCTCCTTGGTCGCGCCTTGGACGTAGGGGTTGTTGGTCACAACCACGACTTTGTGCCCTGCTTTCTTGAGCTTCCTGGCGAGCAGCTGGTTGTTCCCTGCTTTGACGATCCGCGCGTAGTAGTTGGTCATCACCACCAGGTCGGCCTGCTTGGCCAATTCGAGGCATTCCGTGATTTCATCCTCGAACGCGGAGAATCCCGTGTCGACCAGAATGAGATTTTGCGAATGGTTAACCATCGCCTCGCAGAACATATGCGTATGGCAGTACGGGTCCTTTCCAAGAAATTCATAAGGAATGCGCTGCTCGATGACCAGGATCCTCTGCTTGGGGGTGAGCGGCAGCATTTTCTTGTCGTCCCGCATAACAATCAGGGCCTTTTTCGCCACGTTCCAGGAAAAATCCGCCAATGGTTTGCTGATGGCGAACGACTGGGCCTCTTGTGGATCCGCATTCCCGGCGGTGGTAAACAACCCCTGATCGTACTTCATGTTCAAAAGGCGCGTGACCGCGCTGTCGAGTCTCTCTTCGGAAATTTCGCCGGACTCAACGGCCTGCTTGATCCCGAAGAAACACTGCGACCGGGATTCGTCGTCGGCTTTCAGGAGAATCGTGTCGCATCCCGCCTTGATGGCAAGCGCGCAGGCCCTCGGCAGCGGCCATTGTTTGAGAATGGCGGCCATGCCGATGGCGTCGGACACGATCACGCCATTGAACCCGAGTTCCTCGCGCAAGAGTCCGGTGAGGATCCTTTCGGATAGAGTGGCGGGGTATTTTTTATCGTATGTGGGATAAATCGAATGTCCCGTCATGATGGCCTTCACGCCGGCGTCAATCGCGGCCTTGAACGGAACCAGCTCGACTTCCTTCATCCTCTGCTTGTCGGCTTTGATGACGGCCAGCACGTCGTGCGCGTCGATCGCCGAATCGCCCCTTCCCGGAAAATGCTTTGCGGAGGCCGCGATACCTCCCGCCTGCAGGCCCTTGATCAGGGCCACGGCGTGCTTCGCGCAGATTTCGGGATCGTCG
The DNA here is from genome assembly GCA_034430835.1 of Anaerolineae bacterium. Classification (GTDB taxonomy): domain Bacteria; phylum Chloroflexota; class Anaerolineae; order B4-G1; family B4-G1; genus JAFGED01. Next base: position 11,963 of record DAOUDX010000195.1, read on the forward strand.
CTGAATGCCCTAACGCCGATCTCGGGATTCTTCGGGTTGATGTTGACGTCGCATACCGGCGAATACATCTGCGTGACGCCGATGGCCCGCAATTGTTTGGCGATGGTCAAACCGATTTTGTAGGTCAGCTTTACGTCGCCGATGGCGGCCATGCCCATGGGTCCCGGAAACTGCCGGATGCCGCCGGCCATGTAGTCGTTCTTGAAATCGCCCTCGAAATCAATGGTCATGTGGAGCGGAATGCCGGATGGCCTTTTCAAGGCGATCTTCTGCAGCCGGTTCAGGTCCTTCGCGTAGTCGCCCGGCGTGATGCTGATGCCGAACGTCTTGCCGTCGAAATAGGTATTCGAAATGGTGAAATAATCCTTCGGCTTTTGGAAGTTCTCGTCTATCTGGGAATTGCCCCAATACAGATTCTTGCAGGTCTCGAGCGCGTATGGTTCGAGACAAAGACCACCGCAATGGAGTCTCGTGATCTGCTCGATTCCGCTCGGCGTCAGCATGGCGCCGCGCCGGGTGAACGTCAGAAGCTGGCCGACTTTCTCCTCCAGGCTCATTTTCGCTATTTTTTTACTGACGAAAGCATCTCGAACATCGTTTTTGTTTGCCATGTTGGATCTCCTGTTTTCTGATTGTTTACGATTCCAGTGCTCTGCCGCAAAGTCCGCACCGTTGTTACAATTGCTTTTCTCTGCGTTCTTCGCGCGTTTGGCGATGGGTTCGGGGTCGAAATTTCAGGATTCCCATTTGCCGTGGTTGTCCGGCCCCACCCAGAACTCACGCTCTTTCTTCCAGCCTTTCTCTTCGATTTTCATGTCTTTGGTCTTCCATCCCGCCTTGATCCGCCGCGTCAAATCGTCGAAACCCTTGTTCCAGGTCAGGCCGTCCGGAACCGTGACGTTCATGCTGCCGGCGGCATTGGCATACCGCAGGCAGGATTCAATCGTATGGCCCCAGACGAACGCGGATAGAAATCCTGCGATGGCCGAATCGCCGGATCCCAAGGCCCCCACGAATTTTTCCTCCTGGTATACGGGAAACCAGAGTTCGCGGTGGGCCCAGTTGTCGAGGTCGGAACATCCCGCGGCACCCAATTTGGACAGTCTATCCTTTCCGGCAGTACGGATATACAATCCTCGGTTTCCACATTTCACCATGGCAATCGCACTGCCCATGTCGATCAAATCTCTGCCGATATCAGAAATCTCTTTGACCGTCATGTTGTCCAGAACGGTTTCTTTATGGCCGAGATTCGCCTTCTTTTCAAGGAATCTCTTTTTGTATAAGAAATAGAGAATCTCCTCGGCGCTCGGCATCATGATATCCGAAAGCGGGATCCAATTTCTTATGATCGAATACCAATCAATGCTGTCTCCATACCCGTCCACGTCGGGAAGCGACAGGTCGAGTGCGGTGGTGGTACCCAACTCTTTGGTCTTTTTGAGGATTTTCGTCAGTTCCGCTCCCGTGTTTTCATATAGCTTTCTCATCCACGGCGGATAACCGAAAAGCATCAGTTTGGAGCGCTGAACAATATCGAAATCCATGTCGTCGTAACCGAACGTGTCATTGGCGCCGCAATGGTGCAGATAAAAGCGGTCAATGCCGGGGATGCAAATCGCGATGGTGTAGGACGTGGATTCGCCCTCGGCCATTTTGATTCCTTTGAAATAGCCTTCGTGCTCCTCATACCAGTTGAGGATTTCCTTGCCGAAATCGTCGTCGCCGATTTTGCCGATGAGCTCGGTCTTGACGCCGAGGCGCCGGATGGAGACCCCGGCATTGGTCACCGGTCCTCCGCCCACCACCACGCACTTTCCCATATTGATCATCTTGCCCGGCACCAGGATATCGGTCATCTTGTCCACTTTTCCCTCGATCGTGAAAGCGGGGATCAGATCAAGGCAGGTATGCCCAGCCGCCACGATCTCAATGTTTTTTTTGCTCGCCATTCAAGTTCCTTTCCTGTTTTTTATTATCGTTTTATTCAGTGCTACTCTGTCACAGGCGAGTAGATTCTAAAGTTTCCACTGGCGTGCAGCAGTGCCAGCATGTATAGCATACCGTCGTAATAGCGCCACTTACCGCTGGGGGGATAGGCATCCCAGAGTTCATGGACGAACTCGGAGGTCTCGTCAGCCGTGGCCGCTAACCCTGCCGTGGCGTTCATGGCTACCAGCCCTAGTGAGTGGTCGCTGGAGAGAGCTTCTCCTTCAAGGGTATACTGGTTGGCGTACGAGTTGATGCCCTGGTCGTGGAAAAAGTTGAGCAGTCGGTTGCTTTGTTCGACCTCCCATTCGTCGGCGGCGAACCAGGCATAGTCCACTGCCACGTTCATCCCGTTTCGCCACGCGTCGAACCGGAAAGCGTCGTGTCCGCCGCCCCAGGGATCGGCGGGAGAGCCGTCGAATTCGGCATAATCGGGCATCAGGCCGGTCTCGGGATGGGCGGTTGTCTTGAAGAACTCTCGGCTGGCGGTGGCTGCCTCGGCCCAGAATTCATTGTCCTCGTTCGCCCAGCGCGCCCAGAGTTCATAGTAGTGGGGGAGATGGTAGGAAGGGTCAGTGAACTGGGATGCCTTGCCGAGCTTGGGGACGAACACCACCTGCTTGTGCTCAGGGTCAAACATGTTGGTGGCGATTCCGTCTCCTTCGTCGGCCTTGTGGAGCATCGTGTGCAAGATGGCCTGCGCCTCCGCCTCATAGTTGTAGATTCCCTCGCCGTTGCCCCATCGCCCGGCGGCAAAGAACAATGCTGTGACAAACCATTCCTCTCCATCGGAGGCAGGGTTGGTGTCGATGGGGCGGCCATCGGGCGTGCAATGCCAAGCAAAGTAGCCTCGGTACGAGTGGTCTTGCTGATACATGTAGGTCTTGGTCCATGTCCACAGGCGATCGAACTCGTCCTTCTTGTCCATCTGCACGGCGATCATCATGCCGTAGGACATGCCTTCCGAGCGCACGTCTCCGTGACCGATGTCCTCTATGTAGGCCATATCACTGCCTACGGGATAATAGACGCGCTGGGTGTCGTCATCACCGTAGAAGAGATGTTCCCAAGCAGCGTCTAGTTTGGCCTGGATTTCTTCGTCACTCTTATCCAACAGCTCTGCGAACAGGTTTCGGTATTCGCCGGAGTAGAAAGCACCGGTCTGTGGTTGAGCCGTGTCGGACGGGGGACAGCAACTGCTATTCATCATAGAAATGAGTAGTAAAGCCACAAGGGATGCCGTAAGACGTTTCATTTGAGTCTTTCGCAGATCTCCTGCCGAGGTGTTCTTGCCCATGAGCGTTCCTCCGTCAGGCTTGAGATGATGTACCGCTCGGACAGCGGGTGGAACGTCATCGCGAGGATCATGGTAGAGACTACAAGAGCCGTGGCGCGCGATCATTCGACAGCATGCTGCCCCTGGAATCGCATTTAGCGCTGAGCAGTCAATCCGACCGTGCCAAGCATTGCGCTCGTGCTGTTGAGCCATTCCTGCCAGAAGGCGCCTAGGTTGAGAATGTGCTCAGTGTTCCAGGAGCCAGTTCCTGGGCAGAGAGCGGGCTGTTCATCAATTAATCTGTCGTTTTGAGGTCACCTACGAACGACGGATGAGAATCTCTGCCAGGACACTCGCTTTTCTCACCGGATTGAGATTCCAGGCCCTTCCTAGATGCCCGCGTTTCTGGCGTACTTGTGACACTTGATGAACACGTTGCCAATATAGACATCCTTGGGCTCTTCGCTCTTGCATATATCCATCGCGTCAGGACATCTTCCTGCGAATTTGCAGCCTTGTCTCAAGTATTCCTCGTGTTCCATCTCTGAGAGCGAGATCCTCTCAGACCAGCGCTTGGTGGGGTCTGCCTCGGGGACCGATTCTCTGAGGAGCTTTGTGTATGAA
>DAOUDX010000196.1:0-2324 GCA_034430835.1 Anaerolineae bacterium
TCTGTATTCCCCACTGGGGCTGCAAAAAGACATACTTTTGGTGCAACTCGCCCCACTTCGATGCTATGTATGGCGCTATTTAGGGCTGACGCCCCACCAACAACCTATTTCCCCATTTATTGAACAGTCACGCGTATCGACTTTGCTTGACAAGCGTGATGCTGGAAAGTAGAATGCAGCCACCACGCTGAATTGGGAGTCATTCGCGTTCTTGAAACTCAAGACCTTTCTCGCCATCTCGATCACCTTGCTTCTGTGCGCGGCGTGCTGCGTCGATCTGCCGTGGGTGCCGACCCCTACACCGACCTTGACGCCAACCCCAACGCCCGAACCCAAGGTGCTCGCCGTCTGCATGCTGGACGAGCCTGATAGTCTCTACATCTACGGAACCGACAGCCCAGCCGCCCGGCACGTTTGGCAAGCTATCTACGACGGGCCGCTGGATAGTCGCACGTATGCTCACCAGCCGGTTGTCCTTGCCGGCTTGCCAAGCATGGTCGATGGTAGTGGCGCTGTATTGAAGACAGCCACTGTGCAAGAGGGATCACGCGTGCTCGCCGCTTCCGGTGAGGTGGTCGCGTTATACCCTGGTGTGACGGTCGAGGATGCCGCTGGGCGGCGCGTGGTTTTTGACGGCACGCCCATTCAGATGCAGTTCATGGTGGTCGTATTCACCTTGCAGCCCGGGCTTGCCTGGTCTGACGGCACACCGGTCACAGCGGACGACTCGGTGTTCTCCTTCGAGCTTGCCGCCGATCCGGCGACGCCTACCGACAAGCACATCGTCGAGCGTACCTCTGGGTACCGCGCCGACGATGACCATACTGTTGTCTGGGTCGGTGTTCCTGGGTATCGGGATCACTTCTACTATCTCAATTTCTGGCATCCGCTACCCCGCCACGCCTGGGGCCATTTGTCCGCTGCCGATTTGCTCAATGCCGAGGTATCCGCGCGGCGACCTCTGGGGTGGGGCCCCTTTGTTCTCCAGGAGTGGGCGGTCGGTGATCACATTACCGTGGTGCGTAATCCTGCCTACTTCCGTGCGGCCGAGGGCCTTCCGCGCCTGGATATCGTGACGTTCCGTTTTATTCCCGATCCGATCGTGCTAGCGGGGGAGCTTTTGGCTGGCGGCTGCGACGTGGTCACCCACGAGTCGGCGGATGCTGTGCGTGCTGCGTTGCCCGATGAGTCCCCTCCAATCCAGACGCTCTCTACCTACGACTCTCGATGGGAGTTGCTGGCCTTCGGTATCAGCCCTAGCGCGGGCTACGACCGCCCGGATTTCTTCGAAGACATGCGGGTGCGACAGGGGATCGCACTGTGCATCGACCGGCAGACTATTGTGGATCAGGCCACGGAACCGCCTGGTCGGGTTCTGGATAGCTTCGTGCCTCCTGAGCATCCGCTCTATGCGGGCAGTGCGCTGAAAGCTTGGGGATACGATCCGCCGGCCGGGCAGTCGCTTCTGACTGGCGCCGGCTGGTACGACGGAGATGGCGATGGTGTGCGCGAGTCGCACGGCATACCCGGCATCACCGACGGCACGCCGTTCCGAGTCTCTTACCGGACGACCGACGATCCGCTGCGCGTCCAGACGGCGCAGCTTATCCAGAGCTATCTGGCTGAATGTGGCATTCAGGCTGACGTGGAGGTCGTGACGTCAGATGCGCTCTTCGCCCCAGGGCCGGAGGGCGCGATGTTTGGCCGCCGGTTCGACCTGGCGCAGTTCTCTTGGCGTGCGACGGCTGATCCTTTGTGCGATCTGTTCCTCAGTGGCCAGATGCCCGATATAGATCGCTGGGATCGGCCCAACGTTGCAGGCTTCCTTGACGACGAATACGACGTGGCTTGCCTCTCGGCGCTTGAGGCCTTCCCGGGCAGCGCGGAGTACGCCTCCGGGCATGCCCAGGCCCAACGCATCTTCTCCGAGCGCCTGCCGGTGCTACCCCTCTTTCAGCGCCCGAAAGTCACCCTCGCCCGCACCTCTGTTATTGGTCTGGCTCCCGATCCTACGCAGGTTTCCGAGCTTTGGAACGTCGAGCAACTCGATTTGCGTCCATGAGGCTGAAAACCGAGAGCCTTCCCTGTAGGAAGGCTCTCGGTGGGCTAATGCCGAGTCCTAGACGCTGTTGACGATGTTGCTAAAGATGTTGCCGAGTGCGGGGCCGAGTAGTGCCAGAATGACGATTACAATTGTCGAGTCTCATAAACTCATACCGGGCAAAGTCTCATAAAGTCGTATCAGTCAGGCTGTTGCACAGCGTCATCTCGCGCCAAGCAGCTCGGGAGAAAGGTAATGCAAGTTGATATGCTGGCAGCGCGAT
>DAOUDX010000197.1:0-6991 GCA_034430835.1 Anaerolineae bacterium
TCTGTATTCCCCACTGGGGCTGCAAAAAGACATACTTTTGGTGCAACTCGCCCCACTTCGATGCTATGTATGGCGCTATTTAGGGCTGACGCCCCACCAACAACCTATTTCCCCATTTATTGAACAGTCACGAGGGTTCCTAAACCTTCGCGGGGTTTCGGGAGGAACGCACAAATGATCCGAGGCAAGAATGTCTATCTGCGAACGGTGCGGGAATCCGATCTCGACCTCTACTACGAACGGGTTTGCGATGTCGAAGGCATGGGTCAGTATTATCCCATCATTGTTCCATCTGAGGTGGCGTTCAGACGCAACTTTCACGAACATGGCTTTTGGGATGATGACTATGGCGAGCTCTTGATCTGCGATCATGACAACCACGTTTTGGGCGTCATGCTCTTCTTCAAAGCCGCGCCCTATTTCGACGGCTTTGAGATCGCTGCGCGCATCTTTGACGTCGAACACCGCAATCGCGGGATCATGACCGAGGCGCTCACGCTGTTCACCTACCTGCTGTTCACCATCAAAAAGGTCAACCGGCTGGAATTGAAAATCATGCCAGCCAACGCGCCCTCCAAGCGGGTGGCGGAGAAATGTGGGTACAAGTTCGAGGGCGTGGCCCGAGGTGCGGTGTTTCATCGCGGCGCGTACCGGGACATGGAGGTCTATTCCATTTTGCGCCAGGAAGCGCCTGCCACGCTGGAAGAGGCATTGGCGAGGATCGGCAAGTAGAGGGTGTTCAGATTTCGAGATAAGGAGAAAGGAAAATGAAAGTCTATATCACTGCCGACATTGAAGGCGTCACGGGAGCCGCCCATTGGGACGAGACGGATAAGAAGAATCCTGACTATGGCGAGTTTCGGGAGCAGATGACGGCCGAAGTCGCCGCGGCGTGCGAAGGGGCATTGAGCGCCGGGGCGACCGAGATTTGGGTCAAGGACGCTCACTGGACAGGCAGGAACATCATCCCATCCAAACTACCCCGCGAGGTCAGGCTCGTCCGGGAGTGGAGCGGCCATCCCTTTTCGATGATGCAGGAACTGGACGAGACGTTTCAGGCCGTGTTGATGATCGGCTATCATTCGCGGGCCGGCTCCAGTGCCTCTCCCCTGGCCCACACGATGACGGGCAACGTCATCTACGTCAAAATCAACGACCAGTATGCGTCGGAATTCTCGATCGCTGCTTACACGGCGGCACTGGTACGCGTGCCGGTGGTGTTCGTCTCCGGCGATGCCGGTATATGCCAGGAAGCAGAAGCGTTTATCCCTGGCCTGGGCACCGTCGCCGTCAAGCACGGCGTGGGCAGCTCGACGGTCAACATCCACCCGCACCTGGCGGTCGAACGAATTCGCACGGGGGTGGAAGCGGCGTTGAAGGGAGACGTGTCCCGGTGCCACGTTCCAATGCCCGACCATTTTGCCGTCGAGCTCAGGTACAAGAATCACGCCGATGCGTATCACGTGAGTTTTTTCCCGGCTGTCAGCCTGAAAGAGCCGCACACAGTCCAGTTCAAGGCGGATGACTGCTTTGAGGTGCTGAGGTTTTTCTCGTTCGCTTTCGTGTAGGCCAGTCAAGCCGCCGATTGCGGGGATAAGCTGCCAACTTGCCCCATGCCGAAGGGTACGCGACCAATGATGCATCCGACGGTGTACCCCGACGTCAACGCCGTGCTGCACGTGTTGCTATCGGGCGTGCAGGCTGTTTTGGGGAATCAATTCATCGGCATGTATCTCTATGGCTCGCTGGCCAGCGGTGACTTTGACCCTCAACGAAGCGATATTGATTTTGTCGTCGTCACCGCCGATGTGCTGCCGGAGGAGATGGTTACGGCGTTGGAGGCGATGCACGCGCGCGTCGCGGCCAGTGGCCTGAAGTGGGCGGCGAAACTGGAAGGCGCCTACATCCCGCTGCGCGCATTTCGCCGCTACGATCCAACCGATGCACCCTGTCCTTATGTCAATGAGGGGAGCTTTCGCGTGGGGCATCTCGGGAGTGATTGGGTGATCCAACGCCACGTCATTCGAGGACAAGGGGTCGTGGTGGCGGGACCGGCCCCGCAGCCCTTGATCGACCCCATCCGGGCGGACGATTTGCGGCGGGCTGTGCTGGCGACGTTGCGCGAGTGGTGGGTGCCGATGCTCCAGGACCCAGACCCTCGGCTGCACCGCGGCGAGTATCAGGCTTACGCCATCCTCACGATGTGCCGGGCGCTCTACACCCTTCAATATGGCGCCGTCGTCTCGAAGCCAGTGGCGGCGCGGTGGGCGCAGGGGGCACTTGGCGAGCGGTGGGCAGCGATGATTGGGCGGGCCTTGGCGCGGCGACGTGATGGCGGAGCCGTGCTTTGCTTGGATGAGACGCTGGATTTTGTCCGGTACGCGCTTGAGCGAGGAGGTGCAGATGACGACGATCAGGTCAGCTCGCATAGAAGATGCGGAAGCCATCGTCCGCTTGATCTCGGAGATGGCCGGGATGGATGGTGATAGCAGCTCCATCGACGAGGAGTACGTGGCCTACTATATCTCTTGCCCGCATAGCTACGTGCTGCTGGCCGAGGAGGAGGGGCAGGTCATTGGTCTGCTCAGTTATTCTGTCCGTCCCAATCTCTATCACGCGGGCGATGCCTGCCTGATCGACCAATTGATCGTGCAAGAGGGAGCGCGTGGTCGTGGTGTGGGGGGTGCGCTGGTAGAGGAGCTTTTTCAGCGCCTGGCTGCGCTCGACTGTGTGGAGGTCTCCGTATCTACGATGCCCGATAATCGCCGGGCGATACGTTTCTACAAATCGCACGGCCTGACCGAAGAGGCGGTCTTGCTTGAAAAGCACTTTTCGCTACCCGAATAGGCACTTTTCTATCAGCCGGTAGAGCGTATAGCGTGAGAAGGGGCATCGGTCATGAAGAAAAAAGATCTCAAGTATCACCATCTTGGCATTCCAACAGATGGGCCGCGGGAGGGAGAGCGATACCTGGAGCAGTTCAAGATGTACGTCTCCGGTTACGATGACAGCCCGTACGGGATTGAGTGGATGCGGTTTGAGCCCGGCTGCTCGCTGCCAGAGCTGGTGCAGACGGTGCCGCATGTTGCCTTCGTGGTGGACGATCTGGAGCAGGCGATTGCCGGGGAGGAGATTCTGATCGAGCCAAACAGTCCATCCGAAGGGATTCGGGTGGCCTTCATCGTGCACGACGGCGCGCCGGTCGAGTTCTTGCAGTTTGACGGCTAGGTTTGCCGCCGCTGGGTATTTGAGGAAACAAAATGGATATCGATTGTTTTTTTTCACAGGTGGCTGACAACGCGCGGAGGATTCGTGTTCTTGCCGAGGGTATTTCCGACGATCAGGCGCGCTGGAAACCCGACCTGGATTCCTGGTCGATCCTGGAGGTGGTGAATCACCTTCTCGACGAGGAGCAGGAGGATTTCCGGGTCATGCTGGACCTGGCCGTTCATCGGCCTGACGAACCCCGCCCCAGGATTGATCCCCAGGCTTGGATGATGGAGCGTAGGTACAACGAGCGAGACCTCGGAGAATCCTTGCAGGGCTTTCGCCGCGCGGGAGGCGTCGCTCATCTGGCTGAAGGGCTTGTCGTCGCCGGACTGGGAGGCGGTCTACGAGGCCCCATTCGGGCCGATCAGGGCCGGGGATGTTTTTGCCTCGTGGGTGGCACACGACCTGCTGCACATGCGCCAGCTCGTGGAGCTGCATTGGGTGTACACCACGCACCGGCTGCAGCCATACAAGGTGGATTACGCCGGGCAGTGGTGAGTGGGGGGATAGATAGCGTATGGAGAACCTAATAATCGCCTATTGCGGAGAAGTCTGTACGACGTGTTCAGCATATGTGGCTACTCGAAACAACGACCTGGCGGCCTTGCAGCGCGTTGCCGACGAGTGGAACGCGCGGGATGGGTCATCTCTTGTAGCTGAGGACTGTGTATGCGACGGCTGCCTCGGCGACGGCCGCCGCATAGGCTACTGCCGCACGTGTGCGGTGCGCGCCTGCGCGATCGAGCGCGGCCTGGAGAACTGTGGCCATTGCGCAGACTATGGCTGCGAGAAACTGGTCGTGTGTTTCGAGCATTCAGCCGAGACCAAAGTCGTGTTGGATGAGGTCAGGCAAAGCCTGATTCGGCAAGGCCTGTCACAGCGGTAGGGGAACACAAGGGAGACAGTAGACTTGTGGCGCAATAGGCGTTCCCCGCCATATGTGGCGGTTGGACAGCACAATTTGTGCCCTTTGACCGCCATATGTAGTCAATTCTGCTATTACACCACAAGTCTAGTATACGATGAAGAAAGGAATCTCAGAAAGCGGGGCACTTCCCCGCGACCTGGGGGATGGCCTGCTCCTGCGGCGGGCCACAGCGGCAGACGCAGAGGCTCTGGCCGACCTTAACGCGCAGGTCCACCACGAGCGCGGTGTTGAGGAACCGAATCCGCGCGTCTGGGCCTGGACGCAGGACCTGATGTCGGGGATGCATCCCACTTTCCGCCCCAGTCCGAACCTGACATTCCTGCATCTTCTATTCGGCCACTGCACCTGTGGCGAGCTGCGGTACGTCTTCCGCGATTGCTGGACGGATAACAGCGAGGTGCGCGCCGTGCTGGACGGGCTGTTCCCCAAGCGGCCATCTTGCGTGTGGCCGATCGATTGATCGTCGAAATGGAATCCGGATGGAGTGAATCGTACAAGGAGGCGCAACATGGAAGCAGATCAGACTGCGCTTGGCTATGGACGCTTGATCGAGAAGTTTGTCGCCTGGGCGCAGACCGAGCCGGACGTCCGCGCGGCGGTTGTCATCGGGTCGCGCGCCCGCACCGACCATCCGGCTGACGAGTGGGCGGACCTGGACATCATCGTGTTCGCAACTGACATCGAGCGCTACATCGCCTCGGCGGATTGGGTCGAAAACATCGGCGTGCACTGGCTGACCTTTGTGGAGCGCACCCCCGGCGGAGGCTGGGAGCGGCGTGTGTTGTTCGACGGCGGGCTGGACGTGGATTTTGCGCTTAACCCGGCCGCAGAGCTCGCGCACCTGGCAACGGGGGCCATTTCGCCCGATGTGGCCGACGTCATCCGGCGTGGGGTGCGGGTGCTCGTGGACAAGGACGGCCTCGTCGCGCGCTTAGGCGACGTCCCTCCAGAGGTCCCGCCATTCCAGCCGCCGACAGAGGCCGAATTCCTGAACCTCGTCCACGATTTCTGGTACCACACGCTCTGGACGATGAAGCATCTGCGGCGCGGCGAGGTATGGTGGGCCAAATCGTGTTGCGACGTGTACCTGAAAGAGCTGCTGCGCCGGATGCTCGAGTGGCACGCCCGCGCCGTGCAGGGCCCCGACCACGACACCTGGATGCGTGGGCGCTTTCTCGAGGAGTGGGCCGACCCGCGCGCGGTGGCGCAGCTGCCGCAGGTGTTCGCGCATTATGATCAGCAGGACATTGCCCGCGCGCTGCAGGCGACGATGGGGCTCTTCCGCTGGTTGGCCGTTGAAACCGCTCAGCGGTGGGGATATGCCTACCCGGCCGTCGGCGAGCGGTTTGCTACGGGATTGGTTGAGACGTTGCTGGCGGGGATGAACGAGATTCCCGCCTGATAGGGGACGGCGGCTGGCAAAAGAACCCGCGCGCGGGGCTGTTTGGGTATGGAGAGCATCAAGATTGGACTGATTCAGATGTGTTGCGAAAAGGCAGACAACGTGGGGAATCTGGAGGCGATGTCACGCTACGTCGCCGAAGCGGTTGAGTGCGGCGTGGACGTCGTCGGTTTCCCCGAGATGAGCATCACGGGCTACGCCGATCCCACGCAGCAGCCTGAGGCCATCATCCGCCTGGACGGGCCGGAGGTGGCGCAGGTGCTGGCGATGACGCGCGGGCAGTTGGACCTGGAGACGGGCAGCGTCAACGTGCCGCTTCTACGCCCGGCAGGGATGCGAGTTGGGAGCGATCCACCGGTATGGGTACGCCGGTGTCCCCGAAGTCACGCACGAAGCGATGCTGCTCTGGTATCTCGATCTGTAGGAGAGTGTGATGCATTTGTTAGACCTGGTAAATCGTACCGGCGTTCCAGAGCCCTGGTCCGAGGGGGAAAAGATCCCCTGGCACGAGCCGGGCTTTAGCGAGCGCATGCTCAAAGAGCACCTGTCGCAGGAGCACGACGCGGCCAGCCGCCGTTTTGAGCACGTCGACGCCCACGTTGCCTGGATTCATCGTGAGTTGCTGGGTGAGCGCCCGACGCGCGTGCTCGACCTGGGCTGCGGGCCGGGGTTGTACGCCGGTCGCTTGGCCCGGCTGGGGCATACGTGCGTGGGCATCGACTTCTCTCCGGCCTCCATCGCCTACGCGCGGGGTGAGGCGCAGCGGGAGGGGCTGGCCTGCACCTACGTGCAGCAGGACCTGCGCATGGCGGACTATGGCACGGGTTTCGACCTCGTGATGTTCATTTTCGGTGAGCTTAACGCCTTCCGTCCGGCGGATGCTGAGACGATTCTGCGTAAGGCGTTCGATGCGCTGGCCGACGGCGGCGTGCTCCTGCTGGAGGTGTCCAAGTTCGGGGCGCTCGAAAAATGGGAGAAGAGTGGGTCTTCCTGGCATTCTTCCCCTGGCGGGCTGTTCTCCGAGCAACCGCATCTGTGCCTGGAGGAGTGCTTTTGGGACGCCGAAAGGTGCGTCGTCACGACGCGCTTTTTTGTCGTGGATGCCGGGACCGGCGCGGTGACGCCCCATGCGATGAGCACGCAGGCCTATACTGACGAGCACTACTGTGGATTGTTGGAGAAGAGTGGTTTCGTGGGCATCGAGTTCCGCCCATCCTTGGCCGGTGGGCAGGACTTATTTCCCATTGTTGCCAGGAGACTGGACTTTGGCAAATAAACCACACGGGAGTGCCAGGATTGGGACAAGTGACACTTGGGCGCGGGCAATACACGGCGGTTGGGGGCGCAGTGGCGCGGTGCCAGAGCAGGCAGTGGCAGAGTCCGCCGCTGCT
>DAOUDX010000198.1:0-13980 GCA_034430835.1 Anaerolineae bacterium
CTTCCGCCTGCAACTGCCCGCGATGCTGGCCATGGTCCGGGCGCTGCTGGTGCGCGTGGGCAGCGAGCAGTATGCCGTGCCCTCGGCTTACGTGGAGCATACCATCGAGATCGAGCCGGAACACATTGAGCACGTCGGGAAGCAGGAGTTGTACGACCTGGGGACGGGCGTGCTACCTCTGCGTCACCTGGGCGAGCTATTGGCCACCCCCGAACGCGGTCCCCAGCCGCGCCACGCCTTGGTCGTCCAGCGGGACGGGCAACCCCTGGGCCTGTGCGTGGACGACGTGCTGGGCCACGAGGAGATCGTGGTCAAGCCGCTGCCCCAGGCGCTGCGCGGCACCCCCGGCCTGAGCGGGGTGACGATCCTGGGCGAAGGACAGGTGGTATTGATTCTGGACGTGACAGGACTGTGATATGGCAAACTTGACTATCGAGATCGCCGGCCTCCATCTCGCCAACCCCGTCGTGCCCGCCGCCGGGCCGCCGGGATGGAACGGGGAAGCAATGAAGGCATGTGCCGCAGGCGGTGCCGGGGCTATTGTCTCCAAGACCGTCTCGGTGCAGCCCGCCGTGGTGCCCACGCCCAACATGGCGCGCATCCCCGGCGGCTTCCTGAATACCGAGCTGTGGTCGGAGCTGCCGGTGGAGCAGTTTATCGCGCGGGAGTACCCGATTGCGAAGGAGGCAGGCGTGCCTCTCATCGTCAGCCTGGGCTACACCGCCGACGAGATCGCCCAACTAGCTCCCCGCGTGCGCCCTTTCGCCGACGCATTGGAACTTTCCACCCATTACATCGGCGACGATCCCTCACCGATGATGGACGCCATCCGTGCCGCCAAGGATGCGGTGGAGGTACCAGTGTTCGTCAAGCTCAGCCCTTTTCGAGACATGCAGACGGCTGCCCAGGCCGCCGCCCAGGCCGGGGCCGACGGCATCGTGGCCATCAACTCCTTTGGCCCGTGCCTGGGAGTGGACACGGAGACCGGGCGACTGCTGATGGGCAGCAAGGAGGGATACGGCTGGCTCTCCGGTCCAGCGCTCAAGCCGCTGGCCCTGCGCTGCGTTTTTGACGTTGCCCGGGCGGTGGACTTGCCCATCATCGGCGTTGGGGGTATAACTGGCGGTACCGACGCAATCGAGTTCTTCATGGTGGGCGCCTCTGCCGTGGGTGTGTGTACTGCCGCCATCCTCAAGGGGCCACAAGTCTTTGGCAAGATCGCCAACGAGATCGATCAGTGGCTCGATGCGCACGGCTACGACTCGGTGGAGGCCGTGCGAGGGCTGGCGACCCGTCGCTGGGAGGAGCGTGCGTTTCGCACGGCCCACGTGCCGCCGGAGCTGGACGTGGATGTCTGTACCGGCTGCGGCCTGTGCGAGACCAGTTGCGTCTATGACGCCATCCATGTGGTAGAGGATAAGGCACGACTCGCGCCAGAAAAATGCTACGGCTGCGGCCTGTGCGTCACGCGCTGCCCGGTGCAGGCGCTTTCGATCGGGTAGGCGCGCTTGGTTGGTAGCCGACGATTCATCGCCGAAGTGCGAGGAGGAACATGGCAGACAACCCGCTACAACAAGGCATTGCCGCGCTCAAGGCAGGCGACAAAGCGCAGGCGCGGCGCTTGCTGGGCCGGGCTATTCAGCAGAACCCACGAGACGAACAGGCGTGGCTGTGGCTCTCCGGCGCGGTCGATACCGATCGGGAAAAGCTGACTTGCCTGAAGAAGGTGCTGAAGATCAACCCGGAGAACGAGAAGGCGCGCAACGGAATAGCGGCGCTGGAAAAGAGACGACTCAGTGCTCCTTCTGAGTCACAACCGGAACAGCCCTCCCAATTCACCCGATGGCCCACCCCTGCAGAACTCGAGTCCCACCAGCATATCTCTGAGTTACTGGATCACTCTCAAACACTGGAACAGATGTCGCCGGAAAACCGCAGGGCACTGCAAGGGTACACCCAACTCATCGCTCATGAACTGACTGGCGGCACAGCTACTCGAAATGAAATCGTCGAGCGCCTCGTCAAACGGGGATTTCCACGAACAGCAGTAGATCAACTCATCAGCCAGATCGAGAAGACAAAACAAATCCGCAAACGTGGCCTACGAACCCAACGCATGCCACTCTGGGGCTGGCCGTTCTTCGTAGCATGCGCATTGATCCCGGTGATTTCACGGGGTGGCTGTATTCCTATCGGAATAGGGCTTACTGGCGCTTCGCTATGTGCAGCCATCGCACTGGATACAAGGCGGAACATTGGTCTGAGAATCGCTCTGTGCACCGCCGCGACCATAGTGTGTTGGGCAATATTGCTCGCCATGATGTTTGGCATGTTCGCAGACTCCTCATGAGACCTTTTCCCCACAGAGATATCCGGCATTCCAGTCCGCAGCCCGCACCAACAAGTCGGCGCCTCGGTAGCGCCTTGTAGAGTGCAGAAAAGGGTCAAGGAGCCAACACCATGTGTAAACAACCCAACTCCCGCATGTGCTTCCTCTGTGGCCTGCAGAACCCGGTCGGGCTGAAGCTGGCCTTTTACGACGACCCGGAGAACCGGCAGGTGCGAACTGAGTTTGTCATCCCAGCCGAGTACCAGGGCTACCCGGGCGTCGCCCACGGCGGCATCGTCGCCGCCATCCTGGACGAGACCGCCGGGCGGGCGGTGATGCTGGACGGTAAGCACGACAACCTGTTTGCGACGATGCGGATCACCGTCCGCTACCGCCGCCCTACCCCCACCAAGACACCGCTGATTGCTCTCGGATGGGTAGAGAAAGAAGGGGGAATGACCACGAAGGTGGCCGGGGAGATTCGCTTGCCCGATGACACCGTCACCGCCGAGTGCGAAGCCCTGCTGGGGCCGGTGCCGGAGGAATTCCAGGCCGGGTGGGAGCCGGAGAGGCCGTACTGGAAAGTGTACGACGATTAACCTACACCCCCCGCATCAATGCCCACTCGCGAGAGAAGGCGTAAGCGGCCAGAAGGACAGACCCTACGGCATAGAGAGCCGCCGCCCCCCACGCCAACACCAGCGCCCCAGGCGCAATGCCACCTCCAAATAGATCGCGCATTGCCACCAACACACCTACCACCGGGAGCGCGTACACAGCCGCTGGCGGTCTGGTAACGACGGCGAAGACGGCCAGGAGCGCTATCCCCGGCAGCAGCAGTTGCAACACGGTCAAGAAGAGGCCAGACTCCCGGTAGTTCTTGGCAAAGGTACAAACCGCCGCCACGAGCCCATTCGCCATCGTCATGAAGGGCAGCATCAGCAACGCCAGCCAGAGCACCACCAAGCCCAGGGCGCCAAACTGAACAGAAAAGGAGGCTGCAAGACCACTGAAGCCAGACGACATCGCGGAGAGCAGGAACGTGTAGCCAAGACTGTCCAACGACCACAGTCCGATGGTGATGGTCGAGACGACGACGCTGAGCGCAACTTTTCCCAACACGATCCCAACCCGACTGGCCGGAGTGACGAGCAGCGACTCCATCGTGTGCCGCTCCTTCTCACCAACGGTCATAGAAGCCACCAGGCTCAACCCACCGCTGAGGGCCCATGAGGTAACGAGCAGAGGCAGAAAGATGCTGGTCAGCGAGGACGGAGCCTCCTCGCTGGCGACGACTGCAGTGGCGGCCACGCCCGTCGGGGCGGCTGTCATGCGCTCCAGACGGATCGGCTCCAACCATTCCCGTCCCAGATCGCGCCGGCTCAACCGGTCCGTCAGCACCTCATTCCCATAATCGCTCAATGCGCCTTGAATGGCGAGCACAGCGAAATCGGGCAACCATCCATTGCGGCTGCTGGTCAGCTTGAGCGTGATTGGCTCCTCGGCCTCCAGCAATGCGCCGGTCCCGGGCGGAATCTCAAGCACGGCCATCAGCTCGCCACTCTGGAGCGCCTGCTCCGGATCGGACGGCATACCGACCAGATCCAATACCTGAGACTCCTCCAGCTTGGCGACGAGGCCCGGCAGTTGATCCCCGTTCACGACGAGGATAGGAATTCCCTGGCCAGCCTGACGCGCGATCTGCCACACAACAAACACGCCCGCCACCGCGCCCAAGAGCGGCACGGCCAGTGGCACGGCGAAGAGGAAGAGGAGCGCCCGCTTGTCACGCAGTAAATCGCGCGCCTCTCTGACAAAGATGGTGCGCATCACCCTAAACACGTCTCCGCCTCCGCCAGAATTGATACCAACGGCGCTGGCGACTCTGCGCCCACAAGTCGGTCCGCAGCCGCTCCTCGCCCACGATGCGCACAAACGCCTCCTCCAGGTTGCCCGCTCCCGCCTGGGCGATGAGTTCCGCTGGCGTGCCCACGGCCTGCAACTGCCCCATGTGAATGATGGCGACGCGGTCGCACAATCGCTGCGCCTCGGCCATCAGATGAGTCGAGATCAGCACGCACCGCCCCTCCTGGCGAAAGCGATCGATCAGCGCCCGCACGCTCCGGGTGCTCATCACGTCCAGGCTGGCCGTGGGCTCGTCGAGGATGACATTGGGCGGATCGTGAATCAGCGCCTGTCCCAGCACAACGCGGCGGCGCATACCGGCGGAGAACCCTTCTGCGCGCCGGTCAGCAAAGTCCGCCATCTCCAACATTTCCAGCAAGGCATCCACGCGTCGATCCAGCTGGGGACCATCCAGACCATGAAGGCGACCATAGAATCGGAGATGCTCGCGAGGAGAGAACCGATCGTAAAGACCGGCACTCTCGACCAGAAGACCAACACGGGCACGCACCCGCGCGCTTTCCCTACTCGTATCCAACCCATCCACCAGGGCCGCGCCAGCGGTGGGTTTCAGCACAGAGGCGATCAGGCGCAGGATAGTCGTCTTGCCCGCTCCGTTGGGGCCAAGGAGACCGAACACCTCACCGTCACAGCAGACAAAGGATACACCGTCCACGGCCACGAGTTTTCTGAAATGTTTGGTGAGTTTTTGCGTTTCAATCATCGAGCAATCGCAAAAGGCACGAGCTGGAACTCGTGCCTTTTCCTCATCACTCCTGATTCACTTCTACAAGTCCGGCACGCTGCGCTTCAGAATCTCATAGTCCTCCAGCGCCTGCAACGCACCACGCGCCACGCAGGCGATGGGCGCGTCGGCCACGTAGGCGGGCACACCCGTCTCGCGCGTGATCAGTTCGTCCACCTTACGCAGCAGCGACCCGCCGCCGACGAGCACCATGCCGCGATCGATGATGTCCGACGACAGCTCCGGCGGCGTCTTTTCCAGCACCGACTTGATCACACCGAGCACTGCCGAGAGCGGCTCGGCAAGCGCCTCGGTCACTTCCTCGGAGCTGATGGTGATGGTGCGCGGCAGCCCGGCGACTTGATCGCGGCCCTGCACCTCCATCTCCATCTCCTCCTCCAGCGGCAGCGCCGAGCCGATGCGCAGCTTGATCTCCTCTGCCGTCGGCTGGCCGATCATCAAGTTGTACTTACGGCGGACGTAGGCCGCGATGGCCTCATCGAACCGCAGGCCGCCCACGCGAACCGAGTTCGCCGCCACGATGCCATTCATCGCCACGACGCACGCCTCGGACGCCCCACCCCCTAGATCCACGACCATGTTGCCTGAGGGCGTCCCGGTCGGCAAGCCCGCCCCTATCGCCCCGGCCAGCGGCTCGGGGATCAAGTGCACCCGACCTGCGCCCGCGTCCAACGCAGCCTCGCGCACCGCGCGTTTCTCCACACTCGTCACTCCGTACGGCACACTGATCATCACCCGCGGCTTGAACAAACTCGCGCCGCCGCAAGCCTTGCGGATGAAATATTGCAGCATACGGTGAGTCACCCGGTAGTTGGCGATGACACCGGCCTGCATTGGGCGCACCACGTCGATGGCGTCCGGCGTGCGGCCGAGCATGGCCTTGGCCTCCTCGCCGACGGCGACGATCTTGTACTCCTCCGACGAGATGGCGACGACCGACGGCTCCTGCAGAACGACGCCCCGCCCGCGCACGCACACCAACACATTAACCGTGCCTAGGTCAACCCCTAGCTGTTTCGCAAACATTGAGTCTCCTTCTCACCGGTCGCTCCCCGCTTGGAGCAAGGCGGCAGAATGATACACGACTTCGGGGGATTTGTCCAGCGCTTCAATAGCCCAGAACGAAGCGTAGCAGGTTGCGTCGCCATGCCCGCTTCTCGCGCAGATATTCAAGGCCCTGGGCAAAGCGACGAGGCTCAAACCCAAAGTGACGCGGGATCGTCGCCAGATCCGTCGCGCTTCCCACAGCGATGACGTCCAACCAGCGGGGTGGCACGGGCGTGCGGGGGATCAATGCGTCAGACACCTCGACCAGGACTCGCGCCAGCGGTGCGCGGATGCGAAACAGCCGCTTCCGCACTCCGACCGCCGCCAACACGTGCACCACCATCTGCTCGACCGAAAAGTGCTCCGGGCCACCAAGGGGAATGGTCTGCCCGATCAGGTCGTCTCGCTCAAGCGCAGTGACGATACACGTCACTAGGTCTTCGATCCACAGAGGCTGAAAGCTGGCCGGTCCCGGCTCGGGAAGGGGCATCACGAACGGCATCGCCTTGGCCAACATGGCCAACATCGTGACGAAGGTATCTTCCGGGCCGTATGTGACGGCAGCCCGGAGGATAGTGTAGTCCAAAGCACTTGCGCGCACCTCCGCCTCTGCCTCCCCCGTGGCTCGGAAGATTGGATAAGCGGAAGCACGGTCGGCTCCCAACCGGCTCAGGTAGACGAAACGACGTACGCCCGCCTCTCGCGTTGCCTCGATCAGATTCGCCGTGTGTTCGGCATAGTGCTCCAGCCTCGCCTCCCGGCCAAGCGCATCTTCCCCTACCAGATGCAAGACCGCCGTCACACCCTGCATTGCCGTACGCAGGGCGGGTAGATCGTCCATACTGGCAGAGACAGTGGAAAAGGGAATGCCTTCGGGGAGGCGCTGCTCGCGCCGAGATGGGGTCAGAAGACAACGCAGGTCGGCCTCTTCAGCAGCCAAACGGCGCACGACGGCCCGCCCCACGAATCCTGTAGCGTTGGTGATCAGTATCATTCCAATGTTTCTGTGACCTTGCCAGACAAACGCGATTCTAACTGCGATGTCGGCAAGAACCAGACGCAAAGTGGATACGAAAAAGACCAAGGGGCCGCGGGATCCGAGGTCGGAGCCTTACCTCTTGGTCACGAGGCGGAGAAAAGAGCGGGCGACGGGACTCGAACCCGTGACCTTCTCCTTGGCAAGGAGACATTCTACCAACTGAACCACGCCCGCTGAAAGCGGCGATATTATACCATATGTTTCGCCGCATGCAAGTCGATTGACTTCTCCCCCAATCCAGGGTAAGATAAACACCCATGAGGAGCAAGGTGGCACGTCGAACGAGTGGCTACACATCGCCCGCCCACGAAGGAACCGGAAACGCTGTGCCCAACGTCTCGCGCTTGGTCGTCGTCATCTCTTGCCTCGCTGCCGTCGGCGCAATGTTTGGCGGCCTATTAGGCTTCCAACCGCCCAGCGAGACCGCGCCGAACGCGACTACCCCATCTCCCACACCTGCCCCCACCACGTATGTGCTATCGGCCACCCCGCTGCCCACCGCCGCCCCGACCGAGACGCCAACAGCCATCCCCACTCCCGCCGTTCCCCACATCGGCATCGTGGCCGGCCACTGGGGCAACGACACGGGCGCGCTGTGTCCCGATGGCCTGCAGGAAGTGGATATCAACCTGGACATCGCCAAGCGAGTCGTGCACATCTTGCGAGCGCACGACTATCAGGTCGATCTGTTGCAAGAGTTCGACGCACGACTCACGGGCTACCAGGCCGACGCGCTCGTCTCCATCCACGCCGATTCGTGCACCGAGTTCACCAATGCCACGCCGCCCGCCAGCGGCTTCAAAGTGGCCAGCGTCGTCGATAGCGCGGTGCCAGAGGAAGAAGATCGGCTGGTGGAATGCCTGACAGAGCGCTACAGGACGCGTACCGGCATGTTCTTCCACGCCAACAGCATCACCGGCGACATGAGCCAATACCACACCTTTTACGAGATCGACGGAGAGACGCCAGGAGCCATCATCGAGACCGGCTTCATGTTCGCCGACCGCGAGTTGCTCACCGACCGCGCCGATCTGGTCGCCCAGGGCATCGCGGAAGGTGTTGTCTGCTTCATCGAGAACGAGGTGCCCTGAGAGGAGGTAGCCATGCCATTTGCCAAAGCCGGACTACTGGCCGGGCATGGCCCTGCGACCCCCGCCGATCTCGACATGATTCGCCGAGCAAAGCTGGAAGCCCTCAAACTGCGAGCCATCGCCAACCCGGCCTCTGACTTGGCCGCCTACCGCGACCTGGGCATCCAGACCTTCCTGGTGCAGATGCTCAGCCCGGAACCGGGCGAGCAGCCAACCACACCTCGAGCGTTCGTCGATTACTTTGCCCGCGCTGTCGAAGGCTTCGTCCGGGCCGGCGTGCGCGATTTCGAGATCCACGGCGAGCCCAACCGACCGGACCGCGGGTACGGCGTCTCCTGGAACACCCCCGCCGCCTTCGGCGACTGGTTCGTCGCCGTCGCCGACAAGCTCAAAGCGACCTTTGGTCTACAGGTACGGGCAGGTTTCCCCGGCCTCACTCCGCCGCCGCCTTGCCAGCCAGGGGCCGCGCCCGCCGTCGCCGAGAGCGGATTTTTGACAGGCTGCGCCGCCGCCATCGAGGAAGCCGACTTTGTGTGCTGCCACGTCTACTGGAAGAGCGAAGCAGAACAGCGCGACCTGAGTGGGGGCATGCGCTTCGTCCGCCGGTACCTGGAGACGTTTAGAAACAAGTCGCTGGTCATCTCCGAGTTCTCCAATCTCAGCGCCAACGTCCCCGGCGCCGACAAGGGCGACCAGTACGCCGAGTTCTATCTCACCTGCGCGCAGTACGACGCATGCTTCCAGGACTGGCTGGGGAATCCGGCAGACTGGCCGCGCGTGCAGGCCGCCTATGCCTTTATACTGCGCTCCCCCGACCCCGCCTACGATTCACAGGCGTGGATGTACGCGGACGGCCAATCCCGCGCCATCGCCGAGCGGGTCGCCGTACGCTCCCGCATGCCGCACCCGACCGCGATGCGCTTCGCCTGGCCCAGCGAGTTCCGCCACTATACCCAGTTCTACGGAGAGAACCAACAGCTCTACTACGACAACTCTGCCGGCCACTCGCTGCGCGGCGGGCACAACGGGGCGGACCTTCACGTCAACACGACCGATCCGGCCAGCTCCCCCATTCGCTCCTGTCTGGACGGAGTCGTCACCCGCAAGCTGATGCACGAAGATGGCTACGGCCACCACGCCTACATCGCCAGCCAGGTGGAGGGGGTGGGCCGGGTGACGCTGCTCTACGCACACATGACGCACGTCACGGTGAACGAAGGCGGCACCGTGCAGGCTGGCCAGCCTATCGGCACCGCCGGCCGTACCGGCTGGAGCTCCGGCCCGCACCTGCACCTCTCGCTCAAGATCGACGGAGTAGAGCTGCCCGCCAACGGCAACCACCTCAACCCGCGCCCCTACCTCGACCCGCCTCCGCCGTCCCGCGGCCAACCCCGCGTCGATTACGCCCGCACCTACGTGCTACTCCCGCCGCAGGCTGACGCGGCCTGGGCGCGCGCAGTGGTGGATGCAGCGTGGGACACGCATCGCTTCACCATCGGCGGCAGCGCGGACGACGCCGGCATCGGTGACCTCGACTTTCGCCGCGTCGTCGCCGTCAATCCTGCCGGATGGGGCGAAGACGACTCGGCTGAGCCTGCCGAAGCCTTGCGCGCCTTCTTCGACACCCACTACCCCGGCGCCATCTACACACCGATCGAGGCAGATACTCCCGACAGACTGAAATCCGCCTTGAAGGCCCTGCCGGAGCCACCCTCCCCCCCAATGGGAGGGGTAGAGGGAGGGCGGCGCGGCCAACCCCGCGTGGATTACGCCCGCACCTACGTGTTGCTCCCGCCGCAGGCCGACGCGGCCTGGGCGTGCGCAGTGGTGGACGCAGCTTGGGACGCGCACCGCTTCACCATCGGCGGCAGCGCCGACGACGCTGGCATCGGCGACCTCGACTTTCGCCGCGTCATCGCCGTCAACCCCGCCGGATGGGGCGACGACGACTCGGCTGAGCCTGCCGAAGCCTTGCATGCCTTCTTCGAGGCGCACTACCCCGGCGTCCTGTACGTGCCCGTCGAGGCGGATACGCCGCAGGAACTGACGGAGCGACTGACAACAGGTTGGTGATGGACGATCGTATTGCATCCCTGCTCAAAGAGGGCGAGGTAGCAGCCCGCGCAGGACAGAAGGACGAGGCCCGGCGCACGTTCCAGGAAGCGCTGCGCTTCGATCCTGATAACGTCACCGCTCTGCTGTGGCTGGCAGGGTTGGACAGAGACCCGCGGGCCAGCCTGGCCTACGCGGAGCGCGCGCTGGCCCGCGCTCCCGACGATGCCACCGCCCAGGCCGCGCTCGAGTGGGCGCGCGAGCGGGCGCAGCGGTCCGCATCCCGCCGCCGCTGGAGCTGGGTCGCCACTGCCACCACCCTGTGCCTGCTGCTCGTCGTCGCCGGCGGCGCACTGACCGGACTGTTCCCGGTGGGACCGCTGCCGGTGGCTGCCTCGATCCCCACCGCCATCCCAACAGCGACCGCAACCGCTACCCTCACTCCCACGCCAGCGGACACCCCCACGCCGATCCCCACCTGGACGCCCACCTTCACACCCTCCCCCACGCCGACGCCCACCCCCACCCTGTTGACCACGACGACGCCGGTACCCACCATCACCACTGTAATGCCGCCGCTGACGGTCCCGACGCTCGACCCCTCGGCCATCCACGGCGACACGCACTGGATCGACGTGGATCTGACCAACCAGACGCTATCGGCCTACGAAGGACAGGAACTGGTGCGTTTCACCCTCGTCTCCACGGGGCTGCCAAGAACCCCCACCCCCACCGGCCTTTTCCACATCCACACCAAGATGCGCTACGACGACATGGAGGGCCCAGACTATTACCTGCGCAACGTGCCCTACGTGATGTATTTCTACAAGGGCTATGCCCTGCACGGCACCTACTGGCACGCCAACTTTGGCCGCCCGGCGAGCCACGGCTGCGTCAACCTCCCCACGGAGCACGCGGCCTGGCTCTACGAGTGGGCCGAGGTGGGGACGCTGGTAAGCATCCACGAATAGGCACGGTCCGACGCGGCGAGACTTGAATAGAACGGAACGCTGCACCACAGACACAGGCTAAAGAGCACAAGATGCCTGACAAAGACAATGAAGTGTTGTACACCTACAGCTGCGTTGAGAAGGCAGGCCAATATGGCGCGGTTCTATTCAGCTGCGTAACAGCCCTGATAATCGTGACAGCATTGTCCATAGCACTGCCACGGATCTGGGCTCAGGTTGCATCAGGCTCAGCCATGGATCTCGTTTCATTTGGAGGAGGGGTCTTGTTCTGTCTTCTGAGCGCGGCTCTTTTCCCTCTGCTCTCCTCCAACGACCTGCCGAGCATTCGGATTTCCGACGATGGCATATCCGTTCAAGTTTTCCTGTTCTGGTGGGTCTTTGTGCCCTGGGAAGAAGTCCAGGAGATCAAGAAGAGACCCCTTTTGAGATCACGCCTCGTAGTCGTGCGGTGGCTGACCCCCATCCATAGGCTGATCGGTTCGACTGCAACGGGGTTCAGGCCTGCTTTCGTGCTCAAGCGTAGTCTAATTGGCTTCGACGAAGCTGTGAAGACAATCGAACAGAGGATAGCGCGTAGACGGGATTGAGCAAAACGGCCCGTGCTGTGGCCGCAAGGGTAGTGAGGAGCGACGCACCTTCGAAGCACATCGCTCCTCCATTCGGCCCCGTCGGGTCCTCACTGGCTTTCAACCGAATTCCCCGAAAGCCTTTTCCACACGCTTGACACCTCCCCCTCACTGAGCTATCATAACCCTCGCCATGTTCGAACAACTCAGCCTCTTCGGCAATCTGGGCGGTCCGACCATCTCCGAACCCTACACCGTCAGCCAGCTCACCGGCCACATCAAGCGCATCATCAATGGCGATCCGCTGCTGGGCGACGTGTGGGTCGAGGGAGAGGTCTCCAACTTTAGCCGCGCTTCCTCCGGCCACTGCTACTTTACGCTCAAGGACGCGGGAGCTCAGGTGGGGTGCGTGATGTGGCGCAACGTCGCCGACGCGCAAGACTATCTGCCCGCGAGCGGCGACTTGGCGCTGGCTCACGGCAACGTGAGCGTCTACGAGGCCGGGGGGCGCTACCAATTCTACGTGGACCGCATTCAGCCCGCCGGCGTGGGCAACCTCTACCTGGAGTTCGAGCGGCTCAAGGCCAAGCTGGAGGCAGAAGGGCTTTTTGCGCCAGAGCGCAAGCGGCCGCTGCCACCCCTGCCGCGCCGCATTGGCATCGTCACCTCGCCCACTGCCGCCGCACTGCGCGACATCCTCAACGTGCTGGGCCGTCGCTACCCGCTGGCGGAGGTGGTGCTCTCCCCCACGCAGGTGCAAGGAGATGATGCCCCGCCGCAGATCGTCGCTGCCATTGAGGCACTCAACGAGCGCGGCGGTATCGACGTCATCATTATCGCCCGTGGCGGGGGCAGCTTGGAGGATCTGTGGGCGTTCAACGACGAGCGAGTGGCCCGCGCCGTCGCTGCTTCCCACATCCCGACCGTCTGCGGTGTGGGGCACGAGACCGACTTCAGTCTGGCCGACTTTGCCGCCGACGTGCGCGCCCCCACCCCCTCTGCCGCCGCCGAGTTGGTCGCCCCCGATCGGGCCGAGCTGCGGGCGCACGTGACAGTGCTGGCGGACACGCTGGCATCCATACTGCGAGGGGAGGTCGAGGAACGGCGCTGGAAGCTGGCGGAGCAGGTGCGGGCGCTCAAGCACCTCTCGCCGGAGGCGCAACTGACCCAGGCCCGCCAGCGTGTGGACGACCTGACCGGCAAGGCTGAGGCGGCAATCCGCCACAGCTTGACCCTGCACCGCGAGCGATTGAGGGGATTGAGCGGGCGGCTGGCGGGCGTCAGCCCGCTGGGCACCCTGGAACGCGGATATGCCGTCGTGCGCCACCGGGAGACGAGCGCTGTGGTGCGGTCGGTGGCCCAAGTCGCGCCGGGAGATGGACTCGACGTCCGCGTGAGCGACGGCACATTTGAGACAGAGGTAAAACAACCGGGGGAACCGCGCGGATAGCTGCTACGCTATCACGCGCTTTAGGGAGCTTCAGGCAACAAGCGGGCGAGTATCGTGCTCGGAGCCAATAGTGACCGTTTCGCCAATGTAATCCGGCCTGACGTACTTGAGCCTGCACAAGAGCTTGACGTCTCTGACTACCTCGTCGGGCAGAAAAGGCTTGAGGATGAATCGGTCGGCTCCGGCTCCCAGACATTCGGGACCGCAATCCATCGCCGAGGTCATGAAAATTAGAGTTTCAGCGGCCCTCCCCACCAAGGTCCGCACTTGCCGAACCAGGCTGACGGTCTCCCTGCCATGTACGTTGACGTCCATTAGAAGCGCGTTGGGGCGAATCTGCTGAAGGAGTGGCAGGATGTCCTCGTAGGCATCCGCCGCAACGACGCGATACCCCTCTAACTCGAACAAGAATCGCATCAGCCGTGCAGTTTCGCGGTTGTCCTCCACCAACAGAATCGTGTACACCTAACCCCCATTCTCCCGCCCAAGCAACTCAACAACGTTTGGGAGACACGCATAGGCCTGAAACAAGCCAGCAAGCGTAAGACTCCACCATTATCATACCACACGCCGGTATGAATCCGGTTTGCGAAATGAGCGGCGCTGCGAGAATGTCAAGAGCCCGGCCTGCCGGTGACTGTTCAATAAATGGGGAAATAGGTTGTTGGTGGGGCGTCAGCCCTAAATAGCGCCATACATAGCATCGAAGTGGGGCGAGTTGCACCAAAAGTATGTCTTTTTGCAGCCCCAGTGGGGAATACAGA
>DAOUDX010000199.1:0-5308 GCA_034430835.1 Anaerolineae bacterium
TCTGTATTCCCCACTGGGGCTGCAAAAAGACATACTTTTGGTGCAACTCGCCCCACTTCGATGCTATGTATGGCGCTATTTAGGGCTGACGCCCCACCAACAACCTATTTCCCCATTTATTGAACAGTCACAGGGGAACCACTAACTTGACAAATCACGCGAAACGAGTATTATTACGCCCAGTTTAGGAGTCCGTAGATGGCACGTTCAGAACGCAAGGCAAACCCAAACTACACCTACTTCTACTTTAGCCGCCCCTCGGGGATGGTTGCTTTGCGTCGGGGAGAGGCCGAGTAGGATAGGCAGACCCGGAAACGAGACGGGAACGTGGAGCAACCGCTCCACGTTTTTTTGTGTTCAGGAGGAGATACAGTGCCCTGTCGTGGTATTCGTGGTGCAACCTGCGTAGAGACCAACGACGCCGAAGCCATCGTCGCGGCGATGCGCGAGATGCTGGAGCAGATCGTCGCCGACAATGACTTGGCCGTGGAGGACATCGCCTGCGTGATCTTTACCGCCACGCCCGATCTGGACGCGGCCTATCCGGCCCGCGCCGCCCGCGAGATGGGTTGGATGACCACGCCGCTGCTGTGCGAGCAAGAGATGTTGGTCAAAGGCGGGATGCCGCGCTGCATCCGGGCGCTGATCCTGTGGAATACCGATTTGCCTGCCGAGCAGGTGCAACACGTCTATGTAGGCAAGGCCCGCGCCCTGCGGCCCGACCTTGCAGCATCGCAGGACGGGGTGCAACCCCGTCCCCCCGTGGAGGATTGAGAGATGACGAAAGTAGCATTTCAAGGTGTGGCTGGCGCCTACTCCGAGGAGGCCATCCGTCAGTACTTTGGCCTCGAGGTGGAGACCGTCCCTTGCAAGACGCTGGACGACATTTTCCCCATGGTGGAAAACGGCGATGCCGATTACGGCATGGTGCCGGTGGAGAACGCCGTCGCCGGCTCGGTGACGGGCTCGTACGAGTTGATGATGGAGCACGACCTGCGCGTCTGGGCCGAGGTGGTCCTGCGTGTGCACCACATGCTGCTGGCCGTGCCCGGCGCGAAGCTGGAAGACCTGGAGCGGGTGCGATCGCACCCGCAGGCTTTGGCCCAGTGCGAGCATTTCCTCGGTCGCTATGAGTTGCAGGCTGAGCCCGCCTTCGACACCGCTGGCAGCGCTCGCGATCTGGCGGAGAACCCGGAACCGGGCATCGGGGCTATCGCTGGTGAACTGGCCGCAGAGATGTACGGCCTGGAAATCGTCGAGCGCAACATTGAGGATCTTCACTTTAACTACACACGCTTTTTTGTGCTCTCGATGGACGATCCGCCGAGGCCGCAGCGCCCCAAGACCTCTCTCGTCTTCTCCGCCCGCCACCAGCCGGGGGCGCTGTACAAATCGTTAGGTGAGTTCGCCACTCGGAGTATCAACCTGACCAAGATCGAGTCGCGCCCGCGCCGCAACCGGCCCTGGCAGTATCTCTTCTATCTCGATTTCGATGGGCACTGGCAGGATCCAGAGTGCGAGGCGGCCATCATGGCGCTGCTGCGGCGCGCCTCGTTCGTGAAATTGCTGGGTTCCTATCCTGCTGCCACGACGCCCGTGGCAGATGAGAATAACGGAGAGTGAATCCCATGCCGGGAGATAGGTCTATGATCGTCATTATGAAGCACGGCGCCACCAGCGCCCAGATCGCCAACGTCATCGCCCGCGTCGAACAGGCGGGCTGTCAGGCCGACGTCTCGGAGGGGGACGAGCATACCGTCATCGGCGTCATCGGGGACGGGCGCCCTCTGGATCGCGAGCAGATCGAGCGCATGACAGGTGTCGAGCGGACGGTGTCCGTGGCGCGGCCCTTCAAGCGGGCCAGCCGCGATTTTCACCCACAGGACACCGTCGTGCCCATCAACGGCGTGCAGATCGGTGGAGAGCAGATAGTCGTGATGGCGGGGCCGTGCGCCGTCGAGAGCGAAGAGCAGCTTCTGGAGAGCGCGCGTCTGGTGAAAGAGGCGGGTGCCCACGTGCTGCGCGGCGGAGCCTTCAAGCCACGCACGTCGCCCTACAGCTTCCAGGGGATGGGGGAGAAAGGGCTGCGAATCCTGGCCAAAGCGCGTGAGGAGACCGGCCTGCCTATCGTCACCGAGGTGATGGAGCCCCAGATGGTGCCGCTGGTCACCACCTTTGCGGATATCCTGCAGGTCGGCGCGCGCAACATGCAGAACTATGCCCTGCTGCACGCCGTCGGCGAGGCACAGCGGCCAGTGCTGCTCAAGCGCGGGATGATGTCTACCATCGAAGAGCTGCTGATGGCGGCCGAGTACATTCTGTCCCACGGCAACAACCGCGTCATCCTGTGCGAGCGCGGTATTCGCACCTTTGAAACCTACACCCGCAACACGCTCGATATCAGTGCCGTGCCGATGCTGAAGCAGCTCACGCATCTGCCAGTCATCGTCGATCCCAGCCACGGGACGGGCAAGTGGGAGCTGGTGGAGCCGATGGCGCGGGCGGCGGTGGCCGCCGGGGCTGACGGGTTGATGATCGAGGTGCACCCGCATCCCGAGGCGGCGCTTTCGGATGGCGCGCAGTCGCTCAAGCCGGAGCGTTTCGCCGTGCTGATGGAGAGCCTGTGGCCCATCGCCGAGGCCGTCGGTCGAACGTTGTAGAGGAGGCAAGATGCAGGATAGCGTATTCTCGTTTCTTGCATCCTGCTTTCTGCATTCTTGTCCATTTCACTACCGGACACTTTTCGAAATCTGACTGGACTTGTGGCCTGGTGGAATTGTAGCGAGTGTCCTGAGCCTGTCGAAGGACGCTCGCGGAAGCCCCTTCGACAAGGACTTCGGCTGAGCTCAGTCGAAGCCCTCAGGGTGCTTCCGCTCGCTTATTTGAAAAAGTGTCCGATAGCAAATTGTCCATAGGAGATTATGTATGAAGCAACTGTCAGATGTCCAGGTTACCATCGTTGGCCTGGGCCTGATGGGTGGTTCGCTGGCCGGAGCGCTGCGGGGCAAGTGTCGGCGCGTCGTCGGCGTGACCCGGCGAACCGAGCCGATTGACATTGCGCTAGGGCGCGGCTTCATCGACTGGGGCACCACGGATATGGCCGAGGGCGTGCACGAGGCGGATGTGGTCATCCTGGCGACGCCCGTGCGCGTCATCCTGCGCCAGATGCACGAGATCGCACCGTTCCTGCCAGAGGGATGCTTGCTGATGGATCTGGGCAGCACCAAAGGGCGCGTTGTCACGGAGATGGAGCAGTTGCCCAACCACGTCCAGCCGCTGGGCGGCCACCCGATGTGCGGCAAGGAAAAGTCGGGCATTGAGGCGGCAGACCCGGCGCTCTACAGGGGCTGCACGTTCATTCTCTCTCCGCTGAAGCGCACGTCACAGGAGGCGCTGGCGCTGGGCCGCGCGCTGGCGGAGGCCGTCGGTGCGAACCCTCTGGTGATCGAGCCAGAGCGCCAAGATTATATCGTAGCCGCTGTCAGTCACTTGCCTTACCTGCTGGCCTGCGCCCTTGTCGCCACGGCGGATGCCACCGTCTCCGCCGACCCAGCAGCGTGGGAGGTCGT
The DNA here is from genome assembly GCA_034430835.1 of Anaerolineae bacterium. Taxonomy (GTDB): domain Bacteria; phylum Chloroflexota; class Anaerolineae; order B4-G1; family B4-G1; genus JAFGED01. The sequence continues at coordinate 3,570 of DAOUDX010000199.1, forward strand.
CGCCACAGGGTATCGCAGCACATCGCGCCTGGCCGGCAGCGACGTGACGATGATGATCGACATCTTGCTGACCAACCGCGAGGAGGTGCTGAAGGCGTTGGATACCTACCAGGCCCGCCTACGCGAGCTGATCCGCCTATTGGAGACTGCCGACGAGGAAAAGATGCAGGCGGTGCTGGGCGTCATCCGCGAGACGCGGCGCAAGATGTATCCTGCCAGCCAGCAGGTGATTGAGTAGATCGGAGGGCGAGTGAGTCGGCTAAACATAGTCTCCAGTGCGCCGCTGCGCGGGAGGGTGTGTGTGCCGGGGGATAAATCGATTTCCCATCGGGCATTGATGTTCGGTGCGCTGGCCGATGGCGAGAGCCGGATCGAGGGCTTTCTCCCGTCCGGCGACTGTCTGGCGACGCTGGGGTGCCTGCGGGCATTGGGCACTGAAATCGAGCCTGCTCCCTCCCCCTCTCAGGGGGAGGAGCCTGCCCTGAGCCCGTCGAAGGGCTGGGGTGGGGGTCAGGCTACCACGCTGACCATCCACGGGCGCGGGTTGCACGGCCTGCAAAGGCCCGCCGCGCCGTTGGACTGCGCCCGCTCCGGCACGACGATGCGATTGCTGGCAGGCATCCTGGCGGGACAATCGTTCGACTGCGTCCTCACCGGCGACCCGCAGTTGCTCGCCCGCCCGATGCGGCGCGTCACCGAGCCGCTGCGGGCGATGGGTGCCGAGATTGAAGACACCGATGGCTGCGCGCCGCTCGCCACCAGCGGGCGACGATTGCACGGCATGGACCACGCCCTGGGCGTTGCCAGCGCCCAGGTGAAGAGCGCATTGCTGCTGGCCGGCCTATACGCCGACGGCCCGACCGTCGTCCGCCAGCTGGCCCCTGCGCGCGACCACACGGAGCGTATGCTGGCGGCGATGGGGGCCGACGTCGCCGTGGATGGACTCGACGTCACACTCAAACCGGTGGACTTTCTCTCGCCCAACTCGCTCGTCGTCCCTGGCGACGTGTCCTCGGCGGCGTTCCCCCTGGTGGCGGCGGCGTTGATCGAGGGCTCCGAAGTGACTGTCGAAGGCGTGGGCGTCAACCCCACCCGCACGGGGTTGCTGGACGTGCTGCGCGCGATGGGGGCGGAGATTGCCTTGGAGAACGCGCGGGTGCAGGGCGGCGAACCAGTGGCCGACGTGACGGTTCGCGCTTCAAGCTTGCGCGGTATAGAGGTTGGCGGTAATACGGTGGTGCGCGCGATTGACGAGTTCCCGGCGTTGGCCGTGGCCGCGACGCAGGCAAGTGGCGTCACCCGCGTGCGCGACGCAGCCGAGTTGCGCGTCAAGGAGACCGACCGCATCGCCGTCATCGTCGAAGGGCTGCGGACGATGGGCGCGCGCATCGAACCGCAGGCGGATGGGTTTATAGTGGAAGGGCCGACGCCGCTGAAGGGCGCGGCCGTCGATAGCCACAGCGATCACCGGCTGGCGATGGCGCTGGCCGTGGCGGGGATGATCGCGGAGGGCGAGACGGTGGTCGAGAATGCCGAATGCATTGCGGACTCTTTCCCGGGGTTCGTTGAGTTGATGCAGAGATTGGAGACATAATCCCACCACCAGCAATTCCCGTTTTGGCCACTGATAAGGGCATGACGCCCCACTTTTTGTTAGAAAACGGCCATTTTTAGGGACGACATAGGCAAAAACGCCTCTTTTCGACACGTTACGACCCACTTGGCTGTCATAACGGGAA
>DAOUDX010000200.1:0-1776 GCA_034430835.1 Anaerolineae bacterium
GCGGTGGTGGGTACCCAGATAGTGGCCACCCTCATCGCCGTGAACGGGCTGTTCATGCACCCCCTGGGCTGGCCTCGAGCGGGGCTGGTCTGGGGCTATGCCTTGGGCATGTTCCTTGTTCAGGATCAGGTGAAGCTGGCAGCATACAGGATCTTTGACCGGCCGCATTTAGGTCTGCTGGCAAGAGAAGCCTGAGCGAAGACGCTCCATCCTTTCAGATAGAAAGATGCTCAATCTGTTCCAATCGTCACCAGTGAGAGTATGGGTCGGCAGAGACTCTTGGGGAGGAGGCGGAGCTCCTATCTGCGCGTAACGTCCTTCACGTCGGGTTCATCGGCTTCGGTGCGATGACTTCGGCCGTGGGCCTCGGTTCGCTCGTGGCAGCGCTCGTGCTGGCGTGACCATGGCTTCTCCCCTTGCCAACCCTGGCGCCTGCGAGTAGAATGGGGAGGCCAAAGAGAACTTCGCGCACCGTCTCGATCCTGGCCCAGGCCATCGCACAACTGGGATCGTGCGATGGGCTCGAGGTCGCGAATCTTCGCTGTACGACTCCAGTGCTGGAGCTAGATAGGCAGAGAGCCTGCCTCACAAGCACAAGGCCGCTCGCGGGCACCCCGACGCCCTGCTAGCGGCGGCGCCCGCCAGACCGGCCGCGGCTCCAATTACTGCGCCGCTTGCCCGGAGGCTCAGACTCGACGATATCCATCGTGCGGCCGTGGAGTTGCGTCCCCTTCAGCGACTCCGTCGCGGCCGATGCCGCCGACTCGTCGGCCATCTCGACGAAGGCGAAACCCTTTGGCCTACCGCCCCGGTCGCTGGCGATCTGCACCGACACAAGTTTGCCAAACGGCGAGAATACCGCTCGAAGATCTGCTACGGTTGTGTCGTAAGCCAGATTGCCGACGTATAGACTCTTCATGCTCGCGCCCCCTAAGCTGGCATTCGCGCCCGCGACCAGCCTCGCCGCCGCCAACCGCCCGCCGCCCTGCGGGACGCCGGGGTGGAAACGGGTTGGACGGGCACCGCCTCGCCAGTAAGGCTGATGCGCGGCAGGCGCCGCCCCAGGCCCCGCTCGATCTCGTGCCACTTAGGCAGATCAGCAGCGCTGATGAGGGTGATGGCGCGACCAGATCGCCCCATCCGCCCGGTCCGGCCGACGCGATGGGTGAAAAGGTCAGCAGTCTCCGGCAACTCGTAGTTGATCACGCGCTCAATGCTCAGCACGTCGAGCCCGCGGGCGGCCACATTCGTCGCCACGAGGGTCGGCACCCGGCCGGAGCGAAAGCGGTCCAGGGCGCGGTCTCGCTCTCCCTGGCTGAGGTTCCCCTGGAGCACGGCCACCCTGTATCCTGCTGCCTCCAGGCGGCAGCCTAGGTTGCGCACGCCGCGTTTCGTGCGGCCGAAAACGAGGGTCGCGCCGTCCGTCGATTCATCCAATAACTGCCGGAGCACCTGGAACTTGTCGCCCTGCCAAACCTCAATCACCACGTGGTCGATGTCCGGTTCCACTTCTTCGGACACAGCAGATGTGATGACAGCGGGCTCCACGAGGTGGCGGGCGGCGATGGTGTGCACCCACGGCGGCGTCGTTGCCGAAAAGAGCGCGGTCTGCCGGCTCCGAGGCGTCATCGCTAGGATGCGCTCAACATCCGGCGCGAACCCCAGGTCGAGCATTTCGTCGGCTTCGTCTACCACCAGCATGCGTAGCTGTTCGAGGCGCAGCGTACGCCGCCGGAGGTGGTCCAGCACACGACCGGGCGTGCCGACGACGATCTG
>DAOUDX010000201.1:0-1972 GCA_034430835.1 Anaerolineae bacterium
TGGCCCGCCCGGCGTCGCAGGAAATCGAGACCCAGCCGGGTCGTCCCAGCATCAGCCGGGCTGTTCGTGCGAATGTCGCCGGCTGCCTCATCCCATCCAGCCATACCCACCGGATCCCGGCCGAGGTGCCACTTGCCGAAATAGCCTGTGATGTACCCCACAGCCTGCAGCCGTGTCGCCGCGGTCTCGGTACGCAGGGGCGCACCGCCACAGGCACCGATATTGCCCATCACGCCGGTCTCGCTGGGATAGCGTCCGGTGAACATCGAGGATCGGCTGGGGCTGCACTGCGGCGTTGTACAGAAGGAACGGCCAAACACGAAGCTCTGTTGCGCCAGACGATCGAGGTTCGGTGTCTCGAAGGTGGGATCTTCCCCACCCCAGGCACGCCAGTGCTGCTGGTCGGAGAAGATGAAGACGATGTTGGGGCGTTCAGGAGTCATCCATCACCAGACCGACGAAAAAGAATACCATCAAGAGTGAGCCGTCACGATCCATCCACTTGCCTCCGACCCTGTCAACGGTACAGACAGTATAGTCCGCGCCTACCGAAAGCCAAAGTTGGCACTGCACTGAACAAGAGTGCCGGCGGGCAAGCTCAGGAAACCCAACGAAAAACGGGGATCCGAGTGAACCCGGATCCCCGCATAAGCCTCACAGCCAAGCACATGGCATCGCGCCACACGCCGGACCCAACCTATCGTACAGTCAGCCTAGTCGCCTCGGCGTCCCAAGACCGAATCCAACATAAGCAATCCCTGAGCCTTTCCATCAACCATCCTGAGCTGCCCCAGAATCTTGGTGGCGTTCGCCTCCTCCTCCACCTGTTCTTTGACATACCACTGGAGGAAACCCTGGCTGGCGTAATCGTTCTCTTTCAGAGCCAACGCGTACAGATTGTCGATCATCCCGGTCACCAACTGCTCGTGGGCCAGCGTCTGCTCAAGGATACTGAGGTGCGATCCGAAGTCCACCGGCGGCGCGTCAATCGCCTGAAGCACAACGCGCCCCCCACGCTCGTTGATGAAGTCAAAGAACTTCATCGCGTGCTCCTGCTCTTCCCCAGCCTGCGCACGCATCCAACGGGCAAACCCCGCGAAATTTTCCGCCTCGAAGTGCGCAGCCATTGCAAGATACAAATAGGCTGAGTACAACTCATTCTTGATCTGCTCGTTCATCGCATCCTGAACTGCTTTGCTGAACATCGTAATCCCTCCTGTGAAGTCATCATAGATATTGGTTATTTATAAATAGAGAATAGCATAAATTACACAGAATGTCAAGAGGGAAACTGGATACTGGGTGGTGGATAGTGGATGTTAGTCTGCATTCGCTGATTCTGCATTCTTCGATTCTTCCGTTCGCTTTTTCGCTTGATCGCTTGCTCGCATCTCGCATCTCGCATTCGCTGATTCTCCATTCTTTCATTCTTCCACCCGCAGCCGGTACACTCGCCAGCGCTTGTACACCTTCGCGCCCATGTGCTCGCCGATCAACGGCGTCTGGGGGTTATCCTCTGACGTGATCGAGAGATCGAGCCAGGTATAGCCCTTGGCCCGGGCCCGCTTGACCATCTCAGCGCCCAGCACCGCAGCCACACCCGTGCCCCAATACTCGGGCAGGATGAGCACACTCTTGATCACCAGACACTTTGGTTGGCGGTTCTTGTACTTCAGCACCCTGAGGTAGTCCCACGGGTAGCGCAGGCCATTGGCGTGGATCAGGACCTCATTCAGGTTCGGCACGCCGGGCAGCCAGCCTACCGACTCACCATCAACGTCGGCAAAGAGTATCAGATCCATATCCGCTATCGTGCGGAAGGGAGCGACCAGTGCCTCTACGGCCGACCGGTGCCATCCGATATGGTCGGGCAAATGCGCCAGGGCGATGTTCAACAGTCGATGGATCCGATCAATCTCGTCGTCCCAATGATCGAGATCCGGGGTGCGGATGACGATGTTGCGACGCCGGC
>DAOUDX010000202.1:0-6120 GCA_034430835.1 Anaerolineae bacterium
TTAGCGCCGGGAGACACAATTCAGGAGCAGCGCATCATCCCGCTACCCGAAGGAGCGTCACCGGGCCAACTTGACATCCGAATTGGGGTCTACAACCGACTCACCGGCGAGCGGCTGCCTGCCACGACGCCCCGGGGCGATCCACTGGCCGACGATACAACCGTCATCGGCGGGCTGCCGTAATAACTGCAGAAACTCGCACAATTGCACCATCCGTGATACAATCAATCTGACGTGTTCCGCGAGCGAGGAGAAGGGAGTCAACCAATGGACGACAACCGGCCGCCATCCACCCTCTGGCCACCCCCTCCGGGCTTTGCACCCGTGCCCTCGCAGATCGAGGGGATCGAGATCTACGCCCCTGCGCCGGAGGAAGAGGCTGAAGAGACCCGCACCTTCAAGTGTCGCCAGTGCGGCGGCACCATCTCCTACAGCGCCACACAGCGCCAACTGGCCTGCCCCTACTGCGGCAGCGAGCAGCAGATCGATGCAGAGGCGGTAGGGCGCGCGGCGGACGAGTTCGAGTTCACACTGGAGACGATAGCCGAGGCCCGGCGTGGCTGGGGCGAGGCGCGGCGGGAACTGGTGTGTGAATCGTGCGGTGCGGTAGTCACCGTCGCGCCGGATGCGCTGACGGATACGTGCGCCTTCTGCGGCTCCAACCGCGTCCTGGCCCGCGACGCCGCCGACGGTGTCGGAAGCGACATCCTCCGCCCCACGACGTTGATCCCCTTCGTCGTCGATAAGGAGCAGTGCCAGGCCAAGGTCAGGGAGTGGCTGGGCCGAGGTTGGATGCACCCCCCCGAACTGCGCAGCGTGCGCGCGCTGAGGGAACTGGCCGGCATCTATCTGCCCTACTGGACGTTCGACACGCACGTCAGCGCGGACTGGAAGGCCGAGGTAGGCACCGAACGGACCGAGCGCTACTACAAAGACGGCGAGTGGAAGACACGCACTGTCATCGACTGGCACTGGCGCTCGGGGCGCGTCCACGTGCCGGTGGACGATCACACGGTGCCGGGCACGGTGCGCGTGAGCCGCGTCATCCTGAGCAAGATAGAGCCGTTCGATCTGCACGGGTTGGTGGAATACGACCCCGGATATCTGGCCGGATGGCAGGCCAAGACCCACGACGTGCAGCTTCCCGAGGCGTGGGAGATCGCCAAGGAGGAGATACGGGATCACGTCAAGAGCGCCTGCCACAGCGACACCGGCTCCCGTCACGTGCGCAACATGCGCATGGCAGCCGACTTTGCCGACGAGCGCTGGCGCTACATCCTCCTGCCCATCTACCTGGCCTCCTACCCTTTCGACGAGCGCACGTTCCAGGTGATGGTCAACGGCCAGACGGGAGAGGTCGCCGGGCAAAAACCGATCGCCTGGCTGCGCGTCTGGCTGGCCATCGCAGGGCTACTGATGCCGGGAGCGTGTCTGGGATTGGTCGGGCTGCTCGCGCTGGCACTGGGCGGTATCGGCGTCATCGGATTGGTGCTGGGCTTTATCCTGCTGATCGCCGGGCTGATCGGGGCGGTCATCATCTTCCAGAAGGCGCGCGCGTCGGAGGAGATATGAGCGTGGGAGCAGAGAGGCAGGAGAGCGGAGGAGCATCGATGGTAGACGCAATGGCATTGTGGGGTCTGCCGTTGACCGGAGTGCACTGCGCGCAGTGTGGAGAAGCGCACCTGGTCCCCGAAGGCACGCTGCCGGCGCGCTGTCCTTTCTGCCTGCAGGGACCGGTCGAACAGCAACCGGCCCTTGTGCCAGAAGAGCCGCCGGAACAGGTGCTGCCCTACGAGGTTTCTGGTGGCAGGGTGCGCGCCATCCTGGAACGCTGGTCGAACGGGATCTGGCTTCGCCCTCAGGATATGAACGCCGACGTGCTGACCGAGCGCGCACGGAGTTACCTGGTTCCCCTGTGGCTGGTGGATGGGCAAGTGCAGGCCGCCTGGCGGGCCGACGTAGGCTTTGACTACCAGGTGGTCAGCTCCCAGGATCGCTACCGCGATGGCGACGGATGGAGCTCGCAGGAAGTGCAGGAGACCCACGTGCGTTGGGAGCCGCGTGTGGGTCGCCTCGATCGCCGGTACGAGAACCTGGCAGCCCCTGCCCTCGACGACCACCGCAAATTGATGGGCTGCTTGGGTGAGTACGATCTGCACCAGCGCGAGGGCTACAGCCCTGAGGCGGTGGGGGACGCCGCCGTGCGCGTCCCCACCCTGGAGCCGGAGGCCGCCTGGCCAGGCGCGGAGGCAGCCTTCGCCCGCGCCGCCCAGTCCGAGTGCCAGGAGGCCGCCGGAGCCGACCATATCCGCGACTTCACGATTGACGCCCAGTACAGCGGCCTGAACTGGACGCTGCTTCTGCTGCCCGCCTACGTCACCTGGTACGAGGAGGGAGGGCGCGCCTGGCCGGTGCTGATCAACGGGCAGAGCGGGCGCGTGAGCGGCGCGCGTCAGGCCTCGGCGCGCAAGGCGAGAACCATGTCGTTGGTAATCGGCGCCATAGCCTTACTCCTGATATTGCTCGGGGGGCTGCTGACGCTGATCGGCCTGGTCTTCCCGCCGTTGCTGGTTGCAGGCGGCGTGATTCTGCTCATCAGTGTGCTGCCGGCGCTCGTCGCGCCCATCCCCGCTATCGCCGTGTGGGCATTCAATCGAAAGTCGGCACAGAAAACCGATACCTTGGGCAGCGCTATGCCAAAGTTGTGAGAGGAGATTGTTACCTTACAACATGTGCATTGTCCGTGAGACTTTTCAGGACACGGATTTTCAGGGATGAACACGGACAGAAATAAAGATGGTTGTGGGAGAGCCGCGCCATGCTTAGACCGGATTTCGAAACAACTATTCTCAACTCAACCGCACCATGGAAAGATGAGTTGAAAGACGAGTTAGTAAAGCTCACCAGACCCGCCATCAGAGCTCAACCCTGCAAAAAGAGCGAAAATGCCCCGATAGGCACATCGAGACTCGGTGGCGAGCCAGACCTGCCGCCAGATCTGAATTGGCCTGTCTGGCAAGGCGTATCACTACCTTTCATCGGGCAAATCAATCTCATGGAGCTCCCGAACATAACTGGCAGGGAACTGCTACCAGAGCAGGGCATGCTCTATTTCTTTTATGCTATTGATATGGTCGATAGCCATGAACTACCGACTGGTCTCTCACCTACCGAGAGAGGGGCGTTTCCTGTTATTTACTCCAATGCCAGACATCCTCCTGCACCCAGGGACTTCCCCGTCGATCTCGCACAGAAAAACGCAGATTCGATTCACCCTGTTATCTTTGAGCCTCTTCCTCTCAAGTACGCGTCGTTCAACACGTTTCCAGATCTTGAACACCCTCTCCTGGAGGAGTTGGGTTTTGTCATAGGAGAACCCCCAACCTGGGAATTGTATGAGGTTTTGAAAGATTGTTGGGGATGGGAAACGACCAAAGGTCAACCTGACAACAGAATCTTGGGGTATCCCCGTCCTATCCAAACATCTGTGTGTGCTGATATTGAGAAGGGCTATTCCGGCTACTGGGACTCTGCCAAAGATAGAAAAGGCCTTCCGATTGTGTCGGAAGAGAAGCGGAAGATTTTGTTTGAACGGTCGAAAACGTGGGAATTGCTCCTGCAAGTCGACACACAGGACGAACTCAATGGCATGATCTGGGGGGATTGCGGAAAGATATACTACATGATTCGAAAAGAGGATTTGGCAATACGAAAGTGGGATCGTGTTTGGTTCTGCCTACAGTGCTACTAGAGAGAAAAGGAGGACATTCATGGATCGAGGACGTAGATCAACTTTGGCCGGCGGGCTGGTGCTGATCCTGTTAGGGACGCTGTTCCTGCTCGCCCAGATCATGCCGGGCTGGGAGGACTGGTTCCAGTGGCCGCTGTTCATCGTCGCCGTAGGCTTTCTGCTGCTGATCATCGGCCTGCTGATCGGGGCTACCGGCATGGCGGTCCCGGCCTGCATCGTCGGCGGCATCGGCGGGCTGCTCTATTACCAGAACACCACTGGAGACTGGGAAAGCTGGTCGTACACCTGGGCCCTGATCCCCGGCTTCGTCGGCGTGGGCGTCATCCTCGCGGGCCTGCTCGAGGGCAAGTTCGGCAAACCGCTGCGCGAGGGCGGGCAGTTGATCCTGATCAGCCTGATCCTGTTCGCCATCTTTGGCTCCATCACTGGCGCGCTGGGCCTCGGCGGGCTGGGGAAGTACTGGCCGGTGCTCCTGATCGCCCTGGGCCTGCTGATCCTGGTCGGCCGCTTCATCCCGCGCCGCTAGTGAGACGCTTTACGTTCGGAGGTGAGCTATGCGAAGAAGCACTTTGTTCTGGGGAACCATCATCATCCTGATCGGCGTCCTGCTGCTGATCAACAACCTCTTTAACATAAATGTTGGAAAACTGATCTGGCCGCTGATCCTGATCGTGCTTGGCCTGTGGGTGCTGTGGGGCGTCTTCGCCGCGCCGCGTGGGTTAGAAACTGAGGAAGCGACGATCCCATTGGAGGGCGCGGCGAAGGCCCGCATCCAGATCAGTCACGGCGCCGGGCGGCTGCGGGTGAGCGGCGGCGCCGGAGCGGGCGAGCTGGCGAGCGGCACGTTCGGCGGCGGGCTGGACTATCGAACGTCACAGGAAGGAGATACGCTGGCCGTCAAGATGGGCATACGGACATCTCCACAGTTCTTTGTCTTTCCGTGGATGTGGTGGGGACCGGGACGCGCGCTTGACTGGTCGGTCAGGCTCAGCGAAGCCATCCCGCTCTCGCTGGACCTGCAAACCGGGGCCAACGAGGCCCGCATCGATCTGAGCAGCCTGCAGGTGACCGATCTGCAACTGCAGACCGGCGCCAGCTCGACGCAGGTCACGCTGCCCGCCAACGCCGGCCACACCAAGGCCGTCATCCGCTCCGGCGCAGCCTCGGTGAGCGTCCGCGTGCCGTCCGGCGTGGCGGCTCTCATCAAGGCACACGGTGGCTTGGCGGACATTCGGATCGATAGAAGCCGTTTCCCGCGCGCGGGGGGCGTATACGAATCGGAGGACTATGCCTCGGCGCAGAACCGGGTCGATATCGATATCGAGACCGGCGTGGGGTCGGTGGACGTGCGGTGACACCCAGACTTCCGAGGTTTGAATGGAGGTTAAGAAAATAACCGGGTAACGTCGCGGCTTCGCCCGGTGCTGAAGGCACCGGGCTGAGAGGGCAAGAAGCCCCCTTCGGGGGCTAAGAACAGCCCGAAGGGCTTTGTTTTCTCAGCCCGGAGGTTCACCTCCGGGCGGGGCAGCAAATGCAGGTTACCGAGGCAAATTCTTAATGTCCATACAAACCTCGAAAGTCTCCGACTACCCCTGCGGTGGGCCAAATAGAGCCTCCATCAAGGCATCGAACCACGCTACAACCCGCCTGGCAGGACGGTAGCGGTATCCACGCGGCCAGGCTGCATCGCCGCGCGCGAGTCTGGCCTCCATCACGTACAGCTGCCAGCGGCCGCGAAAGTTCTCCGCGTAGCCGGTCACCTCGACCACCTGCCCAGGCGTGACCCAGAAATCGGTGCGCGCCGCGTTGCGCCGCAGCAGCGCGCACTTCAGTTGCGCCTCCCCATCCGCCAAAGTGAAGTAGCACGAGCCGCGCACGCGATGGACGGCCACGACGCGCCCTTGCGTGCTAAGGAGCCGGTCGGGCAGTGCGGTCTCCAGCGATGCGCTCACCTCCTCCAGATCGATAACCGTCTCGATCAGCCGGGCCTCCAACACGAACAACTGGCGGCGGCCACGGAACTGCTCCGCGTGCCCCGTGACCTCGATCTCCTGACCGGCTTTCACCCAGAAGTCGGCGCGCGCCGCCTGGCGTCGCAGCATCGCACAGGGCAATTCGGCCTCACCGGCCGCGAGCGTAAAGTAGCAAGAACGCCGCACCCGGTGCACCTCCGCCACTCGCCCTCGCGTGGTGAAGAGCCGATCGGGCGGCGCATCTTCCAGCACCGCACAAACGTCTGCTAGCAGCCTGTCGGAGAGAGGACTTCTCTCCGAACACAATTGGCGGTAAAATTGCGGTCATTGAACACGTCTAAAACTCTTGGCAAGGGGTGACGTTTATGGCCCGCAAATTCAAAACGGTTGATTACG
>DAOUDX010000203.1:0-3263 GCA_034430835.1 Anaerolineae bacterium
TCGCAAGCAATATAGTGGATTCAGTTGCAAGTGTTGCATCCTATTGGCAAATCGTATGAAAAATCGTCGGCGGAAAGTCAACACAGATTCCTCTCCGACAGGCTGCTAGTATCTATCTCCACATACCGTAGACTGCTTCTTTCCGCTCCTGACGTAGAGCCTGTTCAAAGTTCCGCATAGCGTAGGCCCTCCCTGCTTGTCCCACATCCCGAATACGCTCATCTTCGTGAGAACAGAGCTTGTCAAATCGTTCGGCCCAGCTTGACCACATCTTGGACTCGCTGCCAACCCACTCGACGGCTACGCCAACAGGCCCATAGACCGCGAGCCCCACTTCCTCACTAATATATCCTGCACCCAGAGCTAGCTTCACTTTTTCGATCCACATCCCCTCGGGATGCCCCGCCAACGGAGCGAGGTGGAATAGCTCCAGTTGCTCGCTGCACAGCAGCTCACGGTATAAGTCGAGACTCTCACCGACAAGACTGACCACGAGCTCAGCCATTTCACAAGTCGCGGTCACCTGGCGTAGTATGCGACCACGGGCCTCCCGGACGTGCGCGACCCGGCTGACCCGCTGCCGCTCGAAGGCACGGTAGGCTGATAGCAGCTCGTAGGTGCGGTTCAGTCGCTGCGGCCTCAGGGGATTATCCACGCCGAAGCCCTGCGCCCTGCATCCCCTTATCCGCTGACGGCTGATTCGATCAACGCACGCTTCAGATCCCACAGTCTGTCCGTGAGCGAGACGTGATAGCCGTGCGGGTTGATGATCCGCCGCACGCCAGGGTCCAGTCGCTCCACGTCAGCCTGGCGCTGCTCGCGCATCTCCTCGATGGAGGGCAAGTCACGGACCAGGACGCCATCTCTCAGCACGTCCACCAGCAGGGGCTCAACCTCCGAAATATCCTCCCGATCGAGAACGCGCTGCATCGCGTGCTCTGTCGGGTGGCGCAACACGATGCGCGCCATCTCCCGGGGGTCCTCGTCTGCCAGGCTGAGCAAATCTGCTGTAGCATTTCCCCGCCGGTCGTACAAGCGCCAGACGCGCTTGTCTCCCGGGTTCAGCGTCTTGGCCGGGGTCTCCGAGAGCTTGATGGCCGGCACCCATCGGCTGCGCCCCTCGGCTTGCTCGGGAGGCGCCTCAGGGCAGGCCCACTCGCCACCGTCGCGTACGGCTACGAGCTTGTAGACCCCGTCCAGGGCCGACGCTCCCTGCGAGGTGATCAGCCGTGTCCCCACGCCGTACACCAGGCGACCGATGAGGTGATCGGGATCGACGCCGTAGCGCGGCGCCTCCTCCTCGATCTGTGCCAGGATCTGCATGATGACCAGCTCGTCCAACTGATTCGAGAGGACAATGGCTGCATCGGGGAAACCGGCATCGTTCAGCATCCTGGCCGCCTGGATGCTCAGGTAGGCCAGGTCGCCCGAGTCCAACCGGATGCCCACCGGCTCATGTCCCTTGCGCCGCAATTCCTCAAAGACCCGAACCGCGTTAGGGATGCCGCTCTCCAAGGTATCTATGGTATCGACCAGCAGCAGGCAGTCGTCGGGATAGACGTCGGCGTAGGCGCGAAAAGCCCCCAACTCCCCCTCGCCCAGGGTCATAAAGACCTGCACCATGCTATGCGCGTGCGTCCCCTTGGGCGGGTAGCCCAGCACGTGGGAGATGCCCACGTTGGAGGAGAAATCGGCGCCGCCGATGAGGGCTGCTCGTGCTCCGGCGCTGGCCCCACGCTCCTGCGCCCGCCGCAGGCCGAACTCCAGCAGCAGTCGCCCCCGCCCGCTCTGGCGGACGCGCGCCGCCTTGGTAGCGATGAGCGTCTGGTAGTTGAGGTGGTTGAGCAACGAGGTCTCCAGGATCTGGGCCATCGCCAGCGGCCCCTGGACGACGGTCAAGGGCACGTTCGGGTGCACCACACGGCCCTCAGGGATGGCACGCATGGTTAACCCATCGAACGTGCCGTGCTCCAGCAGCCAGTCCAGGAAATCGTCGGCAAACAGGGGCTCCTCTGTGCGACCTGTCTGGCCACGCAGATACTCGATCTCCCTTTCTCGAAAACCGGCCCCGATCATCCAGTCCAGCAGCTACTCCAGACCGGCGTTGATGCAATACCCGGCCTGGTGCGCGCCGTAATCGGGGTAACTGCGGAAGAAGTGATCGAACTGCGCCTCCCGCTCGTGCAGCCCCATCCGGTAGTAGAGCTGTGCCATCGTGAGTTGGTACTCGTCGGTGAACAACAGCCCTTCCGCAATCTGTCGATCAGATAGGTTCATAGCTCTCCCGTTATTGCTCAGCTTGCTCCCGCCAAACCACAGTCCGGCGGCTCCTGGCCGACACGGTGTCGCCCTCACCGATTTCGTGATCGTCCAGTTGGACCCGGCCCTCCTGGATGGACAGCAGGCCGCCCCCTCCATCATCGAACGTCACCGTCAGGGCACGGCCATCCTCCAGCGTGCTATCGGTGAACCGAGGGAGAAGCTAAGCCTCGAACCGGATGTCACTTACGCTTCTCACCAGGCTCCCTTTGTAGAGCCACGACACCTGCCGCAGCGTGAGCGCCTGGTCAAAGTCCGTCAGGGCCGAAATGCCGTCGGCCGGGACGACGATGTGAAAGTAGCGCAGGCCCGCCGATGCCGCCGTGTGCAACACGCAGATGTTGGAGACCGTGCCCACGATAACTAGGTTCTCGACCCGCCAGACGTGACTCACAAAGTGATCCAGCCAGCTCCCGTAGAAAGCGTCGTAGCGATTCTTCTGGCAGACCAGGTCACCCGGCTTGGGCTTCAACTCATCAATGATCTCCCACCCCCACGAGTCAATCAGGACGTGTTCTGGCCAGATATCCCACTCGACGTCGCCCTCGATGTGGGTATCCTGCGTGTAGGCGACGCGCACCCCGTGTGCGCGCGCCGCTTCCAGCAACTGCTGGATGCGCGGCACGGTCTCGGCGGCGGCCTCCACCACAAGTGTACCGCCCGGCTTGACGAAATCGTTCTGCATATCCACGACGATGATCGCCGTCTTCGGGGCCGGTAGCCGGGCCTCGTCCTTGAACGAGATCTCGGGTACCTCGACCATACCATCTGGTATGAACTTGATAGCCATAAGTCATCATTCTCCTGAGTCATGTCGAGTCTCATAAACTCATACCGGGCAAAGTCTCATAAAGTCGTATCAGTCAGGCTGTTGCACAGCGTCATCTCGCGCCAAGCAGCTCGGGAGAAAGGTAATGCAAGTTGATATGCTGGCAGCGCGATCA
>DAOUDX010000204.1:0-3471 GCA_034430835.1 Anaerolineae bacterium
CTGTATTCCCCACTGGGGCTGCAAAAAGACATACTTTTGGTGCAACTCGCCCCACTTCGATGCTATGTATGGCGCTATTTAGGGCTGACGCCCCACCAACAACCTATTTCCCCATTTATTGAACAGTCACGAAGAGCCTCCCTATTTGACAAGAGCGCCCTTTTGTGGTAAACTGCCGTCCAGCTAAATCAGGGTTGAGAAGCATGAGTATCGGCGCAGTCACAACTCCAAACGACGGGATCCGACGACGCAATGAGGAGCCAGGCCGCCTGTTGAGGTAGGCTCGTTGGACTGCGTCCCTTGTGCGAGCAATAGCCAGCCTCCAGGTGGGGGCTGGCTCTTTTTGTGCGCGGCTGTCGTCCGCGCACTCGCTTTGCCTGAAAGGTTTCACGCAAGCTTTTGAAGGAGACACCACTATGAAGACGAAAAAAGGCAAATTCAAAAAAGTCGTTCTAGCCTACTCCGGAGGCCTCGATACCTCTGTCATTCTCACCTGGCTGAAGCAGAACTATGGTTGTGAGGTCATCACCTACACCGCCAACCTGGGACAGGGTGATGAAGAGCTGGACGGACTGGAGGAAAAGGCCCTCGCCACCGGCGCGAGCAAGGCCTACATCGTCGATCTGCGAGAAGAGTTCCTTACCGAGTATGCCTTCCCCACGATGCAGGCTGGCGCCATCTACGAGCGGCTGTACCTGCTGGGCACATCGTTCGCGCGCCCCGTCACCGCCAAAAAGATGGTAGAGATCGCCACCCAAGAGGGTGCCGACGCCGTCGCCCACGGCTGCACCGGCAAAGGCAACGATCAAGTGCGCTTCGAGCTGACCGTCAAGGCACTCAACCCCTTCCTTCACGTCATCGCCCCGTGGCGCGAGTGGGAGATCCGCTCCCGCGAGGATGCACTCGAGTACGCCGCCGCACACGAGATCCCGGTCGTGCAGAGCACGAAATCGATCTATAGCCGCGACCGCAACATCTGGCACCTGAGCCACGAAGGCGGTGTTCTAGAAAACCCGTGGGCCGAGCCGGAGGAGGATATGTTCATGCTCACCGTCGCGCCGGAAGCTGCCCCGGACAAGCCGCAGTACGTGACCATCGACTTCAGGAAGGGGGCGCCGGTGGCAGTGGACGGCGACCCGCTGGGACCGGTGCATCTGTTGGAAAAGCTCAACGAGATCGGCGGTGCACACGGCGTGGGCCGCGCCGACCTGGTGGAGAATCGCCTGGTCGGCATGAAATCGCGCGGCGTGTACGAGACGCCCGGCGGCACGATCCTCTACTCCGCCCACCAGGGGCTGGAGTCGATCTGCCTCGACCGGGACACGCTGCACTACAAGGATGTGGTGGCCCAGCGGTTCGCCGAGTTGGTCTACTTTGGCCAGTGGTTCACCCCGCTGCATGAAGCCATCAGCGCATTCGTCGCCAAGACGCAGGAACGGGTGACAGGATCGGTGCGGGTCAAGCTGTACAAGGGGAACTGTACAGTTGTGGGCCGCCAGTCGCCCTATAGCCTGTACCGGGAGGACTTTGCCACCTTTGGACAGGACGACGTCTACGACCAGAGCGATGCGGAGGGCTTTATCAATCTGTTCGGCCTGCCGCTCAAGGTGCGGGCGCTGATCGACCATCAGAATCAGAGAACAGCGAAATTGGAAGCGCCGGATTATACGGAATTCAAGAGAGACTGACGAAGCACACTTGATTAGAGACTGGAGATGAGAGAATGGCTCTCTGGGGTGGTCGCTTCGAAGAAGAGACAGACGAATTGCTGAGACAGTTCGGCGACTCGATCGGGTTCGACCGGCGGCTGTACGCTGCCGACATCCGGGGCAGCGTCGTCTACGCCGCCACGCTGGCCCAGGCAGGGCTCATCACCGCCGAGGAATGCAGCGAACTGGTCAAAGGGCTCGACCAGGTGAAGGCCGAATTCGAGTCAGGCACTTTCAGGATTGAACAGAGCGACGAGGACATCCACACCGCCATCGAGCGGCGGCTGGGAGAGCTGGTCGGGCCGGTGGCAGGCAAGCTGCACACCGGACGCTCGCGCAACGACCAGGTGGCAACCGACCTACGCCTTTACCTGCTGGACGAGATCGCCGGATTACTGGCAGGGCTGACAGACCTGCAGGCAGCCATCGTCGAAAAAGCGAAAGCTCACCTGGATGCGATCATGCCCGGCTACACGCACGTGCAGCAGGCGCAGCCGGTGCTCTTCAGCCACTGGGTGATGGCCTACTTTTGGAAGTTCCAGCGCGACCGGGAGCGGCTGTTCGACGCGGCGAAGCGCACGCGCGTTTGCCCGCTGGGGGCCGGGGCGCTGGCGGGGAATCCCTTCGGCATCGACCGGCAGGGATTGGCCGCCTGCCTGGGGTTTACCACCGCAGCGCAGAACAGCATCGACGCGGTGAGCGACCGCGATTTCGTGGTCGAGTTCCTGGCCTGTGCGGCGCTGGCGCAAGTGCACCTCAGCGGCCTGGCGGAGGAGATCATCTGGTGGGCCAGCCAGGAGATCGGCTTCGTGGAGGTGGCCGAGGCCTATTCCACCGGCTCCAGCATCATGCCGCAGAAGAAGAATCCCGACTCGATGGAGCTCATTCGTGGCAAGAGCGGGCGCATGGTCGGGCACCTGGCCGGGCTGCTGACGACGCTGAAGGGGCTGCCGTTGGCCTACAACAAGGACCTGCAGGAGGATAAGGAAGCGCTCTTTGACGCCATCGATACACTAAAGATGGAGCTACCCATCGCCGCCGGGGTGGTGCGCACGCTGAAAGTCAACACTGAGCGGATGGCGGCAGCGCTGGACGATGGGCTGCTGGCGACCGACTTGGCCGACTACCTGGTGCGCAAGGGCGTGCCGTTCCGCGAGAGTCACGGCCTGGTGGGCCGGGTCGTGCGGCGGGCGGAGGAGTTGGGCGTCTCGCTCAAGATGCTCTCCCTGGCCGAGTATCAAGCCATCCATCCCGCCTTCGCCAAAGACGTGTACGACGTGTTCGACTTTGTGCGGTCGGTGGCGGCGCGGGACACAGAGGGCGGCACGGCGCCGGAGGCGGTGCGCCGTCAAGTCGAAAAGGCCAGGGAGTTGCTCGGTGAGTCAGTGAGTCAGCGAATCAGCGATCTGTAGGTTGACGGAGAGGAAAATGAAGCTTGCGATCTTTGGAGCAACCGGCGGCGCGGGCAAGCAACTGGTCGAGCAGGCGCTCGCAGCAGGGAACCAGGTCGTTGCATTTGTCCGCAATCCGTCCAAACTCGATACGAGACACGAACGCCTGACGATCATGCAAGGCGAATTGGCTGACCAGGCAGCGATTGAGCGCGCGGTGAGCGGCGCAGATGCCGTCATCAGTAGACTTGTGGTGCAGTTGTGCAGATTGACTTTCTGGATAAACTTGCCAGTATGATCACTTACGAGAAATTGAGCCGACGTCCCAAATCAGCCCCAAGTCTCATCGGTATGACTCTGTCTGCTTTTGA
>DAOUDX010000205.1:0-15423 GCA_034430835.1 Anaerolineae bacterium
TGACGAGCGAACTGGGTCCTTTGATCGCGCTGCCAGCATATCAACTTGCATTACCTTTCTCCCGAGCTGCTTGGCGCGAGATGACGCTGTGCAACAGCCTGACTGATACGACTTTATGAGACTTTGCCCGGCATGAGTTTATGAGACTCGACACATGCAATACGGCTACTTTGACGACACGCGACGCGAGTATGTGATCACACGGCCTGATACGCCACTGCCGTGGATCAACTACCTGGGGTGTGAGGCGTATTTTGGCATTATCTCCAATACTGCCGGCGGCTACTCGTTCTATCGCGACGCGCGCCTGCGGCGGGTGACACGCTATCGGTACAACAATGTTCCCCTTGACTGTGATGGACGGTACATCTACCTGCGGGACAACGACACGGGAACGTTCTGGTCTCCGTCGTGGCAGCCGACGCGGCATAACCTGGAGGAGTATGTCTGCCGTCACGGGCTGGGGTACACAGTCATCGGCTCGGTTTGTAAAGGGGTTGAGGCGCAAACCAGGTACTTTGTGCCGCTGGGCGAGAGTCTCGAAATCTGGCAGCTCACGCTGACGAATCGGCGCGAGGAAGTTGCCGATCTTTCGATCTTTTCCTGTGTCGAGTTCGCGCTTTGGGATGCTCAGGACGACGCGACCAACTTTCAGCGCAACTTCAACACCGGCGAAGTGGAAGTTGAAGACGGCGTGATTTATCACAAGACCGAGTACCGCGAGCGCCGCAATCACTTTGCCTACTTTGCCTGCTCAGAGAAACCGACCGGCTTCGACACGCAGCGTGACGTGTTCCTGGGACCATATCGCGGTTGGGACAGCCCTGCGGCAGTCGAGCGTGGCCAGTCGTTCAATTCGGTGGCCCACGGCTGGTCGCCCATTGGCTCGCACCACGTCAAGGTGCGCCTCAAGCCTGGCGAGACGCGCCAAGTCATCTTCTTGTTGGGCTACCACGAGAATCCGAAAGATCGCAAGTTCGACCCGCCTGGATCGCAGCAGATCAACAAAGAGACGGTCAAGCCGATCACTGAGAAGTATCTGCGACCGGGCGTGGTGGACGAAGCGTTCGAGGCGCTGTGTGTCTATTGGGATGGCCTGCTGAGTGTCTACCAAGTCCAGACGCCCGACGTGCACACCAACCGCATGGTCAATGTCTGGAACGCCTACCAGTGCGTGGCAACGTTCAACCTCTCGCGTTCGGCGTCGTTCTTCGAATCGGGCGTTGGACGCGGCATGGGGTTCCGGGACTCGAACCAGGATGTGTTGGGCTTTGCCCATGCGATGCCAGAGCGAGCGCGGGAGCGGATCCTCGATCTGGCGTCAACGCAGTTGGAGACGGGCGGAGCGTATCACCAGTACCAGCCCTTGACCAAGCGGGGCAACGACGAGATCGGCGGTGATTTCAACGACGATCCGCTGTGGTTGGTGCTGAGTGTGGCGGCGTATTTGAAAGAGACGGGTGACAGGAGTATTCTTGACGAACCGGTCGTGTACGAGAGCCGCCCGGGCACCGAGCAGCCGCTTTACGAGCACCTGCAGCGCAGCATTCAGTACACGTTGGATCGGTTGGGACCGCACGGTTTGCCCCTCATCGGTCGGGCCGACTGGAACGATTGTCTGAACCTGAACACGTTTTCCGACTCCCCTGGCGAGTCTTTCCAGATTGCTACGAGCCGGGACGGCAAGGTCGCCGAGTCAGTCTTTATCGGCGGCCTGTTCGTCTTGGCGGCGAGGGAGATGGCCGCCATCGCGGGGGAGTGCGGACTGGCGGAGGATGCGCGGCGCTATCTGGATGAGGCGGCAAAGATAGAGGCCGTCGTGCTTGAACACGGATGGGATGGCGAGTGGTTTCTGCGCGCCTACGATGACTTTGGCCAGAAGGTTGGCTCCCGCGAATGCGAGGAGGGACAGATCTTTATCGAGCCGCAGGGTATGTGCATCTCGGCGGGTATCGGTCTCGACGATGGCCAAGCTGATCGAGCGTTGGCGTCTGTGAAAGAGCGGCTAGCGACGCCGCACGGCATCGTTCTCCACCAGCCGGCGTATTCACGATACTATCTTCACCTGGGCGAGATATCCTCTTATCCCCCAGGCTATAAGGAAAACGCCAGCGTCTTTTGCCACACCAACCCATGGATCGTGATCGCCGAGACGATGCTGGGGAATGGCGACCAAGCCCACGACTATTATCTCCGCATTAACCCCTCGGCGCGCGAGGGAATCAGCGAGATACACCGCTGCGAACCGTACGTCTACGCCCAGATGATCGCCGGACGCGATGCGCCGACGTACGGTGAAGCCAAGAACTCGTGGCTCACTGGTACGGCGACGTGGAATTACGTCGCTATCACACAATGGATCCTGGGTATCCGGCCTGCATATCGGGGGTTGCAGATCGCGCCCGTGATTCCCACCGACTGGCCGGGTTTTGAGGTCACGCGCCTCTTTCGCGGCGTGACGTACCACATCTCCGTGGAGCGCGCTGGCAAGGGGAACGAGGTCTCACTGTTTGTGGATGGCACGCGGGTGGAGGGTGACATCGTTCCGTCGCCCGCAGAGGATCAGACAGAGGTTCACGTCAGGGTCGTTTTGAGTTGAGTAGGACGATGCGCAAGAAGGTTCTGTTTGTAGCGAACCTGTTTCTCGTCCTCGTGATGCTGGCAGGTTGCACCTGCGGCGATCTGGCTGGCCGGGTTGCGACGCTTGCGCCAGTCGGAATTCCCCAGGCGGCTTGGTCGCGCGGCATCGGCGTGCCTTATGAGAAGCCCGGTCACCCATATGTTCCATACCCGATGATTGACGATGGCCCTTGGGGCGGGGTGCCGCTGGGGGGTCTGGGGGCAGGTGCTATCGGCCGCACTTATCGGGGCGATTTTGCCCGCTGGCACCTCGACCTCGGCGCGCATCGTTTCGAGTCCATACCGGCCAACCAGTTCTCGGTCTTTGTCGCTCAAGGCCGCCACACGCAGGCGCACGTCTTGTCGCCTATTCATCCGTCCACACTGAGTTCCTGGAAATGGGACATGCCCGTCGGCGCGGGCACGTACTATGCCCTTTTTCCAAAGGCATGGTTCGTCTACGAGTGGGACGCGCTACCGGTGCGCATGATGCAGAAGCAGTTCTCGCCCGTCATCCCCGGCAACTACCGCGAGAGCAGCTACCCGGTCGGTGTGTTCGAGTGGACGGTGGAGAATCCGACCGACGAGCCGCTGGCTTTGGGACTGATGTTCTCGTGGCAGAACCTCGTCGGCCACGACTGGGGCGAGGACCTGGACGGCGGCAACTATAACTACGCCGTCAGCCGGGACGGGTTAACGGGAGTGGTGCTCACCCACCAGGGCGAAGCCGTCGCAGGGGAGTGGGACGGTTCGTTTGCCATCGTCGCCCCCGCACAGCCAGGCTTGACGGTGAGCTACCGCAGCCGCTTCCAGGTGACTGATGGAGCCGACGTGTGGGACGACTTTGCCGCTGACGGCGCGCTGGACAACGTGGATGACCAGACGCCAGCGAAGAGACAGGAGACGATTGGCGCGGCCTTGGCGGTGACCATCGACCTGGCCCCCGGCGAGGTGAAGACGATCCCGTTTGCGCTGGCTTGGGATTTCCCCATCACCGAGTTCGGCGCGGGGACGCAGTGGTATAAGCGGTACACACGCTTCTTCGGCACCACCGGTCGCGAGGCGTGGGCCATCGCCGCCGAGGCGCTCGACAATTACCCTGAGTGGGAGGCAGAGATCGATGCCTGGCAGCAGCCCATTCTGGAAGATCCCGACCGCCCGGAGTGGTACAAGACAGCGTTGTTCAACGAGCTGTATTACTTGGTGGATGGAGGGTCCGTCTGGGAAAACGGCCAGGTGGACGGAGAGCCGCCGGAGGATGACGTCGGCAGGTTCGCCTATCTTGAAACCTTCGATTATCCCTTTTACAACACCT
Source organism: Anaerolineae bacterium (assembly GCA_034430835.1). Taxonomy (GTDB): domain Bacteria; phylum Chloroflexota; class Anaerolineae; order B4-G1; family B4-G1; genus JAFGED01. The sequence continues at coordinate 3,935 of DAOUDX010000205.1, forward strand.
TCGACGTGCACTTTTACGCTTCCTTTGCGCTGGTACAACTGTGGCCCGATTTGCAGAAGGGTCTGGTTCGTGACTTTGCCGCGGCCGTCCCGCTGGAGGATGCGGAGATCATCACGATAGGGGCCACCCGCGCTCATGTGCCGCACAAGAGGGCCGGCGCCGTGCCACACGACATCGGCGGCCCGGACGGAGATCCGTGGCTGCGGGTAAGCGCCTACAATTGGCAGGATATCAACATCTGGAAAGACCTCAACTGCAAGTTCGTCCTGCAGCTCTGGCGCGACTACGTCTTTACCGGTGACCAGACGCTCGTCGAGGACTCTTGGCCTGCCGTCGTCCAGGCGCTGGACTATCTGCACGCCTTCGACCGCGACGGCGATGGTCTCCCCGAACACGACGGCGTGCCCGACCAGACCTACGATACCTGGCCGATGAAGGGGCCCAGTGCCTACGGCGGGAGCCTGTGGCTGGCCGCCCTGGAAGCGGCGATCGAAATGAGCAAGCTCGTGGAGGACGAGGAGCAGATCGCCCTCTACGCTGAATGGCTGGAGGCGGGCAAGGCCTCGTTCGAGGAAAAGCTTTGGAATGGACGGTACTACAACTATGACGGCAGCGGTGGGGCTCACTCCGACAGTATTATGGCTGACCAGTTGGCTGGACAGTGGTACGCCGACGCGACCGGGCTGCCGCCCATCGTCCCGCTGGAGCATGCCAACTCTGCATTGCAGACGATCTATGAGTACAACGTGCTCAAGTTTGCCGATGGGCAGATGGGGGCCGTCAACGGCATGCGACCCGACGGCACGGTGGATGCCTCCAGCGACCAATCGCAGGAGGTGTGGACCGGCACGACCTACGCGCTGGCTGCCTTTATGCTCCATCGTGGCCTGACCGAGGAGGCCTGGGCCACGGCTTGGGGAGTGTATAACGTGACCTACAACCGGGGCTACTGGTTCCGCACGCCGGAGGCCTACTTAATCGACGGCGACTATCGCGCCAGTATGTACATGCGTCCGCTGAGCATCTGGGCCATCGAGTATGCGTTGAAGGTCGGTGCGCCCTGAATGTGGCCCTCCCCTCTTGCTGGGTGACGAACATCCCTAGTCCGGGCTGGCCCGCAATGGAAACAGCAGCGGGAACGGTTGCGCTGAGACCAGTTCCCGCTGTGCGTCTATGGGAGTCGGGGCTAGTATCTTTTCACAATCGCCCGGTACGACGCCGGTTGGCGACACTGGAGGATCTGCGTCTCCTCGCGGTGCTGTCGTATCTCGTCCAGATCGATGCGCGCTACGGCGTACCCCTCCGGTGGGGAGGGGGGCCTGCTCGTCTCTGATGGCGCGCTGATGGGCCGGGGAGCCTCAGGCGGAGACTTGATGCTGGCGTAGACCTTTCCCCGTGGGCCGACGATGGTGCTCTGGCCGCAGAAGGTGTAGGAAGGTTCCTCGCCCACGCGATTTGCCGCGGCCACGAACACGGCGTTCTCGTAAGCACGCGCCTTTATGTAGGTCAGCCATTCCTCCTCGTTGGGTTGCTCCCAGTTGGCGCACGCGACGAGCAGCTCCGCGCCCTCCAAGACTAGGCTGCGCGCTACTTCCGGGAAAGCCAAATCCCACCCGATCATCATCCCGACCGTGCCGATCCCCGTCTCGAAAACATCGAGCTTGTAGCCGGGACGGAAGGCGATTCGCTCCTCTCCCCGCAGGTGTATCTTGTTGTATTGCCCGATCAGGTCGCCGTCCGGGCCGATCAGGACAGCGGTGTTGTAGAGGATACTCTCCACCTTTTTCTTGGTGACCATGCCGAAGGCCATGTGTACACCCAGTTCACCAGCCCGCTGGGCGATCAGGTTGATCGTGGGGCCAGGCACGCGCTGGGCCAGTTCGGGGAAGCGGGGGCCGACCTCGTAGCCGGTCGTGATCAGCTCCGGGAAGATGATCAGGTCCACCGGCTGTTCGGTGGCGACGCGAGTCATCAACTCGCTCATCTTGATCAGGTTCTCTTCTGTCTTGCCCAGTTCGGGCTGCATTTGTACGGTTGCCACGGTAATCGCGCGCATGTCTCAACTCCTTGGTTGCTCTAGTAGTTTGACCACAATAACAGCACAAATGTTCTTGTTGCGCAAGTCGGGAAAGGCGGCTACTGCCGCCGGCGCAACTGATCGAGGATGGCTGCCAACTCGGGCGGCAACGGGGCCTCGAACGCTACCTCCACCCCGGTGGCCGGATGGGTGAAGCGCAGCCGGGCAGCGTGGAGAAAGTGACGGCTCTTGAGCAGCGGCTGGCGGCGGTTTCCGTAGATGGCGTCTCCCACGATGGGGTAGCCCAACCACGCCAGGTGTACGCGCACCTGATGCGTGCGGCCGGTGTGCGGGCGCACCTCCAGCAGTGTGTGGTTAGGAAAGTATTCGATGGCTCGATACGTCGTCTGAGCCTCCCGTCCACTGCGCACGACGGCCATCTTTTTGCGCTGGCGCTTGTCCCGCCCGATGGCTGCTTCGATGATGCCCTCGCGCGGTTGCACCTGATCCTCAACCAGTGCCAGGTAGGTCTTGGCCACTTGGCGGCGTTTGAACTGGTGCTGGAGCGCAGCACGAGTCGTTTCATCCTTTGCGACGAGGATCAGGCCGGAGGTGTCCTTGTCCAGCCGGTGGACGATCCCGGCCCGGTCCGCCCCGCCGACGTCGATCACCTGAGGGCAGTGGGCCAGCACCGCATTGACCAGGGTGCCACTGGTGTGACCGGCCCCTGGATGCACGACCATCCCTGCTGGCTTGTCCACTACCAACAGGGACTCGTCTTCGTAGATGATGTCGAGGGGGATGTTTTCTGGGAGCACCTGTTCGGGCAATTCGGCGGGGATGCACACCACGATCTCGTCGCCTGTCTGCGCGCGGTAGCTGGGTTTGCTGGGTCGTCCGTTGACGGTGACCCTTCCATCCTTGATCAGGCGCTGGGCCATGGCTCGGCTGAGGTCTGGCACTTGGGTGGCGACGGCTCTGTCCAACCGTTCGTTGCTTGCAACGGCGACGAACGAAATCGCCTGTTCCTCACCCACCCTCGGCTGCCTGTTCCTTCTGGCGCTGGCGCTCGCGCTGTTCTTCCCATATCAACAGGGCAACCAGGATGGTGACGCCAACCAGGATGGAGCTGTCTGCCACGTTGAACACCGGGAAATCCCTGAATGGCCAGAAATTCACGTCGATAAAATCTGCGACGTGCCCCTGGCGCACCCGATCGATGAGGTTGCCGATGGCTCCACCCAGAGCCAGTCCCAGCGCCACGCGCGTCAGCCACTGCCCCTGGGGAAGGCGGTGGGAATACACAGCAATCGCGATGATGGCGATGATGCCGACGCCGACGAGAATGTCGTTCAATCCCTGCAACAAGCCAAACGCCACGCCGGTGTTGCTCACGTGGGTGATACTAAAGACAGGAGCCAGCCAGGGGGTGATGTTCCAGGACTGACCTATCTCCAATTGTGTCACGACAAGGTATTTGCTGATCTGATCGGCGAGCAGAACCGACGCCGCCGTTACGAGCAGAATCACAAGATCTCGGTCTATTTCGAAACGTTTCAATGGAGCCCTTTCAACTGTGTTCGTGACGTTCCTGGCAATCCAGGCAGTATTGTGCCTGAGGCAGCACTTCCAAGCGCGCCCGATCAATCCTTGCACCACAGGCTTCGCAGAGGCCATACGTTCCGTTATCAAACTTGGTCAGTGCTCGTCCTACCCCTTCCAGCGACTCGTCGAGCGTGCGTTTCAGAGCCACATCTACGGCCTGATCGAAAGCGTCTGTGGCATCGTCGGCCATGTGGTTGCTATAGCCGACGCTTTCGTACTCGGCATTCTCCTTCAATTGCTTCAACTGCTCGATGAGCTTGGTCTGCTCTTCCAGCAGTTGCTGTTTTGCTTTGTCGTACGAGAAAGGCATCTGTCCTCCTAGCTGCACACTATCCCAACGCGGTCGTATTCTACCCTACTCAGTCTGAATTGGCAAGGTGTTGAGACTTTGACCCTTTCTTCAATGCGGCGAGAAGCATCTCTGTAAACCCCGGAGCCCCATGCTATGCCATGCGAATTCCCAGCGTGAGCGAATGTCCGGCGATTTGTTCCTCGCTCGTTGCAGCTCCCTCATCCGGCGGGCCGGCGCGCAGTTCGATGCTCAGAGTCTCTGAGGCGATCAGATCGCGGCACACCTCGATGGCCTCGGCCAGCTCGCCCTCGGTCTGGTAGGTGGTGGCGATGCGGTCGTCCAAGTTGAAGCCAGCCTCCTTGCGCAGGTTCTGCACGCGGCGGATCACATCGCGGGCTAGCCCTTCCGCTACCAGATCCGGTGTCAGGACGACGTCCACCGCGACCGTCACGCCCCGCTCCGAAGCAACGGCCAGCCCTTCTTGGGGCTGCTCCTGGATCAACACTTCCTCGGGAGCCAGCGCGATCTTCTCGCCTTCCACTGCAATCTGGAGGGGGAGTGCCGCCCTCAACCGCTTTGCTGCCGCAGCCGGGTCCAGTTCCGAGAGCGCCTTTCGCACTGCCGGGAACTTTTTGCCAAAGCGTGGCCCCAGTACCTTGTTGTCCGGCAGCAGTCGGTAGGTCACAAGATCCCCCGCAGCTTCTACGAACGAGACCTCCCTGACGTTGAGCTCCTCTTGTACCAGGGCCAGCAGTTCGTCGCCCAGCCCGCTGTCGCCGGATTCCAGGTGGACCAAGGCGCGGGCCAGCGGTTGGCGCAGCTTGACGTTCGCGCTAGCGCGGCCTGAGTGACCCAGCGTGACTATCTGCCGGGTCAGGGCCATCCGCGCCAGGAGATCCTCGTCTACCTCCGCCGCGTCTGCCTGCGGCCAGTCTGTGTGGTGCACGCTTTCGGGCGCGTCGGCATCGACCGAACGTACCAGGTTCTGGTACATGACCTCGGTGACGAAGGGGGTGATGGGGGCCAGCAAGCGACAGAGTGTGGTGAGCACCTCGTAGAGCGTGGCATAGGCTGCATTCTTGTCGGCGTCCTGCTCGCTCTTCCAGAACCGCCGGCGGCTGCGGCGCACGTACCAGTTGGTCAGATCGTCCAGGAAAGGCTCAACTGCCATCGTTGCGCTGTAGGCATCATAATTGTCCAACCGGTCAGTGACCTGCGCGACCACCTGGTTCAGCCGAGACAGAATCCACCGGTCCAACAGTGTTTCGTTTTCTGTCTTCCGTCCTTCGTCCGTGGGCTTCCAGTCATCGATGTTCGCATAGGTGACGAAGAACGAATACACGTTCCATAGCGGGATCAGGAACTGCCGCCGCACCTCGTCTGCCCGCCCGTAGCCGAAGAGCAGGTTGTTCTCCGGCTTGTGGGCGCAGTAGAGCCAGCGCATCACGTCCACACCCATCTTGTCGGCGGCCTCGTTGAACTCGATGGCGTTGCCCCACGACTTGTGCATCTCGCGACCGTCCTCGGCCAATAGCGTGGCGTAGCCGAAACAGGTCAGGAAGGGCGGCGAGTTCTCCAGCACCGTTGCCATCGCCAGCAGGCTGTAGAACCAGTTGCGGAACTGGCCAGGGAAGGATTCGGAGATAAAGTCGGCCGGATACCACTGACGCCAGTAGTCCGGGTTTGTGCGGTACTGCATCGTGCTGAAGCTGACGATGCCGGCGTCGAGCCAGGGATTGCCCACGTCGGGGATGCGGCTCACCTTTGCGCCGCACTTGGGACAGGTGATCTTGACCGCGTCGATCCACGGCTTGTGGGGCGTATGTCCCTGGAACTGCTCCCAGCCTTCCACGGCGCGCTCCTCCAACTCCTCCGCGCTACCGATGACGGTGAAGTGGCCGCAGGCTCTGCATTCCCAGATGGGCAGCGCCAGGCCCCAGTACCGCTTCTTGCTGATCATCCAGTCGCGCATGTTGCGCAGCCAGTCCAGCTCGCGGTCCAGTCCAAAGGACGGGAGCCAACGGATCTGCTTGGTGACCTCGATCATGTCGTGGCGCAACTCGTCCATCGAGATGAACCACTCGTCCACTAGGCGAAAGACCAGGTCGGTCTGGCAGCGCCAGCAGATCGGATAGCGGTGGGTATAGTCCTCGACCTTGTAGAGGATGCCTTTCTCCTGCAAGCTGTCAAAGACGCGCTGAGCGCTTTCAGAGACGTGGGTGTCACTGAGTGGGCCGAAGCCTGCGACAAAGTGCCCTTCCTCGTCTAGCGGGGCGATGGCGGGCAGGTCGTACTCCTTGCCCAGCGCAAAGTCCTCGGCGCCGCAGCCCGGTGCGATGTGGACGATGCCGGTGCCTTCGGCCTCGCCGACCTCGTCCCACAGGATCACCCGATGGGCCTGGGGCGATCCAGCCGCTTGCTGGGCCTCCAACTCGTCGAAGGGGCCGTCATATGTCCAGCCGTCCAGCGTCTCGCCCTTCATCTCCTCCAGCACCTCGTACTTGCCCTGTAGCATCGACACGGTGCCCTTGGAAAGATAGTAGATTTGATCGTCCTGGCGGACCTTGACGTAGGTCAGCTCCGGTCCTACTGCCGCTGCTACGTTGCTGGTCAGCGTCCAGGGTGTGGTCGTCCAGACCAAGAGATTCTCCCCGGCCCGCCCTCGCAGCGGGAAGCGCAGCGTAACGCTGGGGTGGGTCATCTCCTGGTACCCCTCGGTGACGATCTCGTGCTGACTGATGGCGGTGGCGCAGCGCGGGCACCAGGGCATCACGTCGCGGCCCTTGTACACCCAGCCTCGCTCCCGACAGCGCTTGAGGAAGGTCCAGATCATAGTGTTGTTCTCGGTCGCAAACGTAAAGTAGGAGCCGCCCATTTCTGGCAACCCTAGGCGGGCGACGATTTGCTCGACCGTGTCGGTCACGGGACCCTCTGGCCCTTTCACCGTGATGGTCTGCTCTGGATCATCCATCAGTTTCTCAGCCAGATCGTTCAGCATGTCCGTATCGTTCCAGTCCATCCAGTAACCCAGGCGGATGGATTGCTCGGTCTGCACGGCGGCGTAGCGCAGCACCCGCTCCTTGCACTTGCGCACGAAGCGGGCGATCCCATAGTCTTCGATGTCCTGTTTGGAGCGGAAATCCAGCTCTCGCTCGACGTTCACCTCGACCCACAGCCCCTGGCAGTCGAAGCCGTTTTGGTAGCGGGTGCGATAGCCCTTCATCGCCCAGAAACGGTGGTAGACGTCTTTGTAGGTACGTCCCCAGCCGTGGTGGACACCCATCGGGTTATTAGCAGTAATTGGTCCATCGGTAAAGGCCCAGATGGGATCATCCTTGCGCAGCGCCACCAGTCTTCTGAAAGCACCAGTCGTCTTCCAGAGGTCCAGTATCTGGTATTCCTGCTCGACAAAGTCTACACTTGAGGGTACTGGTTTGAAGCTCATTCTGCCATCTCCTCCAGTTCTACCACCAGTCGCTTGTTGATGCGCCCCTTGCTCTTGTAATCCGCGATGCGCAAGTGCCCGACCTCGGACGTGTTGTCTACATGGGCGCCTCCATCGGCCTGTGTATCCAATCCTTCTATCGTCACCACACGCACCTCGGTGATGTGGGGCGGCAGCAGGTTGACACGCGTACGAATCAGGTCAGGGATCTGGAATGCCTCCTCACGCGGCAGGATCTGAACGCTGACCGGGCGGGCGGCGGCAACCTCGGCGTTGATCTTTTCCTCAATCTCACTCACCAAGTCTGCCTGCATCCGCTCGAACTCGAAATCCATCCGTCCGTGCAGCGGCTCCATGTTGCCCCCGGTGACCAATGCGCCGTAGTCGCGCCAGATGACGCCGAAGAGGATGTGCATCGCGGTGTGGGTGCGCATCAGGGCATAGCGATGTGCCCAGTCGAGAGTTCCGATCACCTGCGTGCCCACCGGCGGTGGGTCGCGGTCCAACTTGTGCACGACGCGGCCCTCGCTGTGCTTGACCTTGACGACCTGCCATTCCTCATCGACGGCCAGCAGGCAGCCAAGGTCGCACGGCTGTCCCCCGCCGCCGGGGTAGAAAGCGGTTCTGTTCAACACAACGCCATCGCCGACGATCTCGGTCACGACGGCGTCGAACTCGCGCAGAGTGCTGTCTGTTTGATAAAGTAGCTCGGTCATTCGCCCTCCACTGCCAGATCGCACCACATTTGGTCCATATAGTCGGTACACCCCATCGCCCGCCAAAAGGCCTGCGAAACGGGGTTGTTGTGGGCTACGTTGAGTTGGATGTAGCCTGCGCCTTTCTCGCGGAACCAGGCCTTAAGCGCGTTGAACAGTGCCCTTCCCACGCCGCTGCGCCTCGCGTCTGGGAGGACGGAAGCGTTGGATACAGAACCGTGCCGTTCTGGCTTGTAGACAGGATATGGATCGCGTACTGAGCCGATCATCATGCCCACCACATGACCATCGGCCTCAGCTACCAACACGCACCAATCGTCCTTGTCCCAGACGTCCTCGCGCAGATGCTTCTCCCACGCCTCTTTTGCCTCTGACCGAGGCAGGAGATGAAAACGCGGCTCCACGCGCGTGTGAAAGTCCATCGACTCCCACCATAGGTCCAATATTGCCGGTACGTCTGCTTTGGTTGCTGGTCGAACGGTGACTTGCATTTCCCTTCCTCGAAAGCAAAACTTCCGCCCCAAAGGGGCGGAAGTCACAATCTCCCGCGGTACCACCCTTCTTGCCCCGCTGTGGCGGGGCCTCTCCGTCGGCGACCAACATCGCCGCGTCCTGATAACGGGGGACGATCCCGTCTGAATCTACTAGGTCGGTATTACCGACTGTTCGGTCAGCAACTCCGGAGGGATTTTCGGAGTGATTCCCGCACCCGGCTCTCACCAGTCCCGGGCTCTCTGCGCCGGTACCCCACGCCTACTCGTCTCCATCAACGTCTGTGAAGCTCGATATGAAGTTGCCCGCATTATGCCACAGGTGGGATGGGCTGTCAAGGCAGTTCGGGATAGAAATCCGCCACCATCACTTCCCCGACGATCGCCAGGGTCGCTGACCGACCGACGGCCTCGTCCCAGTCGGGTTCGGTTTGTGCGAACTCTCTGATCGCATCCGCTAACTCTTTCACTGGGACGCGGATAAGGATCGTGTCCCGCGCCGTGCTGAGGCGCGTTTCCAAGTCTATGGCTGTCAGTTCGAAATCGCTCGACGCGGCTTTCCACACATACATGTAGGGGTCAAAGCCGGCACCGCTCGCCGCTGAGTGCACGCCGATGGTAACTTCTGCGCCCAGTTCTGGATTGATCTGGCCACTTCCCGGAGGGCGTCCGGTCGCCGGATCATTGTCCGTGTCCAGGGCAAAGAGCCACGACGTCTCCACATTCAGAGTTGGTGAGATAGGCTCGTGGAGCACGATCCATAGGATCAGGTTTTCTTCTGTATCCCAATCGCCGACCTCGCCTGCCAACTCTGGCGGGACTGTCCGCATCAGCCGTAGGTCTTCATTGAGGCACGCCAGTTTGATATCGGAGCCGGGCAGGGTGTAAGTGAAAGGCTGGAGAGTGTTGAAATCGAAGAAATCCCCGCTATCGTCGAAGATCGTCCCGGGAATAGGAGTGGGCGTGGGAGTCTGAGTCGGCGTTGACGTGGGCTGTTTGGGCGTCGGCGTGGGAGGGGCGGGGGTCTCTGTGGGTACTGTTGCCGTTTGGGTGGGAGTCGGCAAAGCCGACGGCACCTCGGTGATGGTTGTGTCCTGCACGACGTGTACCGTCGCGACGGCGGAGTAGAACTCGGAGGGATGCTGCGCTATGATCTGGTAGTCGCCGGGCTCTGGGGGAGCAATGTAGAACCCCTCTGCGCCGATCGTGCCGCCTGTGGCTGTCCACTGTATGCCGCGCACCGATCTCCCTTCGTGAACGGCCTGAAACTGCCAGCCTTGGCCCGGAAGGAGTGTGACCTCGCCGGGGAAGATGTCGAAGGTTGCCGGGGGGCCGAACCATGTGGGAAGCATCAAGTTCAGGACAACGAAAGCGGCTACTAGGGCAATGAGCAGGATAAATATCCCGATTATCCAGCGACGAGCCTGGCTTCCCATTGTCTGGTGTCTCCTTGCAGCTAGTGGGTCAAGGGTCTACCTGTCGAGGACGCAGGCATTATGACACAAGAGCAGAGGGCTGTCAAGCCTTGCCTCAAGCTCCACAGGTGAAAAGGGGTGCCCCTCCTTCTGCGATAGCGGCGCAACCCCCGGCCGGGAAACGCGCGTCACCGTGCGGGTGTGGTCTGTTGTCGCTCCAGGCCTCTGCGCAAACAGGGTCCGCGCGCGGCTACTGGCTTTGCTCCCATTGAATGTACGCGTCGTACATTTCCGGCAGGGTCTTCCACTCTACCTGGCCTGTCTGGACGTACTGGGCGATGCGTTGCAGCCATTCTTCAAGCAGAGCCTGGTCGAGAGGCGATCCCAGGCTCCACGAGACGTAAAAGATGTTGACCTTGTCCTTTTCCGCAAGCGCGATGGCTTTCTCCAGCTCTTCGGTGAAGTAGTCGATGTCCTCGGCGGTGAAGACGCAGCCCTTTGTGCTCTGGCCGGTGAGCTCTTCCTGCATACAAGGTAGACCCTGGCTGGAGGCTAAGATGACGAGTTGACCGGTCGGGTCGTGGGTGATCCAATCGGCGCCGCTGGCGGCCCGCCAGGGATGGAGGCGGTCTTCCAGCTCAGGCGGGAAGACCTGGTGGCATGTGGACGGGCTCTTGCAGTCGCGGTACGCAGGCGGGCGTTGTTCCACAGGCATGGACATCACGCTGTAGGCCACTTGGCCGGTAGTGAAGCGGTAACCCGCCTCGACGGTGGCAGCGACCCAATCGCAGTGGGAGGTGTTGCCGGAGACGTGCCGCACGGTGACCCCCAGCGACTCGAGCTGTAGCCACTCTTGCCGGAGATCGGCGGCGAAACGGCCGCAGTCGTAATCCCTTTGACCGCCGATGTCGGCGTGGACGCCGATGCCATGGCCGCGCTGCGCCATTTCGAGCAGGACGTTGTCACCCCAGCGCAGGGCGCCGTCGGTCACCTCTTTGCTTTCGAGGGTCAGCTTGGCGCCGTAGGTCTCGAACAGGCTGGCATACTCGCGGATCAGGCGCGCGTGCTGCTCGAACTTGTCTTGCTCCTTATCGTCGTCCCAGCCTTCCAGGTGCACCATGATGCCCAGGTAGAGCACAGGGCCCTGCGCGGCGGAAGTGGAGGAGGGCGTGCCGCAATCGATCGGGCAGTTGCGAGAGTTTTCCGGGCCTTGACATCTCCCGTCTCCGCACGGGCTGAGCTTTGTGGGAGTCTGGGTTTCTTGCGTCGTTGGGGCCAGCGTCGTCGACGGCAGGCAGGCGCCCAGGAGGATGAACGAGAAGGCTAATAGAGGTGCGAACTTGGAAATTCTCGACACGATCAATACTCCTCAAGCGTGGTGACTGTTCAATAAATGGGGAAATAGGTTGTTGGTGGGGCGTCAGCCCTAAATAGCGCCATACATAGCATCGAAGTGGGGCGAGTTGCACCAAAAGTATGTCTTTTTGCAGCCCCAGTGGGGAATACAG
>DAOUDX010000206.1:0-1689 GCA_034430835.1 Anaerolineae bacterium
CCGCCCGGCTGGTGGGCGATGTAGTGCTCAAGCTGCGGGAGGACGTGTTTGATGCCACCATTGGGCACGACCTCTCCTTTTACGACGAGCATCCCTCCGGCAAGATCGTCAGCCGCGTCACGTCCGATACGCAGGATTTTTCCGACGTCGTCACGCTGGTGCTGGACTTGCTCAGCCAGGTGCTGCTGGTCACACTCCTGGGGCTGTGGTTGGTGTTTAGGGTCAATGCCCTGTTGACGCTGGTGTTGTTCGGCATGGCACCGATTGCAGCGGCAATCGCTCTCAGCTTTCGGCGCATCGCCCGCCGGGTGACCTTGAGCGCCAAGCAGGTGCGGGCCAAGATCAACGCCCAGATCCAGGAATCAATCAGCGGCATCATGGTGGCCAAGAGCTTTCGGCAGGAGCAAGCGATCTATGACGCCTTCGACACTAACAACAAGCAGTCTTACAGGGTGGGAGTGCGGCGCGGGTTGACGCTCAATACGATCTTTCCGGTGATGGGACTGGCCTCCGGCGTAGGCGTGGCGGTGATGATCTATGCCACTGGCTGGGCGGTCAGGAGCAGGGGGATGAGCCCTGGCGATTGGTACCTGTTCATGCAAGCCATCGGCTTCTTCTGGTGGCCGATGATGAACATTGCCTCCTTCTGGAGCCAGTTCCAAGACGGCCTCGCCGCCGCCGAGCGCGTGTTCGCCCTGATCGACGCCGAGCCGAAGGTAGTGCAAACAGCATCCGAGCCGGTGGAACTGCTAGAGGGCCGAATCGAGTTTTGCGGTTTCTGCTTCACCTACACCGGCGAGGAGAGCGTGTTAGATGACTTCAATCTAAAGATCCTTCCCAACGAGACGGTGGCGCTGGTGGGGCACACGGGCGCAGGCAAGAGCAGCATCGCCCGGTTGATTGCGCGCTTCTACGAGTTCCAGGGCGGGGAGCTGCTGGTCGATGGTCGCGATATCCGCACACTCGACTTGGGCCAATATCGCCATCACATCGGCCTGGTGCCCCAGGAGCCCTTTCTCTTCTCCGGCACAGTGCGGGACAACATCCGTTATGGCCATCCGACGGCGACCGACGCTGAGGCACTGGAGGCGGCGAGGCAGATCAGCCACGGCGACTGGCTGGCCGACCTGCCCGAGGGACTCGATACCGATGTGGGGGAGCGGGGGGCGAACCTTTCGATGGGACAGCGGCAGCTCGTGGCGCTGGCGCGCGTGGTGCTCAAGAATCCCGCCATCTTTATCCTGGACGAGGCGACAGCCAGCGTCGATCCCTTCACCGAGATGCAGATCCAGGCCGGGCTGGAGGCCATCATGCGCAACCGGACGGCCATCGTCATCGCCCATCGGCTGTCCACCATCAAGCACGCCGACCGGATCATCGTCATCGATCATGGGCGCATCATCGAGGAGGGCACGCACGACGGGCTGATGGCCCAGGGTGGATACTATGCCGATCTGTACAACACCTACTTTCGGCATCAGTCGTTGGAGTACGTCGAGAGCTTTGGGGAGTTCGTCCAGGTGTGACGGTGGAACGGTTGGTTCGCTTCTGTGGGGCTCAATGTCATTAAGTTAAGGTTAACTTTGGGGGCATAATGGTTATGATAGCCTTCTGATGGAATACAAACTCAGGAGGCTCAGATGCCAGAGAATACGGCGAATCTTATTACCGGACTGCTGACAGCCTTGC
>DAOUDX010000207.1:0-3258 GCA_034430835.1 Anaerolineae bacterium
TGGAACTTCAATTTTGCTGAGTATCGCTTTCCCATATTGGCCTCCCCTGTGCAATTTGTATGATCTCACACTTGCCAGAGGAGGTCAACTTCACACATTATCTACTGGTGCAACTTTTTGGGTAAATGTCCAAAGTCTCACAGCTAGAGAAGTAGCCACGATGTGCGGCGTGACGCCCAGAACGGTGAACCGCTGGATCAAGGCGGGATACTTTCCCGGTGCGCGGAAGGCGCCCGGAAGGACCAGCACCTATCGCATCCCGAAAGATGAGGTCACCGCGTTCGTCGATCAGATGTCCGAAGGAATAAGCGCGCAACGGCGCGGAGAGGCATTGAAAGAGATCGGCCTATCAACAGACCCTCTCGCGCACCCAGGCCAACGCGCCGCCCTGACGGGATTGGCGGAACTCCTGCAACGGCTCGAAACGCAACAGGCCGGGAAGCTGTTCGCGCTGGTCGTCGAGGACGACCCCGACGACCACACCTTACTCCCTTTTCCAGCTTTCGACCAGCTTATCCTCATGCTGGAAGACCCTGCACGCCTTGCCCACGGACACGTGCCTTTACCTCCTGCCCCCTCACGCCCAGTGCCCCCATCCGTCCACCTATTCTTCATCGCTGCCATTTGCCACAAGGTTGACGACAAGCGAGAGAGATACGCATACCACGTATGCAAGCTTTGCCACCGAGGATATTTGGATCGAAAGTGATACGGTCAAACCCAGGCATCGCAAACCTCCTGCGGCGATCACGATATTGCTGTATCACCTTGTAGCAACACGAGCAACCGTTTGTGCTAGCGCCGCCGTTGGGCTATAATTCAGCATGGTTTCGCATACCGGTGAACGATGACCAAGATCAGATTGCTTCATTTCGCCGATCTGCACGTCGGCATGGAAAACTATGGCCAGCTCGACCTCAACACTGGCGTCAACGAGCGGGTGCTCGACTTTCTGCAGCGCTTCGACGAACTGATCGACTACGGGCTGGAGCGCGAGGTCGATCTGGTGATCTTTGCCGGGGATGCCTTCAAGACCCGCAACCCCAACCCGACCTACCAACGAGCCTTTGCCCGGCGGGTCAAGCGGCTGGCCGACGCCGGGGTGCCCATTGTCCTGCTGGTGGGTAACCACGACCTGCCCACGATGGTCCAGCGGGCATCCAGTGTCGATATCTTCCGCACCCTCGACGTGCCCAACGTCATCGTCGGGTGGGAGGAGAAGGTGCATCGCATCGAGACCCGCCATGGCCCGGTGCAGGTAGCCACCGTCCCCTACCCGGTCCGGCAGCGGCTCCTGGCTCACGACGATTACCGTGGCCTCTCCATCGAGCAACTGGACGACGAACTTCAGCGCATCGTCACCGCCAACATCGAGGCACTGGCTACACAACTCGATCCGGAGATACCCGCCGTGCTGGCCGCCCACCTCAGCGTCTCCGGCGCAGTCTTTGGCTCCGAGCGTAGCGTGATGATCGGGCGGGACGCCGTCGTTCTCAAGTCGGCCCTGGTTGACCCGGCCTGGGACTATGTGGCGCTGGGCCACATCCACATGCATCAGAGCATCAACGATGGCGGCTACCCCCCCATGGTGTACGCCGGCAGCCTGGAACGGATCGACTTTGGCGAAGAGGGGCAAGCCAAGGGATTCTGTTGGGTAGAACTGGCGCGGGGCGAAACGACGTGGGATTTCGTCCAGGTGGATGCCCGCCCCTTTGTGACCGTGCGCGCCGACGTGCGCGACGCCGCCAACCCATTGCTGGCGCTGCGGCAGGCCGTCGCCGAGCACGACCTGCCGGACGCTGTGGTGCGATTGATCCTGTGTCTGCGGGCCGACCAGGAGCCACTGGTGCGCGACCGAGACTTGCGTGCGCTGCTCGCCGATGCCTACTTTGTCGGCGGCATCACCCGCGAGGTCGAGCGAGAGGCGCGGGTGCGACTGGGCAGCCTGGCCCCGGAGGAGATGACCGACCGGGAACTGCTGGCCAAGTACCTGGAGACGAAGAACGTGGCCCCAGAGCGCGCCAAGACGCTGCTGGCTCACGCAGAGGCTATTTTTGGTGAGGTAGTCGATCAGGCCTGACGGATTCCCAGAACCCCATCAGATCTCCCAAGGGAAGGAGAGACCAATGTCTGCAATCCGATGTTGTATCCTCGGCGCTACCGGGTTCATCGGCGGGCAGGTCGCCCGCGCAGCCCTCGCCGAAGGGTTGCTCGTGCGCGGTGTGCGCCGCCGTCCCAACGCCGCTGGCGCTATCGGTGACCTGGACATCGAATGGGCGGCCGGCGACCTATCGGACCCGGCCTCGCTAGTGACGGCGATGCGCGGCTGCGCCCTCGTCTTCCACGCAGCGGGCTACTACCCGCAGCGCGCCCACGATATCCACGAAACGGTGCGCCACGGTGTGACCGGCATGCGCAACGTGTTGTCGGCTGCCGCCACCGCCGGGGCCAAGCGGCTCGTCTACACCAGTGCGCTAACTACCGTCGGACCGCCCTCGGAGCCGAACCGGTTGGCCGCCGAGCACGATCTGTACGTCCCCGGCTCCGTCCCCAATCCCTACTTCGAGGTCAAGTGGGCGATGGAGATGGAGGCTATGCGGGCCACAGCCCAGGGGTTGCCGGTCATCATCGTTCTGCCCACTGCTGTCTTTGGTCCCGGCGACGTAAAGCCGACGACCAGCTCGCTTCTTCTCAAGGTGGCCCAAGGGCGCGTCCCCGGCTACGTCGAGGGCGCCATCAACGTCGTGGATGGGCGGGACGTGGCGCAGGGACACATCGCCGCTGTCAGGCGGGGTAAGCCCGGGCAGCGCTACATCCTGGGTGGCCACAACCTGACCATCCGGGAAATGCTAACCATCGCTGCCGGAGCCGCCGGGCGCAGGCCGCCGCGCGTCAAGTGGTCCCCGCGGCTCGTGCGACTTGCAGCGCGGATAGGGGGAGTGTTACGTACCTCTGGCACCTACCACCTGGATGCCATCAGACACTGGCAACCTCTCGACGACACCCGTACGCGGCATGAACTGGACTTGCCGGACCCCATTCCCTTCGAGCAGACCTGTTACGATGCCCTGCTCTGGTTCCATCAGAGCGGCTATCTGAAGCGCGAGCCCGTGGCGCCGCCGGCACAGGAAGCCGGCTGATTCGAGTCAGGCCGGAGCAACGTCACTCAACAATACCCTCTAGCAGCCTGTCGGAGAGAGGACTTCTCTCCGAACACAATTGGCGGTAAAATTGCGGTCATTGAACACGTCTAAAACT
>DAOUDX010000208.1:0-6540 GCA_034430835.1 Anaerolineae bacterium
TACTCGGTCCACCCCGAGGGGTCGTCCATCCGCGACAGGCGGCCCAGGCCGTTGGTCCCCTGGTCGTAGGTGTAATGCACCGCTCCCGGCGAGCCAGCGCATCCGGCGTAGGTCTTGTCGGTCAACCGGTTCAGCGGGTCGTAGACAAAGCCGATCTCGCAACCACGCGCATCGGTCTGCGAGGTCAGGTTGCCCAGCAGGTCGTAGTTATACGTCCAGTGGCCCATATCGGGGTCGTCCATCGCCACCTTACGCCCCAGGGTGTCATATTCCATCGTGGTCACATTCCCGCCCGACGGGACGACGGCTGTGTCGGTCACCGCCGTCAGGTGGCCGAGGGTGTCGTACGCGTATTCGGTGGTGGCGTACAGGCTTGCGTTCGACTCTTCTCCGAGGGCGATCGGTGTCGTCGCCAGGCCGATCTTTTGATAGCCGCCGTTTGCCCCCGCGTACCACATCTTGAACTGGTCGCCCACGCGCACTACCGTCGATTCGACGACCTTGCTCTGCCAACTGCCGTCGTCGTACCCCTCCAGCACGGGGTTCCCCGCATCCTTGGTCCACGTGATGCCGTCCGGCGAGGTGGTGTACCCGATGTGGTTCACGCTGGTCCAACCGGGATCGGCCTTGCCCACGTACCACATGTGATACTGCCCGCCGTCCCACACCACCGCCGGCGCCCACACCGCCGTATCGTCCCAACTGCCCGAGGGACCTTGCTCCAGCACCGGTGTGCTGCGCACCTCCCAGTCGATACCATCTATCGAGTAGGCATACCCGATCTGCATGTCGTCCCACGTGCCCCCCTGGAACCACATGTGATACCCATCGCCCTTCAACACTACCTCGGCATTGGATACTATCTCGCCGGTGCTCACCCAATCCACATCCTCTGGCGTCAGCACCTGTTGCACGTTGCTCCAGTTGATCCCATCGAGGGACTCTGCCCGCCCGATGGTCGTGACGTCTCCGCTCGTCCCGCTGAACCACATCACGTATTCGTCACCAGTCTTGACCACCGACGGATTGTTGATGCCGTCGGCGTAAAAGGTGCCCACCTGCGGCTGGAGGACGGGGGTCGAGCGCTTGGTCCACGTTTTGCCATCTGGCGACGTGGCATACCCGATGCGCCACACATTCCCGTCATCCAGTGCGCCATACCACATCCGGTAGGTTTCGCCGTCATAGATCACCGAAGGTTGGGTCACTCGCTTGGCGTCCCAACTGTAGCTGCCGTACGACAGCACCGGGTTGGACGCGTACCGCTGCCAGCTCGCGCCAGCTTCCACCTCCCAGAACAGGCGACTCTCTCCGGCGAACTCTTCCGCCTTGACCAACTGCCCCCACACGTCGTTGGTGTAGCGCTTCTGGTGGCCATTCGCGTCGATGGCCGTGGTCGTCAGCCCTTCGTAGATGGTGTGCGTGTAGGCGCCGTCGGGGTTTTCGATCCGCACGGGTCGGCCCATGGGATCGTACTCGTAGGCGGTGTGGGGTCTGGTCCAGTCCGGCGCCTCATAGGTCCAGGCGCTGGTCGTGGCTTCGTACGGCAGACCCTGCCGGGCCACCTGCCCCAGCGCGTTGTGCTTGGTGGCCGCCATAGCCACCAGATCGCCCTCCATGTAGTATTTCTGTTCGATCTCGCGTCCCAGACCGTCATAGTACGTGTGGCTTGCATAGTAGCACTCGGCATTGCCGTAACATGATGGATCAGGATCGGACACCTTCAACTGCCACACGCGTATCTTGAACGGAGACGCCGTATCGGCGTAATGATAGGTGATCGAGGGGATACCGCTTCCCTGCTGCAAGGGCAAGAAGGTCTCGATCAGCCGCCCAAAGTCGTCGTATTTGTAGCTCGTCGTCGCCCCGTTGGGGTCGGTGATGCTCTTGACCTGGCCGGGCAGACCATCGTCCGCGGGAACGGTTTCGACGCCATAGTACTCGATGGTGGTGCACAGCCGTCCCACGCCATCCACCTCGGGACTGCAGGTCTCGACGGGGTACATGTGATAGGTATCGTCGTACTCGATGGTGGAAGTGCGGAATTCGGGGCTGCTGCCGCCCGCCGGTCCACCTGCCCACGGGATCGCAGGCATCGTCGCCAGGCCGATCTTTTGCACACCGCCGTACCCGCCCGAATACCACATTCGGAACTCGTGCCCCGCCCGCAGGACGGCCACGCTCGTCGCGTTGTGCTGCCAACTGCCGTCCTTTGGTGCCTTCAGGATTGGGTTTTGTGCGTACTTTGTCCAGGTGATTCCATCGGGCGAGCTCGCATAGCCGATCTGATAGTAGTTCGCACCGTCAAAGGTGCCCTTTCCCGTGTACCACATATGGAATCCCTCGCCGTCCCACATTACCTCCGGCGACAGCAGTTCCAGCGCTTCCCAGGCCTCTTCCGCCGTTAGCACCGGGTCGTCATCTGCTACCCAAGTCCCGCTCTGTAGTACTGCGTGACCGATCTGTCGCTCCCCCGCCGCCGTGTGGCCGGAGAACCACATATGGTACGTGCCATCCACGTTTACCACGTTCGGATGGCCGATCCCTTCGCTCCCATCCGCCCAGTCCACCTGTGCAGAGGTCAGCACCTGTTGGATTCCTGTCCAGTTCACACCATCATTCGACGTTGCCTTCCAGATACTCCACGTGGTTCCGCTTAGACCTGCGAAATACATCTCATACGCGGGACCGTTCTTGACGACTGAGCTACCCTGAGTGCCATCAGCATAACCACCCTGCAATGCGATCACGGGGTTGTCGCCACTCTTTGTCCACACGATGCCATCTGGCGATGTGGCGTACCCGATCTGCCAGGTACCCTCGGCACCCAACTGGTCCAGCCCTGTGTACCACATGTGGTAGGTTTCTCCATCGTAGAGGATCGCCGGTTGCGTAGCGCGCTGCGAATCCCATTCGCCGGTGCCACCGTTCTCCAGTACAGGGCTGCCCTCGTACCGGTGCCAATCAGACACCAGCGGCGCGGTGGCCAGGCCGATGCTTTGATAGCCACCGGACGCCGCGCCAGCATACCACATCCACAGCTCGCCGCCTGCTTGCACCACCTCCACTCCCACCAGCTTGCGCTGCCAACTGTCGTCGTCGAATCCTTTCAGCACTGGATTCCGCGCATCCTTCGTCCAGTCAATACCATTGGACGACGTCGCGTGCCCGATGTGGTTTACACTCGCCCAGCCGGGATCAGCCTTTCCCACGTACCACATATGGTATGCTTCGCCGCTCCACCACACTACCGGTGCCCACGCGGCCGTATCGTCCCAACTGCCTGCTGTCCCGTTCTCCAATACCGGTGCGGTGTAAGGTATCCAATTGACTCCGTCGTCTGAGTGGGCGTAGCCGATCTGCATGTCATCCCACGTGCCACCGTGGAACCACATATGATAGCCACCGTCCTTCACCAATATGGTCGGGTTCGCTACCATTTCGTCGCCGCTCACCCACGCCACGTCCGCAGCCGCTAACACCTGCTGGATGCTAGTCCAGGTGATGCCATCGGAGGACTCGGCGCGCCCGATGGTCGTGGCGCTTCCGCTCGTCCCACTGAACCACATCACGTACCCGTCGCCGCTCTTGATCACCGATGGGGCATTGATACCGTCGGCATAGAAAGTGCCCGACTGTGGTTGGAGCACGGGGGTGGAGCGCTTCGTCCACGTCACCCCATCCGGCGATGTGGCGTACCCGATGCG
Organism: Anaerolineae bacterium; assembly: GCA_034430835.1. Lineage (GTDB taxonomy): Bacteria > Chloroflexota > Anaerolineae > B4-G1 > B4-G1 > JAFGED01. The sequence continues at coordinate 3,708 of DAOUDX010000208.1, forward strand.
CCACACGTTCCCATCGTCGAGTGCACCATACCACATGTGATAGATGCCGCCATCGTAGATCACCGATGGTTGGGTCACTCGCTTTGAATCCCAACTATACTCCCCATACGACATCACCGGGTTGCCCTCGTACCGCTTCCAACCCAGCTCCTTGGGCACTATCCATTCTGTTGTTGGCGAGGGGGTAGCGGCGCTCACCGTCCCCGGCGTGGTGTACACCGTCTCCGTCACCACGTTGCCGTACGCGTCGTATGCGTACGCCGCGTCTATCGTCTCGTCGCTCTCACTCCCCGCCAGCGTTCGCCGGCGCATCAGGGTCAGCTCCCCCTTCTCGCCCACGCCGTCCGCCGGTGAGAGCCCCCCGTCGTATCCGTAAAGCGTCGCCGCCAGCAGGTTGCCCTCGCCGTCGTACACCTCCTCCAGCGCCGGCTTGTTCACGATCCACACTGATGGATCGTGGTTGTGTACGTAGGCCCGCTCCGTCCGCCGGTACAGCTCGTCGTTCTCGTCCATCTGGTTGACCCCAACCACGTTCCCGTATCCGTCGTACTCGTAGGTCGCCCGCGTGCTGATGGCCTCTCCGCCGGTAAAGTCGGTCGAGACGACTTGGTCCATGGCGACGAAATGGGTGGGGCCGAACGGCCTGATCGAAAAGCTCGTCTCCGTCTTCCGCAGCACCGTGCCGTCGGTGTCCTTCTGCTGCGTCCGGTACTCCCGCCCCAGCAGGTCGTATTCGAGTTTGAACTTGTGGGTGCTCATCCCCGCCAGGCTGCTGTCGTAGTCGTACGCCCGCTCCGTCACTGTCCCGTAGCCTGTGATCGGCTCGTGGCCTCTCGCTCCAGGCGCCGCGCACACCGAACCTTTGACGCCGCGACAGGCGTTGGCGTACTCGTACGTCACCCGTGCCGGTGACGGGTTGATGCCATCGTAAGTCCGCATCTCGGTGACCTCGTAGCTCTGCCCAACCGCGTCTGGATCGAGGTTCGGGCAGGGGTTGTACGCAGAAGGAACTGGGCACGTGCTGTGCGCCCACTTGTATCCATCCCCGACGTAGGAGAATTCGCTCTTGCCACCGTAGCCGTTTTCCACCCGTTTCATTCGTGGATAGTGGTAGCAGTCGCTCGTCCAGTTCCCCAGCCACTCGTAGGTAAAGGTTGTTGGCGGCAGCGCCTGCCCTCCCGGCTCGTAGACCCGCACTTGATCCAGGTGGGCCTGGTTCAGCGTGATGCCGCACTCGAAGAGGCTGTTCGTGTTGACGTCTAGCCGGTACTCCCGCACAAGCTCGGTATCCGGCGTGCCATCGGCAACCCTGTCGAATACTTGGATCTTGTCATACAGTGGACCCACACCTTCGTCGTTTCCATTGTTGATGAACTTCACCCACGAGAGAAAGACGCCGTCGCCCTTGTTGTACTTGATCTCTTTCAGCAAGCTCCACTTGTCGCTGTCGTTATGCACGAACTCCTGGTATGCGAACCGCATGACGTTCCCGTGGACATCCCTGACCCGGTCCACCCGCCAGCGCTTGACCGCTGTTGTTTCGCCCTCTCTGTCGGAGTAGTAGCCGCCGTTGGACACTACCCCGCGCACCACCTGCTCCGAGTTGTAGGTATACCCCAGGCGATACGTCGTACCGTCTGGCGTGCGCACGATCCAGTAGTCGCCGGTGGCGTTGATGCCGACGGGCGTGCCGTTGCCTGCTTTGTCGTTGTGCCGCTCGACGTACAGGCCGGGGGCGTCCTTGGCATAGAACCGCCCCACTTGCGCGTCAGTCGCCGGTTCCAGGTCGTAGCTGGTGCCATTCATCGCCAGCACGAACCGGTCCTTGTAACAGGGCTTGTTGTTCCGGGTGACGCACGTCTTCCACGCCGTGGCCCGGCGTGTGATGTCGATCTGGTCCACCGACCAGCCCAAGCCCAATGGCCCGGCATCAATGTTCAAATACCCCAATAGCCCGTTGACACGGCTGCTGTTGTACGAAAAGTTGACACTCGGCTGCAAGCCGCCGCGCCCTGGCGGCAGTTCCAAGGGATAATTGTACGTCGCTGAGCCGCTGAACAGCCCTACCACCGGCGGGTTGTACAGGAACTTCCACATGGCCGGGTGGTTGTTATCCGCCCGCACGATGACGCCCGAGGACGTCAGCGGCAGGCTCGTCGCGGTGACGACGATGGTGATGAGAACGTGGAATAGCTTCCGCTTTAGATGAGAACGCGTGGACATGGGGACCTCCTTATGCGAATTTGACCTGTCTGCAAAAACACAACCCGGCCTTCGGCAGGGACGCTCGTCCCTGCCCCCTGCCGGGTGAAAAGAACGGCGAGACCACGCAGTCGCTCTGGGCTGCGCAGGGTTGGCGCAGTATGTGAGTCAGAGAAGACAGGCCGCCCATCACTTTCGGTTCGTGGCTCCTTTTGTGCACTGTGATTGTACTTCGACACTGTCACCTCAGACAAGCGAGTGCTCTGAGCGGAGCGTAGCGCAGTCGAAGAGTGCTCGCGGAGGCTTCTTCGACTGTATTCCGCTTCGCTCATTCCGCTCAGAACGCCTCTGCTTGTCAAATCGTCGAATGTGACGTTGCCAAGGTACTCAGACTTTCGCGTCTGTCAAGCGCCAGCGGCCCCTGTGCTTCTGGCCGCATCAACTCGCGTGGAAAGCGATACGCAGGGTTACCCCCCTCCCACATTATGGGGAATCATCCCCCTTCCGCCGCTTCAGTCCTGCCGTCACGTCGCAGGTCACGCGTGCTGCGCCAGCTCGACTGCCTTGTCCTGCAGCACGTGATAGCGCACCGGCTTGATCAACACCAGGTCGGCTTCGTCCTCGATGGTTT
>DAOUDX010000209.1:0-33478 GCA_034430835.1 Anaerolineae bacterium
GTTGTTGGTGGGGCGTCAGCCCTAAATAGCGCCATACATAGCATCGAAGTGGGGCGAGTTGCACCAAAAGTATGTCTTTTTGCAGCCCCAGTGGGGAATACAGAACACGTTCCCAAATTTTGAACAGACACACTCTTGCTGATAGCCTACCACGCCGGCCGCCCGCACCCTGGACAAAAGCGCCCTCCTGCTCGCAGGGCAGCACCGCAATGGGGACACTGCTGCGTCGGTGCAGCAGCTTGACCGCAACTGGGGCAAAAGCGCGCGCCAGGGCGTACCACAGCGCCACAGTGCTGGCAGCGCACGGCTTGAGACTGCGGGGGTGATGGCGGTAGCGGAGGCACGTGTGGCCCGGGCGAAGGAACTGGCTGCGGGATCGGCTGCGCCCGCCGACCGCGCCGACCCAACACGATCAAGCCGACCCCGCCGACGAGTAGCAGCACCACCCCACCGCAACCCAGGCCAGCTACAACAAACACCGCTGCGCCGACCACCAGCGTCCCCGTCCCCGATGCCGTGCCTGGAGGCGGGGGTGGGGCCGATGTCGGCTGAACGTAGGCTATCTCCGTCGGCTCAGGCTCCGACGTGTTGGTCGCAACCGGACTGGGAGTATCGATGGGAAGAGCCGTCGAGGTCAGCCCAGGAGTCGCGGTAGGACCGGTGGTGGGTAATGGGGTATTGGTCGGTAGCGGTGCAACCGTTGGCTCAGGCGTCGGTCCGATCGCCGGCTCTGGCAGCTCTAGCCGTCCAAGGCCATAGCCGGTGTCTGGCCCATCAGGTCCCAGATCCACGGCATTGTCCAGCATGAACCCCACGACCTCCAAGCGCGTGAAACCAGGGTTGGCTTGCCAGACCAGCGCGGCAGCCCCTGCAACGTGCGGACAGGCAGCCGAGGTGCCAGTAAACCTTGCACCCAAGGCTCCATAGGAAGCTCCCTGGACCTTGGTCGGGGCGGATATCTCGGGCTTGAGGCGCTCGTCCTCCGTCGGCCCCAAGGAGCTATAGTTCGCCAGACTGTCGTCATCCCAGTTGACCGCCCCGACGGCCAACGAACCCCGACCATCGGCCGGTATAGTGATACTGCGCTCCGGAACCGGGTATTCCACCTGCAACTTGGGTGCAAAGATGTCAAAAGTCACGGGTGCATCAATGCGACTGGCCTCGACCGCGACGTAAACAATCTCTCCATCTGTCGATCCCATGAGCCACTCGACTGGCTCCTGGCCAAGCTCGCCAGACTGGATATTCGTAGAAGAGGCCAATACATTCCCGTCCCTATCGACTACGTGGAGTTGGTAGTCCTGAGTTGGCCGCTCCCAGTCGTCATCCCACTGAAGGAAGACGCGTACATAGCCTTGGTTGTAGATAGCCATCGTACTCACGCCCGATGCAAAGTCGTGGAGGCCGTCGCTATCTGAATCGGTGAACACGGCGCGATAGTGTGAAAAAGCATCATTTCCCGCAGCGTTGACCCACAGGACTCCGTGCGTAGCCACCAGATCGTCCACCTGCTCGGCAAACCACGAAGTGCCGTCACGGGGACCAACTGCCCAGCCATACGAGTGGGAGACGACGTCCACATCCTGCTCGGCCACATAGTCCAACGCATTGGCCCACGAGGTTTCATCGCCAAATTGGACCAAGAAAAGTTCGGCTTCCGGGGCGATCTCGTGCACGATCTCGGCACAGGCGGTGCCATGCACCTTACCTGCATCCGGCATTTCAGCAGTGCGATCCGGGCCAAACCGCACAAAAGTCACGTCATCTGGCAACTCCTCTCCCAGCAGGTCCTCGTAACCCCAGAACCCCCCGTCCAGGATGGCAACCCTCAGTCCCTTGCCCGTGATCCCGGCATCGTGCCACGCATCAGCGTCGATGACGCCAATCCCCTCACCATCTATGGCACTCCCATCGGGTATCATCGGCTCCGGCAACCGCACCGCGACCACGTGCTCGATCTCCGTCAACTCCCCAAAAACAGCCCCAGCCTCCCCCGTCGCCAATTGCTGCCTCACCATCTCCACAGGCACCCCCACACTCATCCGGTCCTCGTGTGCGCTGAACACCCTCGCCCCCAGCTCCTCCAACTGTGTCCTCAGCGCAGCATTGTCATCCGTGTCGAGGATGAGGATGAGATAGATGTACTCCACACCCTCCTCTGCGATCAGGATGCCACGTTCCCGCGCCAACTCCAGCGCTGCTTCCTCTCCCTCCTCCTCGTAGACCACCAGGAATTCCTTGTACGCCGAGCCCAGCTCAGGGTCGTTGAGGATGTCCGCCAGATGGGGGTAATCCTCCGCCCAATCCTCCAATGAGGGGGGCAGCGTGATCTCCGGCGGCTTGGGTTTGCTGTTCTGCAACGCAAACACGACGTAGACGACGCCAGCAGCCACCACCAACACCACTCCCAGCGCGAGCAAGGCGATCATCAATCTGCGATTCATTGCGACAACTCCTTCCAGCTAGTCCGGGAAAGGGCGAGTCACTCTACCGGCTGTCCACATCTCGGGCAGAAACGTCCCCCCTCCCGCAGAGCAGCACCACAGTGCCGACAATGGCGCGGCTGAGGCGCTGACGCGACAGGGTTACCACACGCACGGCAAAAGCGCGCACCAGGGCGCAGTGCAGCGCCGCAGTGCTGGCAGCGCACAATCTGGGGTTGCAAGGGCTGTGGGGGTGCGGGCGGCCCAGGTGAAGGGATCGGCGGCGGGATCGGTCGATCCCGCCGCCCACGCCGCCCGATGACGAATAAGCCTACCAGGCCGACGAGCAACAGCGCCACCCCGCCGCAACCAAGGCCGACGACAACCAGTCCCAACACACCAGCCAGCGCCAACGTACCCGCTCCCGTCCCTCTCCCCGAAGGTACCGCCTGTGTCGGGATCGTGTACTCGACCTGCGTGGGCACCGGCGTGAAGGTCGCAGCAAGGCCGGGGGTCGAGGCGGGACCAGCAGTTACCACTGGCGTGCCGGTCGGCGGCTCAAGGGATGCTGCCGACACTTCCGGCAACTGCAACCGCCCATAGCCAAAGCCGGTATCCGGGCCGACAGGCCCCAGGTCTACTGCGCTGAACTCCAAGAATTCCACGGTCTGCTGGCATGAGAACTCGGGATGGGCCTGCCAGATCAGAGCAGAGGCCCCGGCGACGTGAGGACAGGCAGCCGAAGTGCCGTGAAACTCCTCCCTCCCGTAGCTGGCCCCCGATACCCCGGTTGGCGCAGAGATCTCTGGTTTGAGTCGCTCATCATCCGTCGGTCCCTGCGAGCTGTATTCCGCTAGGCTGTCGTTGCTCCAATTGACCGCACCGACGCTTAGTGAGTACCGTGCGTCGGCCGGCGTGCCAATACTGTGTTGTGCCGTCGGAATGCCCACTTCTCCATCTATCACAAAGATATCCAAAGCCACAGGCTCGTCGATGTCATACGCCTCAACGACCGCATAGATGACCTCCCCGCCAGGATTGCCCGACATCACTTCGTACGGCTCCTGCCCGAATGCGCCCGATTGTGTCTCCAGAGAGGACCCCAGAAGGTTGCCCTCCTCGTCGTAGATGTGCAACTGGTAGTCCTGCGTAGGCCGCTCCCAATCATCCTCCCACTGTAACATCACGGCAACGAAATCACCGGTATAGCTGTAGATCGGCATCATCTTGTCACCCGGCGCAAAGTCGTGAAAATTGTCGCCGTCCTCATCCTTGAAGACACCCCGATAGTGAGCAAGGGCCTCGTTGCCAGCAGAATTGACCCACAGGATCCCGTGCTCCATCACCACCTCGTCTACGAATTGCGCATCCCATCCGCTGCCATCGCGGGGACCGAGCAAACCGTTTGCCGAGTGCGAGATGATGTCCACGTCCTGCTCAACCAGCCAATCCACCGCCTCGCCGAAAGAGGCATCGTCACCGCCGTACTCAGCCAAAACAAGCGTGGCCTCCGGGGCGATTTCATGTACGATCTCGGCACAGGCGGTGCCGTGCACAACCTCTCCCCCGTCTCGGCGAATGCCAAACTTCATGTAGGTGACCTTATCTGGCAGCTCTTCCCCCAGCAACCTCTCATAGTTGTCAAAGCCCAGGTCGAGGATACCGACACGCAGGCCCTCGCCCGTGATCCCGGCATCGTGCCACGCATCTGCGTCGATGACACTGATCCCCTCACCATCGATGGCGCTCCCGTCCGGTATCATCAGCTCCGGCAACCGCACCGCGACCACATGCTCGATCTCTGTCAACTCCTCAAAAACAGTCCCAGCCTCCCCCGTCGCCAATTGCTGCCTCACCATCTCCACAGGCACGCCCACACTCATCCGGTCCCCGTGCGCGCTGAACACCCTCGCCCCCAGCTCCTCCAACTGTGTCTTCAGCGCAGCATTGTCCTCCGTGTCGAGGATGAGGATGAGATAGATGTACTCCACCCCCCCCTCCGCGATCAGGATACCACGTTCCCGCGCCAACTCCAGCGCTGCTTCCTCTCCCTCCTCCTCGTAGACCACCAGGAATTCCTTGTACGCCGAGCCCAGCTCAGGGTCGTTGAGGATATCCGCCAAGTGGGGGTAGTCCTCCGCCCAATCCCCCAGCGAGGGGGGCAGCGTGATCTCCGGCGGCTTGGGTTTGCTGTTCTGCAGCACAAACACGACGTAGACGACGCCAGCGGCCACCACCAACACCACTCCCAGCACAACCAGAACCAGCATAATCTTACGATTGACCATGACAATCCTCCAACTACGATCTGGTTAGTTCACACAGCAAACCGCACTCAATCCTATTCCGAAACAGTGACCGAAACACGCTCAGAAACAACACCCTCAAGAACAGAGCGTTCTACACCCTGAGCCTCCACCGTGACAGCAACCTGCAACGAGGCTGCTCCGGCGTCCAAGGCCCTCAACGTGAAGATAGCCACCTCGCTCACCCCAGGCTCCAGCGGGCCAGGGATCGACGCCACGGGCAGGGACACTGCTTCCAAGCATCCCTCCCACTCCCCCACCAATTGGCAGCGCACATCGCTGAGAGGCACCTCTCCTGTGTTGGTGACGGCAGCGGTCACCGTGAGCAGATCGCCCTTCCGCAACTCAAAGGCGGATAGGCTCACAGCGACGGCAACCTGCGGGAGCATCTCCGGCAGCGTCTTTGAAACCCCAGTTGCGGTCTCGAGTGGAGCCACGGTCGCAGCCATGGTCACGGTCTCTGTCGGGGCCTCGCTGGGCGTCTCCGTGAGAATCTCAGTTGCACCCTCGGTGGACATAGGTTCCACCTCGCCACCGACAATCCGCGGGATGGCGAACACAGCAACGATCACGAGAGCAGCGACACAGGCCAGGGCGCAGAATCCCACCACCGCCCACACTATCCACCTTGGCAACCCCTGTTTGGATTTGGCCGGCAACGGAACAGGCGGCAACTTGGGCGAGGGTGCCGTGACGGCGGACGAGGATGGAGGTATAGACGTCGGCATCGCAGGCTGAGTGGCCGGATGGTCAGGCGTGGTCGCGAAAGGCGGCATTGAAGGTCGAGTGGCCGCATGAGCAGGCGGAAGAGGCGGCATCGAAGGCTGGGTAGCCGATTGGTCAGGTGCAGCCTCCGGCAGCGGCTTGCCGCAGCGCAGGCAGAAACGGGCGCCGGATTTCGGATTGGTGGCACCACAGGCAGGACAGATGATCTCTGAAGACCTGGGCATCACCGGCATGGTCGCCTGCGCTCGTAAAGCCTCTCCGCACTGCTTGCAGAACCGAGCACCAGAACGATTGTCAAAACCACACCTCGCACACTTCATCGACGCCTCCCATAAGCAGGACAGCGATCAGAGTGGACGATATCAAGTCGCGACCAAGACACCACGATTTCTCGCTCCCTGGCTCATTGCAGGAGAAAACGCAGCACGATAAAGTCGATGTAATCGAGCATCTCCAACTCCTTCTCGACATTCGAGTGCTCGTACGCGGAGCGCACAATCTCAAGGGGTACCACCGCGTGCTGGCTGCCAATCTCACCTAGGGCCGAGATAGCAGTCTTGCGCACCAACCTATCCTCGTTTCGGATATCGAGCGCAAGCCGGACGAGGGGGTCCACTGCTCGTTCGTTCCCGATCTTGCCCAGCCCCCACGCAGCGCTCATGCGCACATCTCCATCCTCGTCCGCAAGTGCGGCGATGAGTGGCTCCACAGCCGGTGCACCGCCGATCTCCCCCAGCGCCTTGACAGCAGCACGGCGCACATCCCTCTCGCCACCGAGCGCGGCGACGAGCGGCTTCACGGCCCGCGCGTCGCCGATCCTGCCCAGCGCCCATGCGGCGATCCTGCACACGTTCTCGTCTCTGTCGCCAAGCGCAGCGATGAGCGGCCCCACTGCCCGCGCGTCACCGATCTCTCCCAGCACTGAAGCCGCGCCCACACGCATGCTCGAGTCCTTGCGCCCGAGTCGGGCGATGAGCTTTTCCACCGCTTGCTCGCCGCCGACCTCGCCCACCGCCTTGGCGGCAGCCACGCGCACATCCTCGCCTTCGCCGCCCGACACGGCAATGAGTGGGTCCATCGCCCGCGGATCGCCGATCTTGCTCAACGCCTCGGCGGCAGCCACACGCATGCCCCTATCTTCGTCCCTGAGCGCAGCGATGAGCAGATCCACCACCCGAGTATCACCGATTTCACCCAGCGCCCAGATGGCGGTCTCGCGCATACCTTTCCTTCCCAGTGCCTCGGCAGCGGTCATGGACGAGTCTCCATCCTCGCCCTCGAACACGTTAATGAGCGGCTCCACCGCCAGCGCGTCGCCGATCCTGCCCAGCGCCCAGGCAGCAGTGATACACACCCCATTGTTCTCGTGCCCAAGGGCAGCGATGAGCGGCTCCACTGCCCGCACGTCGCCGATCTTGCCCAGCGCCCAGGCAGCGGTGATGCACACCTCATCGTTCCCGCTTCTGAGCGTGGCGATCAGGGGTTCCACCGCCCGCGCGTTGCCGATCTCTCCCAGCGCGGTTGCAGCAGCGTGACACACTTCCCACTCATCACGGAGGGCAGCGATGAGCGGCTCCACCGCCAGCGCGTCGCCGATCTCTCCCAGCGCAGAAGCAGCACGCCGGCGCACGTCGGAATCACTGGCATACTCCAACGCTCTGATCAACCCCACCAAGTCTTGTTTCTTCTTCAGTTTGTCGATGTTGGGTGGTCCAAAAAACGGCACTCGTCACCCCCTACCATCATCATACTCAAACTATCAAGTACACTCCCATCAACACAGTCCGCACCGCCCCGACCACCCAGAGGGCAACCGGGCGCATCCCTTCACTCCTCGTGGAACACCAGATGCAACTGGCCACAGCGGACCGCATCGCCATCGCGCACGCGGACCGGCTGGCCGGGCGTCAGCCGCGTTTGGTCCACGAAGGTGCCATTGGTGCTATTAAGATCCTCCAGCAGCCACCCTTCGGGGCGGCGAAGCAGGCGGGCGTGATTGCGCGAGACGCCTGCCAGCCCGCCGCCGTGCAGCCCCAGGTCGATATCCGGAGCAAGCGTAGCGTGCGGGTCAGCCCGCCCGATCAACACTTCTTCCATCCTGGGGATGGGCACCACTGCTCCGGTGCCGGTCACGACCAGCCGGGGACCGATGTCCGCGACCGCATCCTTAAGACGGGTTGTGGTGGCAGCAACCTCGGCGCTGGGCTGCGCGGGAGCCATGATCGCCCGCCCTGTGGCCCCCGGCAATCGTGACAATGCATCTATCATTGCCTCCATGTCAGCGTATCGATCCCTGGGATCGCGCGCCAGCGCACGCATGATCACGCTTTCCAGTGCACGCGGGATACGCGGGTTGAGGCGACGGGCTGGAATGGGGTCATCGTGCAAGCGGCTCAGCATCGCATCGATAGGAGACGTGGCATCGAAGGGAAGACGGCCCGTCAGCAACTGGTACAGCACAAGCGCCAGGCCATAGACGTCGCTCCGATGATCCACTTCTTCACCGGCGGCCTGCTCAGGCGAGAAATAGGTCGGGGTACCGATGCTGGCGCCAGGGCGGGTGATGGCACGCTGAGGGTCGAGGAGCTTGACCAAGCCAAAGTCGGCCAGCAGGGGCCAGTCGGGGCGCGCGAGGAGGATATTGGCCGGCTTCACGTCACGGTGAATGATGCCCCGCGAGTGGGCATGCGCCAGGGCTCGCCCCACCGGTATGACCAGCGTCGCCGCATCCGGCCACTCCATCGGCTCCTCGGTCAAGTGCATCTTGAGTGACCCCCCGGGCACGTACTCCATGACGATGTAGGCGATCCCCCGCTCCTCGCCATAGTCGTAGATCGTGAGGATGTTAGGGTGGCGCAGGGCCGCGATGGCCTTGGCCTCACGCCGGAAACGATCCAGGAACTCTTCGCTGCCGGCTTCTGTGTGCATGATCTTGATCGCGACCCAGCGCTCCAGTTGGGGCTGGTAGGCGCGGCACACGACCGCCATCCCCCCCCGCCCGATCTCGTCGGCGATCTCGTAGCCACCGATTGTGCGTCCGCTCCAATCAGTCATCTCTCCACTCCCAGTCGGTCGTCACCTGCCTCTCTCGAACGACAATCGAAGTAAGCCGTACAGGTGCATCCTCCCAAGCCTTGTCGATACCACGGTTCACGCCTCCAGAGATGATGCCGCCGACAACGTACAGCCGCACGCCGTTCAGCTTCTCCAGGACTATGACAGGCTTACCGTCCTCCGCTTTCAAACGGGCCTGCAGTGAAACAGGCTGCGAAGCGACCTCCACGGAAAACACCGCCATATCCGGCGGGCGAAGGTCAAGATGGGCGCTTTCGGCGATGTCCAGCGCGTAGGGCCTGAGCAGCGCGTACAGATCCTCGTTCGCCTCCTTCTCGCTGACGACGAATTCTCCCGGCCCAGCGGACTCCAACCGCCAATCGGCGGTTGCGACCGCGTTCTCGGCAACGATCGCGATCGCGAACGACCCGGCAAGAAGGAACACGATGGTCATCACGACAAAGGCCACGGTCAACGAAACCGCCAGGCGCAAAAGCCATCGCCCGACGCCGAGGGCGATATTGGCGAAGCGACTGCGTTGGCGAGGAATCGCGACTGCCGACGGCATGACCGCTGTGCCCGTGCCGCGCTCACGCTGAGCGAGACTGGGCAAACGGAAGCGGCGGGGCCGGGTCACCTTCTGCAAGGCATCCCTCACCGCGCGGGCCGATGGGAAGCGATCGCCGGGATCGAGACTGACTGCCCGCATCACCACATCAGAGAGCGTCTGCGAGATGCTGGGCTTCACCCGCCGAGGTGGGGTGAAAACAAAGGGATGAGCAGTAGGATTGTCGCCGGTCAGCAGCTCGTACAGCGTGGCCCCCAGCGCATAGATGTCGGATCGCGGCGTGGTCTGGCCTTGCCCGGCATACTGTTCCGGCGGGGCATAGCCCGCGGTGCCCATCTTGAGCGTGTCGGTTCCCTTGGAAGGATCGAAGAGGCGAACCACGCCAAAATCGATCAGCTTGACCTTGCCCTCCGGCGTGAGCATCACGTTGGACGGCTTCATGTCGCGAAAGATAACCGGTGGATTCTGGCTATGGAGGTACTCCAGCACGCCGCACAACTGCACCGCCCACTCCACGACAGTCTCTTGAGAAAGCCCTCCCAGTGATTGTTCCAACCGGACGGCGAGTGTCTCCCCCTCAACGTAGTCCATCACCAGGTAAAAATGTCCTCTTTCCTCAAAGTAATCGGAGACGTTGGGAAGATTGACATGGTTCAGGTGTGCCAGGACAGCTGCCTCCCGGCGGAACTGGGCGGCGTCCTGTTCTCTCTCCTCAGGAGAAAGGTGAGGGTCAGGGATGAGTTCCTTGATCGCACATGGCTTATCGGCCAGGCGCGTGTCGTGAGCGAGATAGACCCGTCCCATTCCCCCACCGCCCAGCAACTTGACGATGCGATATCGATCCTGCAACAACTCACCTTGCTCTAGCTGCCTCATCGTGATCCTCCGCGCATACTATACCCTGTGCTCGCACTTTGCACAATGCAGTGCAGCCACCTCACCACTCCCTGCCAAGAATGGCCACACGCTCAAGCACTCTACCTCACGGCGGGCAAGGCGGGATCACCAGTTCGATCCCCACTTGGACGATGGCGATGTCCTCGATCTTTTCTGGATTCGCTCGCTGAATCTCGTAGGCAAATGCTTCCCGCTCCTGATAGACGACCAGATTCGGGCAGATCTTTCCCGCAATCGCAGCCAGCCCTCCATCTCCAGCTTGGACCACGTACGTCTGGAGTGCTGGCGTCGTGGCGGGCTCAGACGTCGGCAACTGCGTAGACGTGGTGATCGGCGTGTCGGTCGGTTCTGGCGCGACGTCAGTTGGCGCATGGGTAGGCGGGATCGTCATCAACAGCGGCGTCGTAGGTCCCGCCGTCGCCGTGGGCGTCGGCTCGCCATAGGAGCCAAGCAGTCGCCGCCCTGTCCAGCCGATCCCCCACCCCACGACCAGTATGGCCCCTATCGACAGCACGACCCCCAGCCCTACCAGCAGCCGGGTCTTGAGTGTGGGAGGTTTGACGTTTATCCGCGCCACTACTCTAGCTCCACCACGATCGCCGCGACGTTGTCCTCTCCCCCAGCACGATTGGCCGCCTCGATCAGCGCATCGCACGCCTTCTGTGGGCTGCGCGCCTCCTCGACGATACGCTGGATATCCCCGTCCAGCACCATCTCCCACAGGCCATCGGAGCAGAGGATGAGCCGGTCGCCGGCCCGGAGTTGCACCGTGAACGTATCCACCTCCACATGCGGTTCGTGCCCCAGGCTACGGTAGATCACGTTGCGCTGCGGATGGCTGTGCACCTCCTCCGGCCTGACCACGCCCGCGGCCACCAGCCGAGCCACCAGCGAATGATCCTGCGTGATCCGCTCTATCCGCCCATCACGCAGCAAGTAGGTTCGGCTGTCGCCGACGTTGGCGACCGTCGCCACGTCCCCAATGACCAGCGCCGCCGTCACGGTAGAACCCAGGTCGCTGTGATCCTTTCTCCCGCGCTCCAGGATCGCCGCGTTGGCTTTCTGAATCGCCTCGCTCAAGATCCCGGCAGGAACGTGCTCCGTCGTCAGCTTGCGCGTCGCCTTCTGCAGATCGGGCAGCACCTTGATCTGGATCACCCGATCGGTCACGACCTGATTGACGGTGCGGCTGGCGAGATCGCCAGCGTCGTGCCCTCCCATCCCGTCGGCCACCAGGTAGAATCCGACCGGCACCGCGCGCCCATCCTGCTCCTTGTCGTAGGTGAAGGTGACCACCGCGTCCTCGTTGCGGGCATGCTTCCGGCCCGGATGAGTCGCCTGACCGTGAGAGGCTTTGAGTGACCGCCCGGCAGCCGAGGCCAGCGGCAGGAGCGCAAAGTCGGCCAGCATCTGCCGCACGTCCGTATACTGGTTCTGCACCGCCTGTTCGACAAAGGCGCGCAGCGACGGCGGCGCGAGATCGACATTCGAGCGCGACAACTGCCTGCCGGTAGCCAGGTAGAAAAGCAGCTTGCCCACGAACGTGACGTCGCGATTGATCTGCGCCCGTGCAGACGGGCCATCGCTCGTGGGCAGCGGCACGCAGGGACTCAGATCGGCCAGCCTGACGTCCTTCCCTCCGCCTACCACGATGAGGCTCTCGATACTGACGTCGCCGACCTCGGAGAGGGCAAACCCATGAGCGTGCAGATAATCCAGCGCCTGGGCTACCTGAACGGTCCCGGCCAGCGCCTCGTCGGGCGTCCGCTGCCGCCGCCCACGCACCAGCACCCCCCACTGGCCAGGATGCTCAGTGACTGTGTACATGTGGGCTTGGTATTGCAGGATGTCCCGGTGAGGCAGGATGCTGGTGTGGCCGGCGCTGAGCTGAATCAGTTCATGCACCTCGCTGTCGGGGTGAAGGCTATCTGAGGACACCAATCGCTCGTGGATCAGAACCACGTCCAAGGGGGCCTGGCAGTTCCGACACAGGCCATGGGCTGGCACTTGGCGGAGCGTCGCCTGGCAGTTTGCGCACGTCAGATCGAGCGCGTCATAATAGATAGAACGCTCCAACTGCCCAACCTTCACGACGCCGTACTGCCGCCTGGGGTCGTCGGGATGAGTCAACACGTTGCCCGGTTGGAGAGGCATGAGAGCGATCGGCCCCCTGCCCTCCCCCATCGGCTGAGTCTGAAGCGCGGCAGCAGGCTGCGGCGGCGACGAATCCTCGACGAGCAACCGCGTCGTGCCGTGCAGCGGTTGTTGCCCCGACACGGGCCGAGATGGCGACGAGTCCGTGCCCAGCACAAAACGTTTCAGCGTCTGCATCAGGCCGGAGGGCGAATCGCCTGCTTGCCGGGGTGCTTGACTCCCGTCAGGCTCAGGCGGCAACACATCGCGCGTCGGGGAGAAATCGGCTCCACAAGACGAGCAGAACTTGGCCCCCGACCGATTCCGCGCACCGCACTTTTGGCAAGTCACCATCGCAATAGATCCCGCACCCGTCCGCCTCGGCTACCCGGCAAGCAAGAAAAGCAGCAACAGCCTGACCGTCAAGAGCGACAACAACGCCACCGACACCACGCCGATCACAGCCATGACGCGGTCGCCCCCGGCGGCCACCTTGCGGACTTGGTCAACACCAATATCCCCATGATCAGGACCACCAGCACGCTTAGGTATCCCCCACACAGGCCAAAGAGCGCAAGCGCGCCGGACGGCACCGACCCTATCACCGCATCCACCTTCAACGCCACCATCGACACAGGCAGAACGCAAGACAACATCCAGCTGAGCAGTCCCAGCACCAGACTGACGACGGCCAATATCCTGGCCACTCTCTTGCCCCGCCGAGTGTCCGGCGCCTGGCGAAGGCCGGGCAGGGGAGATACACTGGGGCGCGCGACGCCGACGGCAGCAGCGGGAGCATCACGGGCCACCTGGATGGGCGCGATCGCCGGGGACGGGGAAAGCCCAATCCCAGCCGCCAGAGCTATCTTGAACTCGCCGGCCGTCTGGAAGCGACGCACCGGCTCAGTCGTCAGCGCCCGCATGATCGCTCGCGCCACCCCCTCCGAGATGCACGGGTTGGCCTCCCTGGGCGGGACCAGGGCCGACGAACCGATGATGCGCTCGACGCTATCGACCGGCTCACTGCCGGTGAGAAGCGCGTAAAGCGTAGCCCCCAGCGCGTAGACGTCGGAACGGACGTCGGTGCGTCCCTGCCCATACTGCTCCGGCGGCGAATAGCCCGGCGTGACGGCTCGCGCCCCCAGCGTCGTGCGGAGTGCAGGATCGTAGACTTTGGCGATGCCAAAGTCTACCAACATCGGGACGCCATTCGGCGTGATTTTGATATTGGCCGGTTTGACGTCGCGATGGATGACGGGCTGAGACTGGCTATGAAGGTACGCCAGCGCGTCGCAAACCTGCACGATCCAGGGCAACACCTCAGCCTCCGGCAGCAAGCCGCGCCGATCGAGCATCTGCTGCAGGTCCTCGCCCTCCACAAAGTCCATCACCAGGTACTGGCCCTGTCCGGGCACGGTAAAGTGATCGATGACACGGGGCAGGTTGGGATGATTCAGGTTGGCCAGAATCACGG
This sequence comes from Anaerolineae bacterium, assembly GCA_034430835.1. Taxonomy (GTDB): domain Bacteria; phylum Chloroflexota; class Anaerolineae; order B4-G1; family B4-G1; genus JAFGED01. The sequence continues at coordinate 13,582 of DAOUDX010000209.1, forward strand.
CCTCGGTGCCAAACTGCCGCTCCGCCTCAGGCGAAGAGTCGAGGTTCCCCTTCAGCGCGCAAGGGCGGCTGAGACGTATGTCCCAGGCGCGATAGACGGCGCCAAACCCGCCCTGTCCCAGCAGCTCGACGATGCGGTAGCGATTCTCGACGACCTGCCCGGTGGAAAGCGTCACGACATGACCTCCCAATGCCCGATCGACGGCGTTTACGGAGCGTATGCCGTCAGATTGTCAAAGTGAATCTCTGTCGGTTCTTCCTCGAAAGTGCTCGCTGCCAGGGCGATGTCTCCCTCCGTGTAGGTATCGTCCCGCGCTTCTGCCAGCAACACGCCGTTGACAAACAGGGCGAGATAGTCTCCACTGCAAATGACGCGAAGGTGGTTGGTGGCATTCCCCCGATTGATGGCTGCGGATGCCGTCCAGTTCTTCAGCCACGCGTCCTCTCCCTCCCCTCCCCCCTCTCTGAAGATGGAGTATTCGCCATTTCCTCTGATACGCAGGAAATAGCCTTCGCCGCCGGACTGGACGCGACACCCCACGCCGTAGGAATTGCGATCGTTGGCCGGCCCCAGCACCTGCGTCGCGTCTACCTCAACCTCTACATCGCCGAGGGATAGCCCGGCCCAGCCGTAGTAGTAATAGGCCTTATCTTCGGCGCGCAAGACGTAGACGCCATCGCCATAGCCTGCACTCCCACCATCCCACGTCTTCAGCGCCCAGCCGGAGGCCGGATCGCTGAAATCGTCTTCCAGAACCACCGCGCCCGGATCGTGCACGCTCAGGTTGTCGAAATGTATCTCCGTCGTCTCGTCTGCGAAAGTGGCCGCCACCACGGCGATGTCGCCTTCCACGTAGGTCGTGTCCTCCGCCTCGGCCAGCAACTCCCCGTTGACCATCAGCGCCAACCGGCTGCCATCGCAGACGGCGCGGATGTGATTGGTGGCGTTTCCCTGTGCTACCACGTCGGAAGCCTCCCACTCCACCAACTCCTCCCAGTCGCCATCCACCACGACCCAGATAGAGTAGTATCCATCTCCACTGATCAGGAACCCATACCCATCCTCACCCGGCTGCACCCGGCACATCACACCGTAGGCATTGTCGTTGTCTGCCGGAGCCAGCACCTGGGTCGCGTCTACATCGACGATGACGTCACGGAAAGAGCGATTGGCCACACCCGCGACTGCCTTGTTGATGACTTCACCCCGCACGATGTAGGCGCCGTCTTCATATCCCACGACGCCAGAGCTCGATTCGCCCACCTCCCAGCCCGAAGCCGGGCTGCCGAAATCGTCGTAGAACAACACCGAGCTGATGGGAAAAACCTCAGGAGTGGGGAGCGGCGCAGTAGTTGGAATGAACGTAGGGATAGATGGAAGCATTGTCTCGGTCGGCGGCGGCGTGTCGGTAGGCGGCTGGGACGTAGCGGCGGGATGGGACGTGGCAGTAGGCTGGCGCGTCGGCGCCTCAGTCGGCTCAGGGCTGCCCCCCAGGACGCCGGTTCCCAGCAGGACAGCCACCGTCGCCAGCACCAGACACACGCCGCCCACAGCCGCCAGGCTCAAGCCGCCCATCCCCCACAGAAGACCACCTCGCTTCTTGGCGATAGGCGCTGCCCCTGCCACAGCCACCGCCGGCGTAACGACCGGCGCAACCTCGGCAGGCCCAACCACGAGTGTCCGCTGCACGACCCCCAGGGCACGCGCCATATCCCGCGCGTTCTGATACCGTTGGTCCATCGCCATCGCCATCGCTTTGAGCACGACTGTCTCCGTGTTCACACTGACGGCGGCGTTGATGCGGCGCGGTGGCACAAAGCTGGCCGGGCTGGCCATGCGTTGCGTGGCAGTCGGAGGCACCCCTCCCGTCAGCGTGTGATACAGCGTCGCCCCCAGACTGTAGATGTCGCTTCGGGGATCCGTGTGCCCCAACCCCATATCATACTGTTCCGGCGGCGCATACTCCGGCGTCCCCGCTCCCCGCATCACCGTCCGCGTGTGCGGGTCGCTCGCATCCCACAACTTCACCAGCCCAAAGTCCACCAGCTCCACCCGCCCCTCCGGCGTGATGATGATATTTTGCGGCTTGATGTCCCGGTGGATCACGCCGTGCTCGTGGCAGTAGGCCAGTGCGTCCAGCAACTGCCCGGCCCACATCAGCACCTGCCCCTCTGGCTGCGCGCCATCCCGCGCGATGCGGTCCGCCAGGCTCTCTCCCTCCACGAAATCCATCACCAGATACTCGTTGCCCTCCCAAGAAAAGTAGTCGGTGACCCGCACCAGGTTCGGATGGTCGAGCGTAGCCAGCACCTGGGCTTCCTGCCGGAACTGCTCGCGCAGATCGCCCAGCGCCTCAGCACCAAGGCCGAGCTGAGGGATCATCTCCTTGAGCGCGACAGGACGATTCAAACGCACATCCCACGCCCGGTAGACCGCACCCATCCCCCCCTGCCCCAGCAGCTTGGCGATGCGATATCGATTCTCTACCACCTCTCCGATTGAAAGTGTCATAACTCTATACTCCGATACGTCAAGCCTTGATGCGCTGGCTTGCCAACGCCACATCGTCCGTAGTCGGTGACGAATCACCGGGACAGCGCGCGCCGTGCAGAACACGGGCACGATCCGCCCCCACAGTCATCGAACTATTTGGGCGGGAAGAACTCGACACTGTCGAGCATAGCAACGAATGTGTCTTCGTAGTCAGCCCAGAGACCACCCAGGCCGAGGGCAAGGAACTGGTATCCATAGTTATTGGCAACGACGATTGTGAGAGACCCGCGCGCTGTTGCCTCTCTAACCGTGGCATACAAGGCATCCTCGCCGCCCACGGTGGTACGCTTGGGTTCGTCGAACGACGAGCCAGGATACTCTGCCTCGATCTCGACCCACCAATCCCGCAAGCTGGTCGCAGAGACTCTTGAGTCTACAATCACTGCCAGGATGGCACCTTCTGTACCCTCGCTGGGAACGAACTCCTGGCTCACGAAGGCGACGTCAATTTCGACATCCCCCAGCTTGTCAAGATATATCCAGCTCCCAGGATAGTCTATCGAGAACCCAAGCGCATCGCTGGTGTAGGTCTGCCGGCGGGGTATGGGATCGGGAGTGGGAGTAAACTCAGGGGTGGGAGTAGTAGTAGGTGTGGGAGTCTCTGTGGGTGTTGGTGTGTCTGTAGGCGTCGGCGTATCGGTGGGTATAGGCGTGGGCGTCGGCGTATCCGTAGGTGCAGGCGTGGGTGTAGGCTTGGGGCTGAGAGCACCCGTCCCCAACACGACCGCCGTCGCCGCCACGACTACGCATATCACCGCGACAATCGCAATGCCTGCGCCGCCCATCCCCCACAAGATGCCCTTCCCTCCTCGCCTATCCATGGCCGGCTTGGCCACGACCGCAGCCCGCTTATCCCCAGCCTTGACACGGGAAGGCTTGATTCGCGTGACCCGGGGCGCAAACCCCAACGCCTGCGCCATCTCCTCCGCGCTCTGATACCGACGATCCATCGGCATCTCCAACGCCTTCAGCACCACCGCCTCGGTGTTCGCACTGACGGCAACGTTGACTTGACGCAGCGGCACGAAACTGGCCGGACTCGCCATCCGCTGCGTGGCCGTGGGCGGCACCTCCCCCGTCAGCGCGTGATACAGCGTCGCCCCCAGGCTGTAGACATCACTTCGGGGATCCGTGTGCCCCAACCCCATGTCGTACTGTTCCGGCGGCGCATACTCCGGCGTCCCTGCTCCCCGCATCACCGTCCGCGTGTGCGGGTCGTTCACATCCCACAGCTTCACCAACCCAAAGTCCACCAGCACCGCTTGGCCCTCCGGCGTGATGATGATGTTCTGCGGCTTGATGTCCCGGTGGATCACGCCGCGCTTGTGGCAATAGACCAGCACGTCAAGCAACTGCCCGGCCCATTCCACCACCCGCGACTCTGGCTGCGCCCCTTCCTGCACGATGCGGTCCGCCAGGCTCTCTCCCTCCACAAAATCCATCACCAGGTACTCGTTGCTCTCCCAAGAAAAGTAGTCGGTGACCCGCACCAGATTGGGATGAGTGAGCGTGGCCAACACCTGCGCTTCCTGCTGGAACTGCTCGCGCAAGTCGGCCAACATGCCGGCGTCGAGGCCGAACTGGGGAATCATCTCTTTCAACGCAATGGGACGATTCAGGCGCGTATCCCACGCCCGGTAGACCGCCCCCATCCCCCCCTGTCCCAGCAGCTTGGCGATGCGATATCGATTGTCTATCAACTCTCCGACTGAAAGCGTCATGGCTTCCTCCATCAATATGGCATTATCCTCAAATAGGCCGCGCACCGAGCGCGGGCAAATCCAGTTCCGACTGACACCAGTCGCCTCTGAAGGTCTCGACTCACCAAGCGACCACGACGCCCAGCGCCCCCAGAGTCAACAATAACATCCCGCCTGCGACGGCAAACATCCCCAACGTCAGCGCAATCGTCCCTACCCAGCCAGCGACGACGCGCCACCTCGCAGGCATCGCAACGACATGAACAGGAACACTCACCGTGCCGCCCTTCAATGCGATCTCGACGTGACCGCACAAGTCCCGCGCCCCAGGCACCAGAAAGCGGGCCGGCCACACGAGCCATCCCAACCCTTTCGGGGACCATTCTCCCAGAACGAGACGGCGGGGATACACCGTCACAGTGACATCCCCGCTCCTGCCAAGATCTCGAGGGCTGACGTGCAGCCACGGGACGTCCGTGCTGAGAGTGGCTCTTTCCGCTGCCGGGAGATCGACCCTCATGGTCACGGCGGGCGCCACACCGCTGACCTCCACGGCTCCAAAGTCGAGCGAGGACGGCGTGGCCGCTGGCTTCCCCGACGCAGGTGATATGGCCCCCTTGGCCGGCGACCGTATAGCTTCCACTTCATCCCCTAACAGAGCGATCAGCATCTCCGCCGCGGACGAATGGCGGTTGGCCTTGTTGGAAGCCACCGCCTTCGTGATAGCCGCATCGACGCGGCGGCTGACCCCAGGATTGAGACTGCGCACGGAGGGAAACTGGAAAGGAACCGCTGCCGGATCGCGCAGCGTGAGCAGTTGGTGCAACATTGCCCCCAGCGCATAGACGTCGGCCCGCTCATCGGTCTGGGACTTGCCGTACTGTTCCGGCGGCGCATAGCCGTCGGTGCCCAGCTCGATGGTGTCCCGCCGCTTGCCCGGCTTGAAGAAACGCGCGATGCCAAAGTCGATCAGCTTTACCGTGTCCCCGCCGTCCACCACCATCACATTGGCCGGTTTCACGTCGCGATAAATGATCGGCGGCTCCTGGCCGTGCAGGTAGGAAAGCACGTCGCACAATTGGGCGGCCCAGGCCAGCACCCGATCCTCAGCGAAAGGCTTGATGCGGCCTTTTAGCATCTTTTCCAGCGTCCGCCCCTCGACGAACTCCATCACCATGTAGTGGCGATCTGCCTCCTGGAAAAGGTCGCTCACCCGCACCAGATTGGGATGCTCCAGCCGGGCCAGCAGCTCTGCCTCGCGCTTGAAGCAATCCAAGATACGCTTTCTCTCATCAGGAGCGACGGCCGACCCGGACATTTCCTTCACGGCGACGATCCTGTCGTGGAGCCGCCGATCCTGGGCCCGATAGATGGCCCCCATGCCTCCCTGGGCGATCTTCTCCAGGACAATGTAGCGTTCATCTGCCAGGCGAGTCAGGGGAATCAGCTCGCCGGTGCCAAACCGGCCTGGCTGCATCGACGGCGGGCAGGATGGCGGCAGGGGCACCGGCTGATGCCCCAATGGGTGGCTACAGATTCGACAGAAGCGCGCCCCTGGGCGCATCAGCGTACCGCAGTGAAGACACCTCGCGCCAGCAGTCGGCCCCACCGGCGCGGCAAAGGGCATGTGGCAGTTGGCGCAGAAACGGGCGCTGGGCCGCATCAGCGCCCCGCACCAAGGACAGGCGCGCCGGGCGCCCGACGTCGTGTCACCAGAGAGTGCGCTGCCACAATTCTTACAGAAGCGCGCCGTCGGGCGCAACACCGCCCCACAGTGGCGGCACACCGGCTGGGTGGCATACGACAAGACGCCCCGGCAGTTTCGACAGAAACGTGCGCCCGTCCGATTGGAGGTGCTACATTGGGGGCAGATGCTCACCGCTCCTCGCCCTCCTGCAACAGCTAGGCAGCCGAGAACAAAGAGATTGGTAAAGTCCAAGCAGTGCTTTCCGCTCTGCCTCACGATGCGGCTTGTCGCCGCACCACACCTCGATGCTCATTCGACTCCTTCCTGCGCTCATCACGGATCATCCACGTGAACAACCGGCCTCCCCACGACGGGCCCCGCCCAACGATCAGCCTCCCGCCTATTGTACCATTAGCCATCCCTGCGCGCCAGAAATGCCTCTCATTCCTTGCCCCAACAGAGAGGCGATGCGATAGCAATCTCCTATCACTTGCCCTTGGACAAGCGGCATTTATCCCCTCACAACTTCTGCGTCAGCTTGCGCGTCTCGTAGCGCAGCTTCTTCGTCCGCTGAGCATCGGCCTGGCCGTGCTGCTCCAATGCCTTGGCCTGCCGCTGCACCTCGGTGGCCAATGCCTCTTCCCCCATATCCAGCAATCGCGTGGCAGCAGCCCGCAACTTGCGCGTCGCCCCGGCCACGTCTCCCGCCTCCAGGTCAGCCTGGGCGCGACGCTGCAGCTTGTAGGCGCTCAACGCCTCGACGACGTTCATCACCTGAGGGCTCTGCTGCGCCGCCCGGGCTGGATCGGATGTGTACTCGACGACGACATCGGCCCGCGTTTTCAGGCCCGCCGGGCCGCCGGCCGGATCGTCGCAGGCCAGCAGGGCTTGGGCCAGGCGGTAGACGCCCGCCGCTCGCGGCGGTGCAAGCAGCTCCAATAGCAGCGCCGGTTCCTCGCCCACCACCAAGTCACCCAGCGGGAAACTGTAGCTGCCCTCGCTGTCGATCGCCTCCAGCGGTGCGATAGCAGGGCGGATACGGTAGGCAGCCCGCACCTCCATCCCTTGGGAGGGACGCAGCTTCACTTCCAGATTGCGGTAGCGCACGGCCTGCGCCCGCTGCAACTCGCGCGCAAAAGCCATTGGGATATCGTCGGGATTCTCCAAGAGGTAGGCCTCGCCGCCGGTCCGGTCGGCGATGGGAATCATCAGTTCCTCGTTGAACTCGCCGCCCAGCCCCATCGTGCTGACGGGGATGTGGGACCGGCGGGCGCGGGCAGCCCCAGCGCGGCAGTCGGCCTCGTCCTGCGTGAAACCATCGGTCAGCACCAGCACGCGATCGGCACGATCGGCCAAGCTGTCCGAAGCGCCCCGCTGCAACTCGTCGAATCCCAGCGCCATCCCTCGCCCGATGTAGGTGTCGTCCCCTAGCTGCAGCTCGTCCAGGCTGTTCACGGCATCCAGCAGCCTGCGCTTGTCGGAGCCAGAGGTATTGGGAATGAGCGTGACCGCCTGCCCCGCGAAGGCGATCAAGGCGAAGCGATCGCTAGAGCGAAGTTGTTCGACGGCAGCTTGGAGTGCATCCTTGACGCGGTCGATCTTGCGCGGTAACTGCATCAACACGTCGCGGGGGATCCCCGCCGACTGCCAGGCCGGCACGCCATCTACCAGCACCTCCTGCAATAGCCCCTGCCGCGCCATGTCCTCGAACTGCGCCTCGCTGACCAGACGAAAGTGCATCGACTCGCTCACGTCAACCACCAGCGCCAGGTTGACGGGCAGCGGCGCAATGTCCGTCGCTCCGCTTACCTCCAGCAGCAGGTAGGCCAAGCGCGCATTGTCGGTAACGGGCAGATAAGGTGTGTTCACCGCACAACTCAGACGCAACGCTTCCGCCATCTCATTCCTCGCCGCTCGTCGTTCACATCATTCCGCTCGCCGACAAAAATCCAACACTCCCATCACACCGTCGCACCGCTCCAGTGCCAGCATCTTCCGCAGCCCTTCGCCGTACACCCCACCCTGCTGCTCCATCAGTGCCATCTTTTTGACCGCACCCATTGCCTGTAGCGTCTTGTACGCCACCCATTCGGCGAATCCCTCGCGCACGAGCGGGTCGCGCAGGAGCGGGCAATTCTCCCCCTCCCAGGCGTGGGCCCACTCGTGGGCCGCGACTTGAATGAGCACGATCTGCGGCAGCCCGGAAAGCAGGTACATCACCCGCTTGGGCCCCTTTCGAGCAAAAAGCCCCACCACCCTGGCTTCGGGCGTCCCGCCCGCCTCCTCAGGCAAGTCGCTAGGCAACTCTGCCGCCAATCGCTGCAGGTGCTGATGATCCACCAGCGTGAAATCGGTGCCCACGTTGAGCCCCAGTCCAAGTTGATCGGTGATGACGTGAGCAACGCGCTCAAAGAACTCGCGCGCACGGTCCTGATCATAGATCGCGGTGCGGTGGCAGCGCGGGCAGATGCGCCTGCCGTCAGGCAAAGCTACGTGGTTATCGCCCACCGGCACACCACAGCCATCGCAGCGTGGCGCGCTCTGATGGCAACGGCGGCAGACGACAATAGCCTGACCGTCCGAAGCATCATCGGAGGCGTAAACCCACCCACGCCCCCAAAGCCGGCGGCCACACAGGTGACAGTGCCTGGAATGGCTCGTCAACGCGCCTCCCAGACTCGGCACCAACAGATAAGGATAGAGGGCCGGCCATGCCGCCGTCCGGCAAGATCATCGCCGCGCCCAGTTGCCATCGCCGTAGAGCACATAGGTCTCGCCGCCGTCGGTGCGGAGGATGGAGCCACGCTCAAAATCCTGCACTGTGCCGTCGAAGCCTCGTTCGTAATCGGTGGCCCAACCCAACCCGTTGCGCACCGCCTCATACGTACACCAGATCTTGCCAAACCCACGCAGGGGCGTAGGGGGAGTCTCAGATGGTGCGCTCTCAGGACATGAATACTGCGGATCGCTCTCCTGCCAGCTATCTACGTACAGCTCCCAGGCCCCGGTGTTATACAACACGATCATCACGTCATCATCCTTCCGCCAGAACATCTGTCCACGCTCGAAATGCTCCTGAGCCATCCAAGAGACATGGGCCTCGTTGGCCGCACAGCCCAACCGGGTTTGCTCCGCCTGCCAGATCGCAGCGAAGGGGCCAGTCACCGTTGGACAGGCAGGCGTGGGTGTATGGGTGGGCTGGGGAGTGGAAGTAGGAAGGGGGATAGGGGTAGGCGGGGGTGTCGACGTCGGTTCAGGGCGAGTAGTCGGCTCCAGAGTAGGAAATGCAGGGAGAGGTGTATCGGTCATACCAGAAGTATCCTCCGTCACAGCCCGATCAAGGGACGTCGGCGAAGCCACGGGGACGCTCCTGACAGTACCTGTGGACTCTGAATAGAAAACGAGCACCACAGCCGCCACGCACGCTGCTATGAGCGCCACACCGGCCGCCAGGCCACCTGCGATCCCGACCCACGTCCAGGCCGCCCTCTTTCCCCTGCCACCGGACGTTGCAGAAACTGCCTCCGCCATGACCTTTGTCGGCTGCTGAGGTCGGCTGATGAAAACCTTGCCACGCAGCGCCGCCGCCATCTCCTGCGCGTCGCGGAAGCGCGCATCCGGCTGCAATTCCATAGCACGCGCCAACGCCGCCTCAACGTGAGGGCTCACCCACGGGTTGAGCGACCGCACCGAGGCCAACACCCTTGGACTCACGATGCGCTGGGTCGCCGTCGGCGGCGCCTGGCCGGTCAGCGCATGGTACAACGTCGCCCCCAGGCTGTAAAGGTCGCTGCGCTGATCCGTATGGCCTGCCCCCAAATCATACTGCTCCGGCGGGGCATACTCCGGCGTGCCCATCGCCCGGATGGCGGTCTTTGTGCTGGGGTCGTTGGGATCCCACAGCTTGACCAGCCCAAAATCCACCAGCACCACCTCGCCCTTTGGCGTGACGATCACGTTTTGCGGCTTGACATCACGGTGGATCACCCCCTGCTCGTGGCAGTAGGCTAACGCGCCCAACAACTGGCCGGCCCAGGTGAGCACCTGGCCTTCGGGCAGCACCCCCTCCCGCGCGATCCGGGCACCCAGACTCTCTCCCTCCACAAGGTCCATCACCAGGTAAGCGTTGCCCCCCTCCTCAAAGAAGTCGGTGACTCGCACCAGGTGGGGGTGTTTCATACGGGCCAAGACGTTCGCCTCCCGCTTGAACTGGAGTCGCAGTTGTGCCAGCGTCGGAGCGTCCAGCCCTGGTTGCGGCACCATCTCCTTGAGCGCCACCGGAACATTCAGTCGCGTGTCCCAGGCACGGTAGACCGCCCCCATCCCTCCCTTTCCCAGCAGGGAGGCAACGCGGTAGCGGTTTTGGAGAGTTCGGCCAGTCATGAGTGCCATACGCATCTAGCGTCCCCACCGCGCACACTTCTTCACTGTTTCTGGCGCATTGGTCACATTGACCGGCTCGCCACGCGGCCCTATAGTGTTGACAACCATGACATCGTATCCACCCACTGCTCCCACCGCTTTCAGATACACCGCCATCGTGCCGTCGGGAGACAGATAGTACCCCTTAACATCGGCGACCACCGGCTGATAGCCGGCCTCGTACGGGCTGGCACGATGCAGCTCGTTCCCAATCACAAAGTAGAAATAGCGGCTATCGGCGGACCAAGTGAGCGCCTCGTTGCTGTTGAGCGGGCCGTTATAGGTCGCCTGCACGATCTCGCCATCCGATACCCGCTGAACAGTCACTTGATAGTTGCCTGCCGGGCCCCAGATGACGACCTTGTACTGCCCGTCCGGCGACCGGCACTCCTGAGGGGACATGACGCTACAGCGATACCCATAGTACAGAGGGAACGACTGGCCCGTGAGTGTCTTGGCCTCAGCACCCGTGCACGTCGAGTACTCGGCCGACGTCGGATCGATCACCTCTCCCTGAGAGCTGGTAGGGCTGGTCCGAGCCAGATAGAGGGACGAGCCGGCCTCAATGGTGTAAAAGATCGCGCCCGTTGCAGCAATGGTGGGCGGAGAAGTCGGCACAGGGGTGAGATCGGGCGTCCTCGTCGGCAGCGGCGTTCTGGTCGGCAGCAATGTGGGCGTGGGGGTTGCAGTCGGCATGGGCATCGGCGTGTTCGTCGGTGCAGGGGTGCCGGTAGGGACGGTCGACAACGGCGTGGAGGTCGAGATAAGCGTGGCGGTCGGCATCGCCGTATCCGTCGGCGCAGGCGTGGCCGGCGCGACGGCGATCTCTGCCGTAGGGGCCGATCCAAACACGCCCAAGGGATCGTTTTGGAAGAACCACCACCCCCCCGCCCCCAACACGCCCAGCACGATCAGCGCGAGCGGCACGCCGACGAACAGCGCCGCCCGCGGGAATCCTCCTTGCCGCCTCCCCTGCAAAGCCGCCCTCATCGCGCGGGCGGAGACGAAACGAGCGCCGGGGTCCAATTGCACCGCCTTGTCGATGGTGAGCGAAGTCTGCGTCGATACCCGACGGTTTACCTGCCGCACCGGTTGAAAGACGAAGGGATGGGCCTCTGGGTTATCGCCAGTGAGCAACTCGTAGAGCGTCGCGCCGAGGGCAAACACGTCGGAACGGGGCGTCGTCTGCCCTTGCCCGGCGTACTGCTCCGGCGGCGCGTAGCCGACCGTGCCCATCTTTAGCGTATCGGTGCCCTTGGATGGATCGAACAGCCGCGCGACGCCAAAGTCGATCAGCTTCACCTGCCCCTCGGGCGTGATCATGATATTCGCCGGCTTCAGGTCGCGAAAGATGACGGGGGGATCGTGGCTGTGCAGGTACTCCAGCACGTCACAGGCCTGTGATGCCCAGCCCAGCACCTGCTTCTCCAGCAGCACATCTTCAGGCGCGTTCTCCAGCATCTCCTCCAAAGTCTGTCCCTCGACGTACTCCATCACCAGATAATGCCGCCCTCCCTCCTCGAAGGCATCCACGATCTGAGGAAGATTGGGATGGCGCAGGCCGACGAGGATCTTGGCCTCGTGCTGGAACTGGGCGACCGCCTCGGCGCGATCCCCGGAATCGAGGAACCGCTCCAGCAACTCCTTCACCGCCCACAGCTTCCCATACAGCTTGGTGTCCTCGACCAAATACACGGCTCCCATGCCCCCCTTGCCGAGCACCCGCCTGACGCGGTACCGCTCGTGCAACAGGGTGCCCTCTGAGAGCAAGGCGTGAACACTCATCGGCTCACCACAACCGGAACAGAACTGGGCCGTGTCTCTATTGTGGTCGAAACCGCACTTTTCACACGTGCGCATGCCCGTTACCTCACGTCTTTCCTCTTTAGCACGATCGCCACGGCCAAGCCAAACACCAACCCGAACCCTATCAGCAGCAGCCAGGCCTTGATCACGTGACCTGCCTCGTGCTCGTAATTGATACGAAACTCGTGGCTCGTATCCTGAAGCACCATCGCCCCCGGCTCAACCGACACCGTCTTGGTGACCGTCTGCGTCACCGTGATGGTTTCGCATCCGGCCCCTTCCGTGCCCGAGGGTGAGGCGAGCTGCTGGGTCTCTACCTCGACCGGGACAGCCTTCACGACCGTCCCAGGCTGGAAGCCAAACCCGGTGTCATCTCTCAGGGCCTGTATGTCCACCGAACCTCCCAATGCCTCCATCGTCCAGCGGGTGAGGGTCAGGTTTGAGAAATGGTCGGTGATGCCGGGCAGATCGAAGAGCACGCCGGCAAAGATCATCTGGAAGAACAACACCAGGAAGACGATATAGATCACAGAATTGATATTGGGCACGACGGCGGAGATGAGCAAGCCCATCAGGATCGCCGCTAGCGTCGCCAACACCAGCGTGATATACATCTCCACCGGCGCTGGCAGCAAGACGCCCTCGGCGGGATATCTCACCTTCAGGCCGATGACCAGCATGAGCAGCAAGCACTGGAGCAAGGCAAAAAAGCCCAACACCACCACCTTGGAGGCAATGTAGGGCAGGATACGCACGGGGACCATGCGCTCCCGCCGATAGATCGACCACTCTTTCACGATCTCGTACACGGCGGCGAACAAGCCCAATAGCACCGCGGCCAGCGTCATGATGAACAAAAGTATCTGGGTGTCGGCGACGATGTTGTGCACGGCGATGCTGGACCCGCCGCTCGCCAGCTTGTCGAGCAGGAACTCCCTGATCTCGCTCCACGGCTTGTTCATCATCCAATCGGGCTGCGAGACCAGCAACACCAGCGCGCCGATGATGGGCATCACGGCCATCAAGACAGTCAACAAAAGCCTATCCCGCAACACCAAGTCAAGGTAGCGGCGGGTCAGGACGAAGAACTGGCGCACTCCGCTGACCCTGGAATGGGGCTTTGCCTCTGCCTTCCCCGCCCGCTGTGTCACTTCGGGAAGCTCACCCTGCCGATCGGTCACGTACTTTCGATACTGGTCGGACTGCTTGAAGGCCTGCTCGGCCAGGATGGCCTTTTCCCGCGCCGACTTGGGATCCGCGTCGTCCAACCGATCGTAGATGTCGGCAAAGTCTCCGCTCTTTACATCAAAGTAGTGGAGTGCTTCCTCCGGCGGCCCGAAGTAGACCATCCGTCCCTGTGAGAGGAAGCAGACGTGGTCGCATTGAACAATGTTGGCCGTGGCGTGGGTCACCAGGAGCACCGTCCGCCCGCCATCAGCCAAGCGGCGCAGTGTGTGCATCATCTTCTTCTCCAACCCCGGATCCAGCCCGGAGGTCGCCTCGTCGAGAAAGAACAGGTTCGGCTCGGCCAGCAACTCGACGGCGATACTGACCCGCTTGCGCTGCCCGCCGCTGAGGCTATTGACGACCTGATCCTTCTGGCCTTCCAGATCCACCTGATCGAGCACCCGGTCGATGCGCCGCTCAATCTCCTCTGCGGACGTATCGGGAGGCAGCCGCAGCCGGGCCGCGTAGCGCAACACGCTGGCGACGGTCAGTTCCCTGTGGATGACGTTATCCTGGGGAACGAAACCCACCAGCGTGCGATAGAGATCGAACTGGGTGTAGAGATCGTCCCCATTGACCAATACCTGCCCCTGGCTGGCGCGGGCAAAACCGTTGAGCGCCATCAAGAGCGTGCTCTTGCCCGCGCCGCTGGCGCCCACCACCGCGACGAACTCGCGGGGATAGACCGAGAGACTGACGTCCTGGATGATGCGCTTCCTCCACCTGCCGTGGCCGATTTCCCGCGTCAGCCCGATGCCATCCAGCCGCACGCCGGCGGTCGCGGCATACTGCTGAAAGCCGGTCGCTTCGTACACCAGCGTAAAAGGGCCGATCTGCACCACATCCCCCTCGCGAAGCAAGCATGGCCGCTCCAGCCGTTGGCCGTTGACGTAGGTGCCATTGGTGGATCCCAGATCAGTGAGCACGTGGCCCTGCTCCGTGAGATCGAGGCGAGCGTGCTGCCAGGAGACGATGGGCGCCTGCAGGGCGATGTCGGCCTCGGGATTGCGCCCGATGACGAGTGAGGCCTTCATCCCCAGCTCGGTGGCTCCTATGCCGATGATATTCGGGGCAGGGGCTGCCGCGCCCACCGCGCCGGCGGCCCGGAACGTCATGCCGACAGAGTTGCCGTGGAGATCGCCGATGCGGAGAATGTCACCATCTTGCAGGACTGCGCTCTGCATGCGCTGGCCATTGACGAAGGTGCCGTTGGTGGACCCCAGATCGATATAGTGCCACACCCCGTCGCGCCGCTCCAGCCGGCCATGATGGCCGGAGACATAGTGGTGCGACAGGACGACGTCGTTGTCCGAGTGACGTCCGATGGTGAAGGCTTCTTGGTCGAGGATGACCTCCCACGGCGACTCGCCGGGCACGCGGATGACCAGGAACGGCTGCCCGTGAGAAGCCCCCGCCGGTGGCCGCTCTTGGGGAGACTCAGATTGCTGTCCCTGAAGAACCTCTCCAGCCCTCTCTGAGAGTTGTTCCAGCGGCTGAGAATCTTGGGCGATCTCTTCCGCAACCCCTTCCGGAAACTTGTCGTCAGGCAACCGCTTCCCGCAGCTTGAGCAGAAACAGGCCTCAGGTCTCTTCAATTCCACACCGCAGAAAGGACAAACACGCGCCATTAGATGCACCTCCGCCCCTCCGATCATACAACCTGTCTCTCCACGCACAACCGATACATATCTCGGTACCAGACAACGCTGCGCCCCACAGAAGGCAACACGCAAGCCACAGCATCCGTCGAAGCGGAACGCTCCCCCTCGGACCCGCGCCCTGCGTTCCGCAGGCACGACACCCTCAGCGCGTCGCGCCCGCGCCCCACATACTATGACGAGTAATAGGTGAGCTTGACCCGCCCGAATCGCACCTCGTCCCCGTCGTTGAGCGGATGCGGTTGCCCTGGTAAGACCTTTTGCTGATTGACGTAAGTGTAGTTGGTGCTGTTCAAGTCCTCAATGTAGACCTGATTGCCCTGGACAAAGACGCGGGCGTGCTTTCGAGAGACGCCGCCTTCGTCCCCTCCGTGATCGGTCAGGTCAACCTCGGGGAAGACACCACTGACGGGATCCTCCCTCCCGACGAAAATCTCGGTCTTGCCCGGCGGGAAAGGCAGCGCGACGTTGGTAGCCTGCACGACCAACCTGCCCGGCACGGCAGCCAAAGCCGGGTAAGGTGGCTGCTGAACAGCCGGCGCTGCTGCCGGTGCCGGCACTGGCCCAGACGCGGGTGGAGCCGGCGGCGGTGGTGCCGCACCCAGCGTCGTGCCACACATATCGCAAAAGTTGCTGCCCGGCTCCAGTGGAGCGCCGCAGGTCGGACACGTCGGCCCACCAGCCTGCGGCGCGGGAGCTGCCGCCGGTGCAGGCGGCGGGGCTGCAGGAGCAGCCTGCCCCAGCGCCGCGCCGCAGTTACCGCAGAACGCCTCGCCGGCCGACACCGACACACCGCATACCGAACACGTGGTCGCCACGGCCGTGGGTGCCGGAGGCGCGGGAGCCGCAGCAGGCGGCGGTGGAGCTGGCGCTGCGCCGCCCAATTTCGCCCCACATTCGTCGCAAAACACGGCCCCGTCAGGTTGTTGTGCATTGCAGTTTGGACATACAGCCATCGCATTCCTCCTCAACTAAATGGTAAGGCGGCTCGGCTAACCGTCGGTTCCCCAAACCGCCAAGTCTGGCGTTTGAGCCTAACCCGTCTCAGTCATCCAGCTTTTGCGTCAACTTGCGCGTCTCGTAGCGCAGTTTCTTCGTTCCACCGGCCGAAAGCCCCTCGCCCTTCTCCAGCCGCTCGGCCTCCTCCAGCGCAGTCTGGGCCAGATCCTCCTCGCCCAACTCCAGCAGGCGCGTGGCGGCAGCGCGCAGCTTCTGCGTCGCCCCGACAACATTACCTGCCTCCGCCTCGCTCAACGCCCGCGTCTGCAGCTTGTGGGCTGTCACCTTCTCGATAATACTCATCACGTGCGGATCGGACTGCTCGGCCTGTGCAGGATCGTCGGTAAAGTTCAGAATCACGTCGGCCTTCGCCTTCTCCCCCACCAGGCCGGTGGCAGGCACGTCATAGCTCACCTCGGCCTGGGCGACACGATAAGAGCCGGACTGTCGGGGCGGGACGAGCATCTCGACGAGCACGCTCTGCCCTCGATCTCGCTCCATATCACCCAGCGAGACTTGAACATCCCGATCTGACAGGGCCCGGTGGCCCAGCTTGGCGATCATCGGCGCCACCCGCCACACGGCTCGCGGCATGACGCCGCCCACCAGGCGCAGCACCATCTCCGCGTTCTGCACAACGGTGGCCTGGGCCGCGCGCACCTGCCGCTGGAACGTCCCCAAGATCACGTCAGGGTGGCCCGCCGGGATAAAGTCCGACGTACCGCCGCTGGCCTGGGCAATGTCGTCCAAGAGTTGCTCGTTCCACTCCTCGCCCAGCCCCAGGGCGACGATGGGGATACTCTGCTCGCCGGCGTTCTCCGCCAGCCGGCGACACACGTCCTCGTCCCCGAACGTTTCCCCATCGGTCAGGAGGAGCATGCGGCTGACCCTATCGGCTCCCAATCCCTTTTGCAGCTCCTCCAGGCCCTCCTGCATGCCGCGCGATATGGCGGTGCCGCCACCGGCGTGGATGGAATCGATCTTGGCCCTCAGATCTGCCGGATCGGTGATCGGCTGGCTGGGCACGACGACCTCGACCTTGTCGTCAAAGATGACGATAGAGATCAGATCCTGCGCCCCCATCTGATCGACGGCCAGCTTGGCCGCCTCCCTGAGGCTGTCCAGCTTGGCCCCGCTCATCGACCCGCTGTGATCCAGCACCAGGCTAAAGTTGAGCGGCATCTGGACGCCCGCGACCGCACCGGTGGGCATGGCCTCGATGAGCACGTACGTCAACTGCTGGCCGCCGCTGGCAGGGAAAAAGCTCTTGTTGGTTTGAACAGTCAGTTGCACCTCTCCAGGCATAGAAGCCTCCCTAGAGCTGCCCAGACACTCCTAAGAGGCAGCGCGCCGCCGGGAAAGCGATCGCCCAATCAGAGCGACGACGGCCCCAACGACCGCCGCCCCCAGTCCGGCCAGCGCGCCCCAGAAGCCCATGTCCATCCCGGCCACCACATCGTTGATATTGCCGCTCCCGCCATCCCACAGCGGCGCGAACAAAGCCATGCCGAGCGGGCCGCAGCCGCACAGTCCAGACAGAACGAGGAGCAAGAGCAAGAGCGACACGACACGCGCCAGGCCAGATGACAGCTTTTTGCCGAACAGGCTCATCACGAAGCAGATAAAGCCCAACCCCAGCACAGCCACCGCCCCAACAGGCGCCAGGCCCCAGGCGAGGTACGTCATGTCCCCACCCTCCGCAAAAGCCATCATGACGGCATCGAGGCCGGTATACGAGGTGCTGCCACTGGTAAACCAGGGCAGGAAGAAGGCGCCTCCAGCCGCCAGCGCACCCAGAATGACCAGAATAAGGCCACCAAACACGGCTATTCCACCTATCACTCCACGCCCCCGCGCAGGACGCTTCTCCTCAGGAACAGGCGGCGGAGGTTGAGGAACATACATCGGCGGCGGCGCCGGGTCAGTGGGTGACGGCATTGGGGCAGCAGGCGGCGGCGATGGGGGAACGGGTGGTTGCTCCAGCACCGCTCCACAAGACTTGCAGAAACGCGCCCCGGCACGATTCTCGACTCCACACTCTCCACAGAACATTGCTTGCCTCCCTTCAAATAATCAGCCTTGCGAAAAGTCCATCAGACGGTCAAGCTGCGATCTAACCACTGTTGACCGCCCGAACAAACCAGCCTACAGTTCCGCTATACCAACCACGACCGCGCTCACGTTGTCCATAGCCCCGGCCTCCAAGGCCCGACGGACGACTTGCTCGCAGATGCGCTGCGGATCGACCTCCAGCAGCATCGCTTCCTCCAGTCCCTCGTCCCCCAGGCTCTCCCACACGCCATCGCAGCACAGGAGCAGCCGGTCGCCGGGAACCAGCCGCAGGCTGAGGACGTCCACCTCCACCGTGGGCCGATCCCCCAGGCTGCGGTAGAGCACGCCCTTCTGCGCGTGGCCGACAGCCTCCTCCGGCGCGATCTCACCCATCGCCACGAGCCGCTCGACGACCGAATGGTCCGTGGTCATTTGACGAAGCGCGCCGTCGTGCCAGTGGTAGGTGCGGCTATCACCGACGTTGGCGACGATGACCAAGTCATCGCGCAGCAAAGCCAACGTGAGCGTCGATCCCATGTCGCTGCCACAGCCCTGCGCGACGGCGTACACCTGCGCGTCGGCCTCCTCCACCGCCTCGCCAACGATCTGGATGAGCGTCTCGTCCAGGCACCCGTCCCCGCCCAGCTCGGCCATCAACACGCCGGAGATCAGCCCCTGCGCCAGCACCCGCACCGCGATCCGACTGGCGATCTCGCCGGCCTGTCGCCCGCCGATCCCATCGGCCACGGCAAAGAGACCCAGCGCCGGTGCAGGCCGACCCTCGAACATCGGCGTCAGCGTGAGCGCCAGCAGGCTATCCTGGTTGACGGCCAGATCGGGACCTTTGGCAGACTGAATGCCGACGGTCAGCCGCACCCTCCGCGCGGAGAGCAACTCCTCTGCGGGGGCCTCCTCCACCGCGACCGAGAAGGTGCGCCCGCCGCGCTCGAACGTTTCCCCTTCTGCCGACTCCGGCTCCACCAGCCACTCGTGTAGCAGGCAGGTGGCCGATTGGGCCAGCTCCACGCCGCAGCCGGGACAGAAGGGCTGCCCTTCGGGCAGGACCTCGGCACCACACGCGGGACAGCGCCGCCGGTCGTAGGCACGATACGTAGCGTGGTCGGTCCGGCGGGCCACCAGCCCCACGATCTCGTATCGCTCCTGCAGGAGCGTGCCGGGAGGCAGATTGCCCGCCTGGATCTCGGTTGGCAGGATCACGGTCGCCAGCTCATCCGCAGGCTCTTCAAACTCAAACTCCGCTTCCATCGGCAGTGTCAGCGGCGAGCCGCAAGCCTGACAGAACTTGGCCTGATCGCGGTTTTCGGCCCCACACGCAGAACAGGTGAGCATGCCTCTCCTAGTCATAGGTCGCCCTGAGACGATATGGCTGTTGGCTGCTGGAGCCACTGGCAGGGTAGACGCGGATGTAGTATTTCGTGCCGAGCACTGGTGGCGTAAACGTCACGCTCTCGTTCTGATTCCCCGTCCTGATAGACGCCCCCACCTGCTGATACTGTGCGCCATCGTGATAGTACACGTACAGGTCATAATCGGTGCCAGCCGGGATATTGGTCAGCATGATGGTCACCTGGCTCGCCGTCGTAGGCGTGATCCAGTAATAATCGTCAGGGTCTGTCGCATCCCAGATGTATCCATCATAGTCCTGACCGGAAACCAGGGGGCCATAGGCTTCGTCCGGCGAATCGTTGCGCTCGTAGACGTCGATGCTGTACCACCAAACCCAACTCTTCATCACCACCGGCAAGTAGACGTAGCGCGTTCCCCCCTGAACG
>DAOUDX010000210.1:0-1544 GCA_034430835.1 Anaerolineae bacterium
GACCGTTTCTGGAATATACTTGCTGAGACATACAAAGCCGACTTCCATATTGCCGATAATATTATACCTCTACACCGTCACATGAGTCGTGGGCGGCGTGCAGCATGAGTATGTAAATATGAGACCTACACCCGTTTGTTAGTGGTCCCGCTGGGCACGCTCGACCATGTGCACCCATCCAAGTGGAGGACTGTGCCTGCATCGCCGACGGCCCAGGCGTCTTTGGGAGTCGCGGACCAGAAACCACGAAGATTTTCAGCCTTGAATCCACTCGACACTTCGGACCAGGTGTTCCCGTCCCAGTGGAGGATCAAGCCGGCGATACCGACGGCCCAAACGTCGTCAGAGGCCGCGCCCCAGACGGCATCGAGAAACTCAAAAGGGTTCCCACTTCTTGCCTCCGACCAGGCGTTTCCGTCCCAGTGCAGGATCAATCCGCCGGAACCGACTGCCCAGACATCCGCGTCTGCACTTCCCCAGACGCTGCTAATGGGGGCAATGGGGAACGTATTTGCCTAATGTGACTTGTTTTAATCCAGGAGAGCATCATTTCGGAGGTCGGAGATATTCAGTCAAGTTAGGCAAATACGTCCCCCATTTCCATTTCTAATTCCAAGCGCCGCACGGTGCGCACTCACCTGTCACACATCTATCGCAAACTGGACACCACATCCCGTGCCGAGGCCGTGGTGTAAGCCCTGAAGAGAGGCCTGATCAACTGTGGTAGAGTTCCAAGAAATGCAGCAGGCGGTGCGTGTAGTCATCCAGCAGGGGTAGGCCCCCGTCTGCCGCGAGCAGGTCATCCACGAGCACATGGGACAGTTCGATCGACAGTCCCCCGGGCCCACGCTTTTTGTGGGCCTCGAATAGTTCCGCGTAACTTTCAGCGGGATGGGAAAGCGGGTTGTCGAGCAGACGCCGGACCGAACCCTCGACCTGATGCTGAATTCTGGCCGCCAGCGCGTTGCGCTTGGAAGCCGTCAGCCAGGCGATACGCCTGAGCATTTCTGCGAGGACTGCGATCTCGATCTCTTTTCCAGAAAGCTTCTCAGCCATGCTCTCGAACTCGACCGCGCATAAACCGCTGCGGGCCGCATTCATCAGCAGGCCGGCCAGAATCCGGGTGTTCATCCCGCGCTCTTCATGGCTATCCCCCATACCCCGACCGGCAAGCTTTTCGAGTATGCTTTCCACCTCGCGCATCAAGGCCAGATCCTCGGCGAACAGGTCGAGGCACTCGACCGAGCCCGAACTCTCCTGCGATTTGGCGCCGAAGATCCTGCCCTGCAGCCGCCCGCGCCGCTCAATAAGATCCGCGGCACGATTCACGAGGTTTCCAGGCGTCTCGCCCGGATCGGTGTTTTCATCGGCGGTCGCCCCGTGCTTGCGAGCAAGTGTGCGATAAATGTTTATCAGATGAACGAGTTGGGAGAAAACCTGGCTGTCACATCCAGGGAAACCCGCCACCTTCTTCAGGGTATTTGCCTCGTAAAAAGCATCGGGCATGTTTCCAAGCCAACCCACGCCGCTCTTGTCGTCAACCG
>DAOUDX010000211.1:0-5073 GCA_034430835.1 Anaerolineae bacterium
CCTTTCGGCAGGACGCTTCCTTCAGATTCCACCTCGCGATGGACACCCTTGCTTTGACTAGCGGTTCCGGTCATCTCGGCCCGCAAGGGACTTACACCCTCCAGTTACACGACATGCCTGGCACACACGAAAACGCGACAGCGCCGTTAACTGGCACTGTCGCGTGTGATTATCTCGAACCACCCAGACTAACCGGGTGGAGCCCCCGTTGCTTCAGGATCATCGCCCGAAGCCTCTGCCTCCATACCATCGAGCACTGCCTCGATTCCCTCACCGGAGAGTTCAGCCACGGGGAGCTTTAGAGGTATCCCCTCAAAACTCTCGACGGGGCCATCAGAGAAGGGGTTGTCGCCCCGATAGCCGGTGCCAGCCGGTATCAACTTGCCGATGATCACGTTCTCCTTCAAGCCCAGCAGAGGATCCTCCTTGCCTTCAATCGCTGCGCCAGCCAGCACCCGGATCGTGTGCTGGAAGGAAGACGCAGAGAGAAAGCTTTCAGTACTCAAAGCAGCCTTGGTGACGCCCAACAGAACGGGCCAGGCCCTGGCAGGCTGCCCACCCGCTTCGACGACCTCCCGATTGATGTCCCCCAGCACCAGCCGATCCACCATGTCGCCTGGCAACAGATCCGTATCACCTGACTCCACGACCTGTACCTTACTCAACATCTTGCGCAGGATGACCTCAAAGTGCTTATCGTTCGTATTGACACCCTGAGAGCGATAGACCATCTGAACTTGCGATAGCAGATAGTGCTGCACGGCCTCGCGCCCCTGGATACGGAGGATATCGTGCGGGTTCAGGACGCCCTCGACCAACTGCGTCCCTGGCTCAATGCGCTGCCCCTCCTCAACCAGCAACCGGCCAGTCGTGGGAACCTCGTACTCCCGCTCGTCACGCCGCTCGTGAACGATGACGATATGGCGGTCGTCAACACTTACCCGGCCGCTCTTCTCTGCTACCATCTCCTTTTCGTCGCGCCAGGACGCAAGCGGGGTTCCGGCCCTGACCTCGGCACCATCCTCGACCAGGACCTTCCAGCCACGCTTGACCTCGTGCTTGAATTTCTCCACAGCACTGTCCACCACGATGACACGGCGCTCGTCATCGGACCGAACGATGTGCACGACCCCGCCGATCTCGGACAGCGGTGCCTCACCCTTGGGCTTCTTGCGGGCTTCGAACATTTCCTCCACGCGCGGCAGGCCGGCCGTGATATCGTCGCCGTGTGCCACGCCCCCCGTGTGGAACGTCCGCAGCGTCAACTGCGTGCCCGGCTCGCCGATAGATTGTGCGGCCACGATGCCAACCGCAGCGCCAATCTGCACCATCGTACCACGGCCCAGGTCGCGCCCGTAGCATAGCGCGCAGATGCCCTGGCGAAGCTGGCACGTCATAGGCGATCGAATCATCACGTCGAGCCCCAGCTTTTCAATCGCGGCAGCGATACCCTCGTCGATCTCCTCATTGCGCCCGACGAGCACCTCGCCAGTCTTGGGATGAGCCACGGGCGCGGCGGCGATTCGCCCCACCAACCGCTCGGACATCGTCTGACCGCCCACGTCATCCGCAGTACGGATCCAGATACCGCCCGTGGTGCCACAATCGTGCGCATTGATAATGATGTCCTGTGCTACATCCACGAGGCGGCGGGTCAGGTAACCCGCGTCCGCCGTACGCATCGCCGTGTCGGCGAGGCCTTTGCGCGAGCCATGGGTGCTGATGAAATACTCCAGCGCCGATAATCCCTCGCGAAAGTTGCCGCGGATCGGCTGTTCGATGATACGCCCGGACGGATCGGCCATCAGACCACGCATACCGGCCAACTGGGCAATAGGGCCGAACCCTCCCTTGGACGCGCCTGACTTGGCCATGACAGACACCGAACCGGTCGGAGCGAGCGCCGCCGAAACCGCCTTCGATACCCGTTCGTGGGCGCGGGACCACAGCTCGACAACACGCGTGTACTGCTCTTCCTCAGTCAAGAGGCCGCGTCGATACTGCCGCTCCACCTGCGATACCACATCGTCTGTCTCTGCGATAATGGTCGCTTTCTCCATTGGGATAACCAGGTCGGAAATGGCAATGGTCGCGCCGGACCGTGTGGCGTACTCAAACCCGATATCCTTGATCCGGTCGACTGTCTCTGTGGTCGCCTCAGCACCCAATTGGCGATAGCAGTCCCCCACCAACTCCTGCAGTCCGCCCTTGTCCATCGGACGATTGATGAAACGCAACTCATCAGGCAGGACCCGGTTAAAAATGCAACGACCCACAGTGGTCTCAACGGGCTCCTTCGGGGGACGTTTGTTATCGTACACCTGCGCCACTACGATGGGGGTGTGCAGGTCAACGTATCCCAGCGAGTAGGCCAACTCCACCTCGTCAAAGTCAACGAACGGCCTGCGCTCCTCCCCGGCGCGGGCCGGGTTTTCCATCGTCAAGTAGTAGGTCCCCAAGCACATGTCCTTGGTCGGCCCGACGATAGGCTGGCCGTTGGCCGGCTTGAGCAGGTTATGCGTCGCCAGCATCAACTCGCGGGACTCCTCAACGGCCCTCTTCGAGAGAGGCACGTGGACGGCCATCTGGTCACCGTCAAAGTCGGCGTTGAACGCCGCACAGACTAATGGATGGATCTGAATCGCCTTACCCTCGACCAGCACCGGCTCGAATGCCTGGACGCCCAAGCGATGCAGGGTAGGTGCACGATTAAGCAACACCGGGCGATCCTTGATCACCTCCTCCAGCACCTCCCATACCTCGGGACGCTCGCGCTCGATGATGCGCTTGGCTGCCTTGACGTTGCTGGCATAGTTATACTCGACCAGCTTGCTGATGACGAAGGGACGGTAGAGCTCCAACGCCATAGTCGTCGGCAAGCCACACTGATGCAGCTTCAGCCTGGGGCCGATGACGATCACCGAGCGCCCAGAATAGTCCACGCGCTTGCCGAGTAGATTGCGGCGGAAGCGACCCTTCTTGCCCTTCAGCATATCGCTCAACGACTTGAGCTCGCGGCGACCGCGACGGGAGAGGGCTTTCCCGCGCTGGCTGTTATCGATCAAGCTGTCCACCGCCTCCTGAAGCATGCGCTTCTCGTTGCGCACGATCACGTCAGGCGCGCCCAACTCCAGCAATCGCTTGAGCCGGTTGTTGCGGTTAATGACCCGCCGGTACAGATCGTTCAAATCCGAAGTGGCAAAGCGCCCACCGTCGAGTTGCACCATCGGGCGCAGATCGGGCGGGATAACCGGCAGGACGGTCATGATCATCCACTCGGGACGGTTGCCGCTCTTGCGCAGCGACTCGACGACGCGCAGTCGCTTGATCGCCCGCTTGCGCCGCTGCTTCGACGTGCCATGGCGCACTTCACGCCACAGCTCTTCGGCCAGCTTGTCCAGGTTCATATCGGACAAGATCTCGTAAAACGCCTCAGCTCCCATGCTGGCCTTAAAGACCTGTCCCCACTTGCTTTTCAACTCTCGCAAGCGAGGCTCGCTGAAGAACTGAAGACCGGCCAGCCCTAGCAACTCCTCCCGATCGGCCCTGAACCGCGCCTGCAGTGCGGCAATGTCGTCGCCCAACTGTTCCTTGATACGCGCGATCTCGTCGGACGTTGCCTCGCGCCAATGCTCGAGGTCCGTCTCCAAGGGGGCCAACGCCTCCTCCTGCTGTGCCCGAATGTCGGCTTCTAGCTGGCTGAGGTGATCCTGCACCGTCTGATTGAGCAGCGTCAGGTGCTCGCGCCCCACCTCAGTGCCGCTCTCGGCGATCGTCGTGCCGGTCGGCTTGAAAACAAGAGGAGCCCGGATCGTCTTACCCTGCCGATCCTCGACCTTTTTCTGCAGCGCCTGGGCTTCTTTCATCACCGATTCAGTTGTAGCGGCGAGTTCCTCATCAAGCTTGCCGCGGGTCTCTTCCATCTGCTCCTGAATCCGCGCCTCCTCCTCGGTCAACCGCTGTTCCAGCGCCGCGATACCCTCTTGAGCCACCGCCTCCAACTGCTTCTGCTCCTCATTGAGCTCTCCATCCAGTCGCTTGAGAGCCTTTTGCCGTGCCTCCTCATCCACACTAGCGGCAACGTACTGGGCGAAGTAGAGCACGCGATCCATATCACGCTTCGAGATCCCGAGCAGGATAGCCAACGTTGGAACGCGACGGGTATACCAAAGATGCGCAACCGGCGCGGCCAACTCGATATGCCCCATGCGTTCGCGCCGCACAGAAGAGCGTGTCACCTCCACACCACACTTGTCGCAGACGATGCCCCGGTAGCGCACGTTCTTGTATTTGCCGCAATAGCATTGCCAGTCCTTGGTGGGGCCAAATATCGCCTCGCAGAAGAGACCATCCTTTTCAGGCCGGAGACGACGATAGTTGATGGTCTCTGGCTTGGTGACCTCACCGTACGACCAGGAGCGAATCTGCTCAGGCGACGCCAGGCTAATCCGCAACGAACGAAAGTCTCGCGCCTCTAGTACTTTTTCATCTCGATTATTCATATCCCTCCCCAGCGGGGAAATCTCTCAAATGCGCTGCATGCACGAAAGAAGCGCGTGAGACTTCTTTCTCAGCGCTCCATCATAGAAAGGCTCCCTCAAGCTTCGTTTCTACCAGCAGGCAGTATTATACAAGCTCCCTTCATTTTGTCAAGGACTCTTGCCGCGCGGGGAGACCTGCACTATAATGATGGAGGCCAAGCTCGCTGCACGAGCCCTCGCCGACCCCAAGTTTGAACAGGGAATGGGGGAGAAGCTGAAGTGGCTTAGAGAGGAACGAAAACACTGGCGCTTACATAAATGAGTTTGTCGGAAGTAGAAACCTCCATCTAAATGCTTTAGGCGGCTTTCACTGAGTAATCTATGCGCCGCAATCGCAATGACCCGCATCAAGTTATCGAACCACCATCCTATGTAGATTGGAGACCAACCTATGAGAAATTCGGTAGTGTCCTTGGACAACTGAGATAATTGCTGGCATACTATCAGTGGATTACATCTCCCTTGGAGGTGAGAATGAAGCTGATAGCATGCCTAATCATATTGTCGTTGATTGTCGCGTTTTGGTCAACCG
>DAOUDX010000212.1:0-21973 GCA_034430835.1 Anaerolineae bacterium
TTGTTGGTGGGGCGTCAGCCCTAAATAGCGCCATACATAGCATCGAAGTGGGGCGAGTTGCACCAAAAGTATGTCTTTTTGCAGCCCCAGTGGGGAATACAGAACACGTTCCCAAATTTTGAACAGACACCGATACGCTTATAATGCCTGCGCTATGCCTGAACTGCCGGAAGTCGAAACGCTGGCACGGGGGCTGCAGGCCACCCTGATGGGACGCACTATCGTCGAAACGAGAGTGCTCTGGCCACGCAGCGTTATCCCGCCAGATCCAGCCGCTTTCGCCCGCCGTCTTGCCGGACAGACCGTCGCCAGTGTGGGACGGCGTGGAAAGTGGCTGATGATCGCCCTTGGCAGCAGCGACGTGCTGCTGATCCACCTGCGCATGTCGGGAAGGCTGCTCGTCGAGTCGGAGCAGTGCCTGGATACCCGCCACCTGCGCGTGCTGTTTCTGCTGGACGACGGGCAACGGCTGAGCTTTTTCGACCAGCGCAAGTTCGGGCGATTGCACCTGACGGACGATCCGGCTCAGGTGCTGGGAGCCTTGGGGCCGGAGCCGCTATCGGACGAATTCACAGCGGAACGTTTCGAGGAGATGCTGCGGCAGCGAAGCGGTCGCATCAAGCCGCTCTTACTGAATCAGCGCTTCCTGGCCGGGCTGGGCAATATCTACACCGACGAGGCACTGTGGCAAGCCCACATACACCCGCTGCGCCAAGCCAATACGCTCACCGTCACTGAGGCACATCAGCTACACAGGGCCATTCAAGCCGTGCTGCAGGCTGCCATCGCCAGCGGCGGCACGACGCTGCAGGACGAAGCCTATCAGCAAGCTGATGGGCAGGCAGGCGAGTTCGCCAGCAAACTGGTGGTCTACGGGCGAGACGGACAGACGTGCCCTCGCTGCGGCCAGGCCATTGAACGCATCACCGTCGCCCAGCGAGGAACGCACTTTTGCCCACAGTGCCAGAGCCTTGCACAGGGTTTAGGGCCTGCGCAAGGCTGACCCTTGGGAAACTTTAAGGTTTAGGATATTGACACCGCCAGCAATCCGGCCTAAAATGAAGGTGAGTCCTGAGACAACCACCCTGTAGCTTCCCGGCGCCGCCTTAGACAGCGCATCTCGGTTTATCAGACTTGAGTGCGAGGGCCAGACGGAGCACCCGTCCAGAGAGGCGACTTCGCGGGGAAAGGCACAGGGGGATTGGGAGCAGCGGCCAGGATAGCTGGGCCGCTGCTCTTTTCGTCACCGCACATCTCTAACGTCGCTCCCCAGAATCCACTCCTGGTAAAGCGGCCAATAGCTGTCGCCGCTCACCTCCTCGACGGCGGCCAGCCAGTCGCCAGCCGTGGCGACGCCATATCGGTTGTTCCGAAGGTAGGTACGAAGAACCTCAAAGAAAACACGGTCACCAAGCTCCCGCCGCAACTCGTGGAAGTAGAGCGCCCCCTTATCGTAGACAACCTTCCAGTACAACTCGGAGGTATAGGCACCCGCCGGGAGGCCTACCGGCAGGTCCAGACCTCTTCGGACCAGCTCTTGACGCGTGCGCACGAATTCCACATCCAGGACGCTCTCGGCCTTCTCAGGCCCATAGACCATCTCGTAATAGAGCAATGTACTGTATTGGGTCAGCGCCTCATCCAGCCAGGGCTCATCCACCTGATCGCTCCCGACCAAGCCAAACCACCACTGGTGGGCAACTTCGTGCGCCGTCAGCCACTCGACGCGGGAACCTCCAGGATACAGGGAATCCTCGACAACCACGAGCCCTGGATACTCCATACCGCCCAGGCGGTTCGGCGTCTCCACCACGTCCAGCTCGGTATAGGGATAGGGACCGAAGAGATCCGAAAAGAGGGTCAGCGCGTCAACGGCGACATCAAGCGCCCTTGATCCACTCTTGCTGTGGTTTGTGTAGTAATAGCTGTTCACCACGACGCCGTTCGCCACTCGGCTGGCCCGCTCGTAGTTGCTTCCCAGGACCAGGGCAAACTCCCGCACGGGAGCGGCCTCACAGGTCCAGACACCATCCCGTGGAAGGCCGCAGAAGCCGGAAGCTATCACAGTGAACTCTGGAGGTGCTTCGATCGTCACCTCGAATGACGCAACATCCGCATACACGTCGTCGCCGTGCGTTGGAGCGAGCTCTACATTCCATCCCTCGTCATCATAGACGGGTACAAACGGGTAGACGTCGGGCAGCGCCATCACGCTGCCGACGTAGGAAAACAGACCGTGCCCCGTGGCACTCGTAGTCGGGACCTCGACTTCAAAGTCCATGGTGAGGCGCACCGACCGGCCAACCTGCAGACTTGGTTCCACCGGAAGCCGCAGCGCCGATGTCTCCAGCTCGACAACAGGGGTGATAGGCCGCCCACCCAGCGTGAGGTTCGTGACGGTCATCGTGCCGCCAT
This sequence comes from Anaerolineae bacterium, assembly GCA_034430835.1. Lineage (GTDB taxonomy): Bacteria > Chloroflexota > Anaerolineae > B4-G1 > B4-G1 > JAFGED01. The sequence goes on from DAOUDX010000212.1 coordinate 2,416, forward strand.
AGGTCGGGCTGTTGGGCAACAGCCGCAGGTAAATGTCATCCTGCGGGCCATCTTCCATGTTTGTGTAGAGGATCTCCTCATGCCCTGTCACCCGGGCTGAGGACGGATCGACCGCCAACTCGATCTTGTAATGGCTGAGACTGCCGCAGACCTCCGTGTCCTCAGCGAACTCAGGGCGAAGGCAGAAGTCAGGTAAAGGAACAGGGGTGGGCATTATAGTCGACTCAGGAGTCTGGTTTGGGAGAAGTGTAGGCAAGGACGCGCGAGTTGGCAGCCTCTCAGAGACAGCACCTCCATCAGATGGGCCAGGCGAAGGGGAGACGGAAAACGCCCCACCGGGCAAACAGGCGCTGAGAACAAGGCACGTGCCAAGCAAGATGACTGCAGAAACAGTGCACTTGGCAACGGCGGCGCTCAACGCTCGCCCTCCATGACGTAGCGCGTCACCTCGTCCACGCTCAATTGCTCAATGCCCAGCCGATCCAGCGTCCGTCCACGCCGCCAGTAGTCGGTACGATGGACAATACAGGCCAGACGAATGATGCTGTCCATACCGCGCACCGCGACGCCGTACCGCTGCCCCAGCGCAGCGATGGGCACCAGGCTCATCGGCACGTCCTCCGTGATGTAGCGATTATTCAGCGTGGCAGGAGCCTTGATACCACGATAACCGGGCTGGTTGTGAATCGCCTCGTGCAGGGTCTCGCCGGTGGCATCGTAGGCCATCCGCAGCCATTCCATCCCCGTCTGCGCGCGGATGCCCAAGGCTGCTGCAACCGTCACCCGCTCCCGATCCAGCGCTTCTAGGACAGACGCGACCGAGGGGGTCACACCATCGATGTAGAATTGAAACTCGCCGCCGGTGGATTCGATGCGCCCGGCGTTGAGCAAGGTGAGCGCGGGATGAAAAATGGCACCCATGTTGTTCAGGCTGGTCTGGAGCACATTCTTGCCGTCGATGAATCCCGGATAGGCAGGTGACAATGCCTCCAGCACCTGATGCGTGCGCGTGGCGGGCAGCGCCGCTATCGGCACAGCCTCCTTGATCCGGAAAATGCGCGCCTGAGCCGGACCCTCAGACCGGGCCGCGTAGATCAGCGTCTCCGCCTCGGCAACGGTCACATCGGCCTCGCAGTCGCACTCCTGTAGCGTGTGGCAGAACTCGAGGGCTCCACCAGTCCGTCCGGGATTCAACACGACGATCTGTCCATCACGCAAGTGGGGGACAAGCGCCCTGGCAACGTCGGCGTGAGCCGTGGCAGGCACGACCACCATGACGACATGAGCTCCCTCCAGCGCCTCGCCCAAGTCCGAGGAAACCAAGGCCAACTCACCGAAACCGTGCGGCCCATCCTCGTAGCTCGACAGGTCGATCCCTCCCCGCGTCTTGATAACAGCGACGTGCTCCAGGGTGCGGTTGTACAGTGTGACAGAAAAGCCCATCAACGCCAGATGCGCCGCCATTGCCTTGCCGCCGTTTCCAGCCCCAAGAACGGTATAGCGTGTTTTCTTGCTCATTCAGATACTCCTTCTGGCAGATTCAGACGTCCAATCGACCAAGCCGCTCTTCTTCCGAAAGCGACCGCCCCGTCGCTGGGTCAACCGCCACGCATGCCCCCCGCGCGTCGATGCGCGTGACGATCTGGCCGCGGGCGAAAGGGTTGTTGCGCAGATGAGGGGCATCCAACACACCACTCGTCACCGCCCGCGCCAACGTCGTCGGATCGGTGAGCGGGTCGGCTGCACCGGGCTCAGTCACGCTTGGCTTCGCCAAGGCACAGATGGCCTCCAGGGTCACTTTGGCCTCTCGGACTAGCTCCTCCTTGCGTGCCTGGACAGCAGCGCCAGCCGTCATATCCGGCTGGCCTCGGAGCGCATTCTCGATCGCCCGGCGGGCCAGCTTGCACGCCTCGATCACATCGTCGGCAGTCGCAGCGTGGTGAGCCTCGGTGTGACCGACAACGTGGACGATGTGAGGCCTCAGCGCCATCTGCAGGTAGACACTGGCGGCCAGGTGGGCGCGGGCTGCATCAGGGTCGAGCGGGTAGCTGAGGAGGCCCGTGCGGGTTTGGCGCCAGATGCGGAAGCCCCCCCTCCCCAACCCTCCCCCAAAGGGGGAGGGAGAATCCTGTAACGGCGCTATGATCTCCAGGCAGGCCAGCATCTTGGCCAAGTCCTTCGCGTCGGAGAGGCCCGGCGGGCTGTTGAGCATCAACTGGGCGATGTAATCACGCACACCGAAAGCACGGGCGTTGTAGGCCGAAAGGTAGGCCGAGACGACAAAGAGCACGTCCGGCGCATCGCGCATGCCCCAGTGGTGCGGCTCATTGAGCTCGACCGGGATACCCCGCTCGCCGTACCAGGCCATCACCCGCTGGTGCTCGCGGATAGAGTCCGCCAAGGCCCATGGTCCGCGCCCGTCCATCCGGTTGAACCAGAAAATGGGAATCGCGCACCAGGCGATGTTGATCGCCTCCACGTACATCTCGGCCAGGCGCAGAAAATCGTCGGAGCCGGAGTAGGTGCGCAGCAGCGGAAAATTGCCGCACCGGCTGGCCTCGTACAGCGCGCGGTAATCGTCGAGCGTGCGCACCGGCACCCCGCCCGCCCCCGTGCGGCGCGGATCCTGTCGCTCCGGGTGAAAAAAGTTGGCCTGCGCATCCTGGTCGATGCCCAGCGAGACGACATCGAGCACCTGCGCCTCGGCGATGCGGGCGATGCCTCTGCGCGTGGCCTCCACCGTCGGCAGGCCAAAGTGGTGGCGGATGATGGGAAAAGGCGCCTTCCAGGCGATGCGTTCCACCGCTGTCTGCGGAAAGTCGGCCTCGGTGGACTCGGCGTGGGATTGGCCCTTCAAGTACGCCAGCACTGCCTCGGTCGGCTCGCTGCCGTCGAAGACGCGTTCGAAGAAGCCGATGGCGCGGGCGCGCTCGGCCACGGGCGGCGTGCCGCCGAAGGCGAAGCGCACGCCAGCGGCGCGCAGCTCATCCGCCTCCTCGGCAAACTCGGCCAGCAGCCGCTCGCCCGTCTCCGGCGTCAGCCGGTAGGAGACGCCCACAAGGTCGGCCTTCTCACGACGAGCGACCTCCAGTATCGTCTCGACCGATACCGCCGGGCCGAGGAAAACGACGCGCCAGCCGGCTGTCTCGGCCAGCCGCAGGAAGTTCAGCACTCCGGCCACGTGGACACACTCGCCCAGCGCGCCAGCGACGACCGTCTTCATCATCCCCCTCCCACCGGAGGAAAGATACCCACCTCGTCGCCATCGGCCAGCAGGTGATCTCTACCCTGAATGACGTTCTTGACAAAGACAATCTTGACCTGATCGTGGGGAATCTGCAAGTGCTCCAGCAACTGCCCCGCTGTCGTACCCTCCGGCAGCTCCACCGCCATCGGCTCGCCAATCCCCAGGTGAGGATAACGTTGGCGCAAGGTAGCGAACAACTTGACCCAGACGGTGATCATCTTTCGCCCTCCAGCACTATTATAACCCGGGATAGAAGAGGCGGCAACACATCTCCGCAAGAAAAACCCGCCGAGCCCGAGCCCGGCGGGTTTCCTGACACAGCGAAAGGGTTACGCTCTGAACACGGCATCCAGCGTCTCGTCCGGCACATCCCAGACGACGTTGTGCGGCGGGAGTTTCTCGTACTTCATGAACTCCGGAATACGGTCGTCCGCCTTTGTGAAGCCGGCCGCCCGGTTGAAGGCCAGCTCCCTGTCCAGAATCTCTTTGCCGATACGGCCAACATCGTCCATCGTCCAGTTGGTACCCAGGACACCGCTGCACTCCTCGACCAACCCCTCAAAGCCATCGACAATATCGAGGATGGCAAAGGCGATAAAGAGACAATGACCGGAGGTGTCGATGAAAGCGGTGGCGTACTGAAAGTTGCGCACCACGTCGGCCTTGTCAACATCGAACTGATCCAGGTCACCGCCGCAGGCCAGAATCTCGGGGGCGATAGTGTAGCCGGAGGTGTGATCGGCGCCCATGGTGCTGATGGCATAGGTCATGCCGATGCCCTTGATGGCACGCGGCTCGTAGGCCGGCATACCTTGCCCCTTGACGTCGGGCGAGCGCACGACGCCGAGCACCTTGGCGGCGGCCCCTGTGCCCTGCCCCAGGATGCGGCCCAGCGGGGTGCCTTTGCGGACCTCTTCCAGCAGTCCGATGGCCGCATCGCCGTCGCCAAACTCGGCCAGGCCGGCCTCCATGGCCACGGCGATAACGTCGCCGGCCTCGATGGTATCGAGCCCGATGTCGTTGCACATCGCGGTCAGCTTGCCCACCACGTCCAGGTCGCCGATGCCGCAGTTGGCCCCCAGCGCCCAGGTAGTCTCGTACTCGATGCAGGAAGCCATCTCGGTGCCGTCGGGATTGGGGATGACGTTGGAGCATTGGATGATGCAGCCAGGATGGCAGGGATGGCCCATCGTCCCCACGCCGCCCCTGGTCTTGCAGTACTCGGCCATGGTCTCACCAGAGATCTTGGCCGCATCCTCGAAACGACCTTCTCTAAAGTTGCGGGTGGGGAAAGCACCGGCTTCGTTGATGACGTTGACCAACACGGCAGTGCCGTAGGAGTTGAGGGCGCCGCCGGGCTTGGTAAGGTCGTGGCTGCGCAGCGCATTGGCCAGCTTCTTGCGCCCCTGATCGAAGAGCTCCTTGTTCGCGATCTCCACGCCAGGCGCGCCTGCACCATCCACGACGATGAGCTTGAGGCCCTTGCTGCCCATCACCGCGCCCAACCCACCACGACCGGCGTAGCGGCTAGGACGGTTGTCGATGTCGTCGAAGCAAACGCCGGCCATGCCCATCCTGTGCTCACCGGCCACGCCGATGGCGGCGATGCCCACTTTCTCGCCAAAACGCTCAAAGAGGTCGGGAAAGATCTCGGAGAGGCCCTTGCCCACATAGTCGCCAGCGGGAAAGAACTCGGCGCCGTTCTTGGTAACGTGCAACCCCCACCACTCGGACTCTTTGGGACTGCCTTCCACAACGATGGCCTTGACCCCCAGCCGACCAACCAACTGGGACCATCCTGTGCCAGCATTGGCCTCCTTGATGCCGCCAGTGAGGGGGGACTTGCCGCCCACCGAGACCCGGCCCGAGGTGGGCGCGGTGGTGCCGGTGACGATCCCAGGAGCAAAGACGAGCTTGTTATTCGGCCCCAGAGGATGGCACGTGGGGTCTACCTCGTCGGAGATCATGGTGGACGTGAGACCGCGTCCGCCGAGAAGCTTGTACTTCTCAGGCACGTCCTCATAGACCGCGGTGCGGTCAGACATATTGACCCGCAGAATCTTGGACATTTTTTACCTCCCTTTATGCTATGAATTGTTATATGGAACTCTACAAACAAAAAGAGCCACTTCTAGCTGAAGGTCATCCAGCCAGAAAGTGCCTCCTTTGCAAACGCGGCGGGCGTAGGGGTTACTCCCTACACCTTATCGCTCATCCGTCCCTGAGGGAGCGAGATGAGTCGGAGGATACTATGAGGTCTTTGCAACACTATAATACGCCCAATGCACCCACTTGTCAAGAAACGCTGTGCGGGCTCAGGGCTTCCCACCAGGGAAAAGACAGTCAAGGCTCTTCGTCGGGCTGCATGTACGCATGGTGCACGCCCCGGTCTTGCCGCCGGCGGAACGATTCTTGGAGCTCAGGGGTCAACCGAGCGCCGAAACGGTACTGGAACGGCCACATGCTCTTGCGATGAGAGATACCCACCCGGTCACCGTCGTGCAGTACCGTGCTCAGATCGGCCTCCAGGCCAGGCAACACCGCCAGGTTACCGTTGACAAACGTGATTCCCCGTTCCTCGGCAGGGATACCCAGTTGGCGCATCAAATCGTTCAGAGTACTTCCCTTGGGCATCTCCACGTTCAACTGAGCATAGCCGCCCTGGGATTCCTCGCCTGCGTACTGAGCCACCGGCCCATAGAGCCAGACTTCGAGTCGGATAATCGACATAGGCAATCTCCTCCTCACTGTGCGAGCTTGGCGACGGTGATGCCCTCACCGCCCTCATTGGGAGCGCCGGGCTCGTAGGAACTGACCAATGGGTGGTCTGAAAGGAACTCGCGCACGGCCCGACGTAGCGTGCCAGTGCCCTTGCCATGGATGATACGCACCCAGGGCAGGCCGGCCAGTGTCGCTGCATCCAAGTGGCGGTCTATCTGCTCCAACGCATCCTCGACGGTGCAGCCCCGCACCTCGATCTGCTCGCCCGGGGAGCGGGCGGAGCGGATGACGCGATAGCCACGAGTGGCGATCTCGGACTCTACATTAACAGGCGTTGCCACAAGCAGATCAAGCTCTGTCTGCTTCACGCGGGTGCGGGCCGGCCCCACCTGCACCTCTGCCTCCTCGTCATCGATCCCGATGACACTTCCCCTGGCGTTCAGCGGGCGCACCCAGACCGCGTCGCCGAGGCGGACAGGATGCAGGCTCGCGCTGGACACGGGAAGCGGAGCCAACTCCTCAGGCTCCTCCGCCAGCGTTTCCTCCAGCGCCTCGATCTCCCGCTCAACCTCGGTCACAACCCCCAACGGCGCAGCGGCAGACTGCAACCGGCGCTTCAGAGCACGCGCCTCACCTCGCACCGATTCCAACTCTTCCGCCGCCTCCTCCCGCGCCTGCGCCAGAACCTCCCGACGTTCCTCCTCAATGGCGTCCAACCGCTCGCGCAGCTCGCGCGCCAGACGATCTGACTCGGCGCGAACTGCGTTGGCTGCATCCCGCGCCTGCGCCTCCTGAATGCGCAGCTTGTGGATGTCGGACAGCATGTCCTCGGCATGCAGGTCGTCGGGCGAGATCAGCTTGCGCGCCGCCTCGACGATGACACGCGGCAATCCCAGCCTCCGGGCGATGGCGAAGGCATTGGAGCGGCCCGGCAGCCCAATGGTCAGCTTGTAGGTCGGGCTGAGCGTCTCCGCGTCGAACTCGACGGAAGCGTTGCATACGCCGGACGTGAGCTGGGCGTAGGTCTTGAGCTCCGGGTAGTGGGTGGCGACAAAGACCGTCGCCCCACAGTCGTGGAAATGATCGAGCAAGGCGCGGGCCAGCGCTGCTCCCTCGGCCGGATCGGTGCCAGCGCCCAACTCGTCCAGGAGTACCAGGCTGTGCGCGTCGGCCTCGTCGAGGAATGAAAGGATGTTGGTCAAGTGGGCAGAAAAGGTGGAAAGGCTTTGCTCGATAGATTGCTCGTCCCCGATGTCGGCGTGCACCGCCACAAAGGGGGAAAGCGCCGATCCCGGCTCCACTGGCAGATGCAGACCTGCTTGAGCCATCAGCACCAGCAGGCCCACTGTTTTCAGGCTGACCGTCTTGCCTCCAGTGTTGGGACCGGTGATGACCACCACCTGCGTCTCGTCATCAAGGACGATGTCGATGGGCACGACCGTCTCCGGGTCGAGTAGGGGATGGCGCGCGCCAAGAAGACGTATCGTCGTCCTCCCTCGCGTCCCCCCTGTAGACAGAGGCGAAATCGGGGTAACCTCAGGGACGGTGGCCCCGATGGCGTCGGCGTACTTCGCCTTGGCGAAGGCCAAGTCGAGATCGGCGAGCGCCTCGACGGTCCGCACGATCTCATCGGAGTGGTCGGCGATGAGCGCGGAGAGCGCGGCCAGGATGCGGTGCACCTCCTGCTCCTCTGCCAGTTGGGACTCTCGCCATGCGTTGTTCAGATCGACGACAGAGAGCGGCTCGACGAAAACCGTCGCACCGGAGGCAGACACGTCGTGAACGACACCCCGGATGCGTCCCTTGAAATCGGCCTTGAGGGGAATCACGTAGCGACCCTCGCGCTGCGTGACGAGGGCCTCCTGCAAGAACGGTGCATTTTGAGACGAACTGATGATACTCTGGAGTTTCTCCCGCAAGCGGTCGTGGGCGACGCGCATCTCGCGGCGGATGCGGGCCAGTTCAGCAGAAGCCTCGTCGCGCACGTTTCCACGTGGATCGAGGCAGCGCTCGATCTCTTCCACGACCTCCGGGCAGGGATCGACGCGGCCGGCAATACTGGCCAGGCGGGGAAACTGTTCCTTCAGCCCGGTCAACGTGCGGTGCAGAGTGCAGGCGGCGACGAGGGTGTCGCGCACATCTAGCAGTTCCGGCGGAAGCAGCGCGACGGCCCGCCGAGCAGCCTCCACCTGGGGACGGACGTCGTGCGCACCGCCCAGGGCGACATCGGAGCTGGCCCCCAACAACGCCCGGGCCTCGCTCGTCGTCCCCAACCGCCCCTCGATCTCCCGCACGCCAGTCACCGGCATGAGGGCAAGCGCCTGTTCCTCGCCAGCGGAAAAGCTCGCATAGGCCGCCAGGCGGGCCAGGACTTTGGGGAACTCCAGCGTGACAAGATGCTTCGGATTCAACCCTAATCCAGGCCATCAGTGTAGAAAAGGGGTTGGCCCTTGGGGAACCAAAATGCCTGGGTCGCGTAATGGATGCGCATGATGCCCCGGAACATCGGGCGGAGCTTGGCCCTCCCGGCCTCCCCTCCCCAATACTGGGCATAACCAAACGCATTGAAGATGATCGCAGCGACCAGGATGCCAACGATCGCGTAGAGAAGCACGCCGCCAAGATTATCCAGGATACCCAGTCTGGGCAAGCTCGTGTTCTTGAGAAAGCTGCGCGTGATGGCTTCCAAAGCGATCCAGACGACCAGCATCAGCACCATGAACGTAAGAGCCTTGACGCCGCGTGGAGGCGCTACCTCGCGAAAGTCCCCGAACGGAGCACCGATGTAAGGAGCAGTCTGCACGTAGAAAGTCGCCGCGACGACAGTGGCGACATACAGGAATGGGGCAGTCAAGAGACCGCGAAACGTGCGTTGGGTATACCCCACGGCCGTGGAAGCCACTATCAGAATCAGGCAGCCTACGTCGATGAACTTGAAGCCCGAACCGAAGATGGCGGCCAACACAACACCGACGACCCCCAAGGTGCCGATGAGCAAAGGGATCACAACCTCACCAGCAGAACGTCTCTTTTTTTCATCGTGTCGTATGCTCACAGTACTCTCCTATACTAGAGGCTGAATCTAGAACCACTGAAAAGGGGCTTGCGCCCACCAATACTATACCACATGCGGTGCAGGGAGCAAGTCAGGTAGACCCAATTCGCGCCCTGCCGCCGCATTGGAACGGATACCGCGCGCGTATTGTGTCAAGCTCCCATCGTGTGTATAATTAGGTGTGATGGAACCATTGCGCATCTTGCTCGCAGACGATCACCTGCTCTTCCGCAAAGGGCTGGCCCAGCTTCTCGCCGGTCAGCCCGACTTTGAGATTGTAGGAGAGGCTGCCGATGGCCTGGAAGCCGTCGATCTGGCGCGACGCTTGAAGCCAGACTTGGTGCTGATGGACATCAACATGCCACACTGCAACGGGTTCGAGGCCACCCGCCGAATCAAGGCCCAGATGCCGGAGGTTCAGGCGGTGATGCTGACCGTCTCTGACGACGAAGTGGATCTAGCGGACGCTGTGCGATCTGGCGCAGACGGATACTTGCTCAAGGATCTGCAGCCGGAGACACTTTTCCAACAACTGCGGGGATTGACGGCGGGGGAGCCCCCTCTCTCCCGAGCCATGACGAGCAAGTTGTTTCGCCAAGTGGTGCACCAAATGAAACAACAGAGTCCAACGATCACCCAGACAACAGCCACCGGGGACCTTTCTGCACGGGAAAGCCAGATCCTGGGATTGGTCGTGAACGGATATTCCAACCAGGAAATCGCCGACGAGTTGGGTATCGCGCACAATACGGTAAAGAATCACCTCCGTAGCATCCTATCCAAGTTGGGCGCCAGGAACCGGGCTCAGGCAGCCGCCCTCGCCGTAAGTCGAGGAGTGGTGCACATCGATCACAATTAGCCCATTTGGGCCATTCATCCCCCTTATATAGCCCATCAAGGCTATAGACATTCCCTTCCAACATCTTGTATACTTGTGCTGCTTAAGCTGGATAGCACTGTCAATGATCTCCACTCGCGTATTTATCCTCGCCAGTCAAACGCTCTTCGCCGAAGGAGTGCAGAGCATTCTCTCTGAGCAACCAGGTATCGAAGTCGTCGAGATTGCGACTGCAAACATCGACGCATCCGCGCGATTGCAGGCTGCCAGCCCAGACGTGGTCATCGTCGAGGCCACGGGAGGGGGCCAGAGTCAGTTGGTGGCCGAAGTTCTGGAGGCAGTCCCCAGCGCGAAGGTGATCGGCCTGACGCTGGACGATAACCGCATTCACACCTATACCCAGCAGACCAAGCAAAGTAGCTCCGTAGACGACTTGCTGGAAGCCATCCGCACGCCGGATTGGGATAGCCGCAGCCTTGAGGCGCTGCGGCTTTTTGTTTTGTACCAGGGGCATTACGGTCAGCGCATTCTCGACAATATCCGGCGCTCCGCGCCCAAACCTTGGAAAGTCGAGGCCTGGCGCACGCCTGGAACGCTGCCCCAGGTGGTCGATGACCCATCCGAGTTCCTTCCCCTGCATCTCCCCATCGTCGATCTCATCCTCTCCCTGGGTGAAAACCCTAGCGCAGCACAACTCCTACCCGGTATCGTCGAACGCACCGGCGGGCAGGCTATCATCGCGCCGATCGATAACGCCGATTGGCTGCCGGACGGACTGGCTCGCCAGCTCGGCGCCCAACTGACGATGATGGACGTCGTCGCCGTCTTCCCTAAACCTTTTTGCTCTCTCACAGAAGATGTCTACAATGTCCACGAGCACGAGGTCTCTTACGACGATCCCTGGATCGCCGAATTCGCCCACCACTTCGGGCAACCAGCGTTTCGCATCGAGTGCGCTAGTGGGCAGATCTCGAAGGCGGAGGTGAAGCGCGACTCAGCCTGCGGGTGCGCCCGAGACGTGGCCCGTCAACTGGTGGGCGTAGAGACAGACAAAGCCGTCATCCAGGCCGGGCTGTTCCAGCATCACTACCCGTGCTTGGCGACGATGCGTGTGGACGCTACCCTGGGCGAGCCGCTGATCCAGGTGTCGGGCAACTTTATGCGGCAGGCGGTGGAAACAGAGATCGCGGCGTGTTTGCCGGAAAAGGCCAGAGTTCTTCTGAACACAGACTAACACCATTTCAGGAAACAGCCATCTTTCACAATGGAGTTTGTCCACTATGCCCAGAAAAGAAGCTCAAACAGAGAATTTCGATCGTCTAGACTATAAAGCCGATGCATCCATCAGGAAACACCGCACGGCAAATGTCACGGTCACTGTTTTCAAGAAAGATCACACACCACTTACCCATCAAGAGATCGTTGTTGCTCAGCGAAATCACAAGTTCCTCCTTGGCTGCACCGGCTTTGAAATCATACCTTTGGCGAATGGCGAGCTTGTAGGAGCGGCAAAAGCGCGGGCAGAACAGCTCAATGAGAAGCTGAGCGACCTCTTTAACTTTATCACCCTGCCATTCTACTGGGGACGCTTCGAGCCGCAACGCGGACACCCGGATACCCGGCGACTCATCAACTCAGCGCAATGGTTAGTGGAGCGGGGGATTCCCGTCAAAGGACACCCGTTGTGTTGGCACACGGTTACGGCCGACTGGCTGATGGAGATGAATAACACGGACATCATCCAGGCGCAGGTGGCACGTATTCAGCGCGAAGTCGCTGATTTTGCCGGTCTAATCGATATGTGGGATGTGATCAACGAAGTGGTCATCATGCCCATCTATGACAAATATGATAACGGCATCACCCGCATATGCCGAGAACTGGGGCGTTTTGGCACGATCCGTACCATGTTTGAAGCGGCCCGCTCCGCGAACCCCAGCGCGATCTTGCTGCTGAACGATTTCGACGTTTCGCCGGCCTACGAAATCCTCATCGAGGGATGCCTTGAGGCTGGTATCAAGATCGACGTGATCGGCATTCAATCTCACATGCACCAGGGCTACTGGGGGGTAGATAAGACGCTCGCGATCCTCGACCGCTTTGCGCGCCTTCAACCTGCCGATTCACTTCACAGAAAGCACGCTCGTCTCAGGCCATCTCATGCCGCCGGAGATCGTGGATCTCAACGACTATCAGGTAGACGAATGGCCCACGACGCCCGAAGGGGAAGCGCGTCAAGCCCAGGAAGTGGTGCAGCATTACAAAACGATCTTCTCTCATCCCGCTGTAGAGGCGATTACGTGGTGGGAATTGCCCGACGGCGGCTGGCTGAAGGCGCCCTCTGGTCTCGTTCGGAGAGATTGCTCCAGCAAGCCCGCCTATGAGGCTCTATTCAACCTGGTAAAGGGCGAATGGTGGCTGGCCCCTACAAAGATGATGACCGATAGTGAGGGGAAACTTCAATTCAACGGCTTCCTCGGCGAGTACACCCTATCGTGGGCGGGGAATAAGGCAACCCTCCACTTGGAAAAAGCGGGGCCCGCCACAGCAGAAGTAGTTTTCTGAGCTAATGATCCATGACAAACCACCAGTGAATGACCCCGGCACGCCCGGGTTGATTGGAAAAATCGAACCACACAAATCATCAAAGGAGGTCAATTAAAATGCCAGTCAAACGAGTCAAACCAGTTCCGAGCGACATCAAGATCGCACAAGCAGCCGAGATGCTGCCCATCCGGCAGATCATGGAACAGCTTGGGCTGATCGAGGACGACGTCGACCTGTACGGCAAGTACAAGGCCAAGGTCCACCTGGACGTGCTCAAGAAGCTCGAGGACAGACCCCAGGGCAAGTACATCGACGTGACCGCCATCACCCCCACCCCGCTGGGCGAGGGCAAGTCGACGACGATGGTCGGCCTGACCCAGGCGATGGGCAGCGTGCTGGGCAAGAACGTGATGTGCTGCATCCGCCAGCCCAGCATGGGGCCAACGTTCAACATCAAGGGTGGCGCAGCCGGCGGCGGCTACAGCCAGGTCGTCCCGATGGAGGACTTTAACCTGAACCTCACGGGCGACATCCACGCCATCACCGTGGCCCACAACCTGGTCGCCGCCGCAATCGACACACGCATGTACCACGAAAGCCGCCAGACCGACGAGGCGCTCAAGCGGCGCGGCATCGACCGGCGGCTCGATATCGACCCAGACACGATCACCTGGAACCGCGTCGTGGACGTGTGCGACCGCAGCCTGCGCGAGATCCAGGTGGGGTTCAACGACGCCAAGATGCGCGACGGCTCTCCCAGCCCCATTTTTCCGCGCAAGACGGGCGTCGACATCACCGTCTCCAGCGAATTGATGGCCATCCTGGCCCTGGCCACGAGTCTCAAAGACCTGCGGGAAAAGGTCGGCAAGGTGATGTTCGCACTGGATAAGCAGGGCAACCCGGTCACTCTGGAGGACCTGGGCGTGGCTGGCTCCGTGACCGTCCTACTCAAGGACGCGCTGATGCCCAACCTGATGCAGACGTTGGAGGGGCAGCCGGCCTTTGTCCACTGCGGGCCGTTCGCCAACATCGCTCACGGCAACTCGTCCATCGTCGCCGACCAGATCGCGCTCAAGCTGGCCGACTACGTCGTCACCGAGAGCGGTTTTGGCGCCGACATCGGCATGGAGAAATTCTTCGACATCAAGTGCCGCTACTCTGGCCTGATCCCCAACGCGGTGGTGCTGGTGGCAACGGTGCGTGCGCTCAAGATGCACGGCGGCGGCCCCAAGGTCAGCCCCGGCGCGCCGCTGGACAAGGCCTACACCGAGGAGAACCTGGAGCTGCTAAAGGCCGGCCTGGGCAACCTGGGCGTGCACATCAAGAACGCGCTGCGCTTTGGCATCCCGGTGGTCGTGGCGGTCAACAGCTTTACCACCGACACCGACGCCGAGATGGAGATGGTGCGCGAGTACGCGGTCTCGATGGGCGCGGAGGACTCGGTCGTGACGAAGCACTGGGCCGAAGGCGGCGACGGCGCGGCCAAGCTGGCCGAGGCAGTGGTCGCGGCTTGCGAAAAGCCCGGCAATTTCGAGTTCCTCTACCCGCTGGAGTGGACGATCAAGCAAAAGATCGAGCACATCGCCAAGACGATCTACGGCGCGGACGGCGTCTCCTACGAGCCGCTGGCGGAGGAACAGATCGCCACTTACGAAAAGGCTGGCTTTGGCAACCTGCCCATCTGCATGGCCAAGACGCACCTCAGCCTGAGCCACGACCCGGCGCTCAAGGGCGTGCCGACAGGCTATATCGTCCCCGTGCGCGAGGTGCGGGCCAGCGTGGGCGCGGGCTTTATCTACCCGCTGATCGGCAAGATGAGCACGATGCCCGGCCTGGCGACCTATCCGGCGTATATGAAGATCGATATTGATTTGGAGACAGGCAAGATTGTGGGACTGTCTTAGCATGTTACGTTTTACGCATTACGTAAAGCGTAAAACGTAAATGGAGGCAAAGCATTATGGCAAAAGCAACATTCGACGTACCCACCCTCTGGGCCGACCATCACGTGCTCAAAGTACGTGAGGCACTCCTTGGCCTTGAGGGCGTGGACGATGTATTCGCCAGTTCGGCCTGGAAGCAGGTGCTGGTGACGTACAACAACAAGAAGACGAAGAAGGCAGACATCGAGAAAACACTGGCCGACGCAGGCTACCCGGTAGGTGACGGAGAGATGCCCATCGTCGTGCAGCCTACCGAGATCCGCCGCGATCCACAGTGGGCAGAAGGCAAGCGCATGACGCAGACCAACCGGGCCGACCTCGAGATGTCCGGTGAATTCCGCAGGTATTAGGAGAAAAGTATGGCTAAGAAAGAACGTACACCAGAAGAGGCCAGCCGAGATGCGGCCTCCGTCGCCCTCTTGGAGTGCGCGTGCCAGTTGGATATGGAGACGTGTTTCGAGCGGGCGGACAGTCTTGCGCCCTGCCCCATCGGATCCCAAGGTCTTTGCTGCAAGAACTGCTCAATGGGTCCCTGCCGCCTGACAGGGAAGACCGAGCGTGGGGTGTGCGGGGCGACAGTAGACACTGTGGCAGCCCGCAACTTTGCCCGCGCGGTGTCGGTGGGCGCATCTGCCCACTCCGACCACGGCCGCGGGCTAGCGTACACGCTGCTTGAGGCAGCCGAGGGCCACGCGCCCGACTATGGTGTGAAGGACCCGCATAAACTGATGGAGATCGCCGGATATCTGGAGGTGCCGACAGAGAATGAAGAAGGTGAGCGGCGACCCACCAACGAAATCGCGCGCGACGTCGCAGTGGCCGCGCTGAGCGAGTTCGGTCGAGTGGAAGGCGAGCTCCTCAACCTAAGGCGCGCGCCAGCCAAGCGACAGCAGATCTGGCACGATGCGGGGATCGCTCCGCGCAACATTGACCGGGAGATCGTGGAGATGCTGCACCGCACCCACGTGGGCAACGACCAGGAGGCCGAACACATCCTCGACCAGACACTGCGCTGCGCGCTGGGCGATGGCTGGGGCGGATCGATGCTGGCCACCGACCTTTCCGACATCCTCTTCGGCACGCCGGCCCCGGTGCTGACCGAGGCCAACCTGGGCGTGTTGCGCGAGGACATGGTCAACATCGTCGTCCACGGTCACGAGCCGACGCTTTCAGAGATGATCGTAGCGGCATCACTCGATCCCGAAATTCAAAAGTATGCCGAGAGCAAGGGGGCCAAGGGCGTGCAACTGGCCGGCATCTGCTGCACGGCCAACGAGACGCTGATGCGCCAGGGCGTGCCCCTGGCGGGCAACTTCCTGCAGCAGGAACTGGCCATTCTCACCGGAGCGGTCGAGGCCATGGTGGTGGACATTCAGTGCATCATGCAGGGACTGGCGCCGCTGGCGGATAGGTTCCACACTGAGCTGATCACCACCTCGCCCAAGGTGAAGATCAAAGGCGCCACCCACATCGAGTTCGATGAGCGCAGGGCGCTGGAGCTCGCCAAAGATATCGTCCGCCGGGCCATCGACCGCTTCCCCGAGCGCGGCGAGACGAACATCCCTGACATCCGCAATCCCATGGTGCCCGGGTTCTCCCACGAGTACATCGACTACGCCCTGGGCGGCTTTTACCGGGGCTCCCTGCGCCCGCTCAACGACGCCATCATGGCCGGGCGCATCCGGGGCGTGGTGGCCAACATCGGCTGCAACAACGCCCGCGTCTGCCACGACGCGCTCCACAACCACGTGGTGACTGAATTCATCAAAAACGACATCCTGGTCGTGGAGACCGGATGCGGCGCCATCGCCAGCGCCAAGCTGGGATACATGACCCCCGAGACCGCACTGGAGTTGGCCGGGCCGGGCCTGCGCGAGATCTGCGAGACGGTGGGTATCCCGCCGGTGCTCCACATGGGCTCCTGTGTGGATAACTCCCGCATCCTGACCGTCCTCTCGCAGATGGCGACCGAGGGCGGCCTGGGAGACGACATCTCCGACATCCCCGCCGTGGGTATGGCGCCGGAGTGGATGAGCGAGAAGGCGCTCTCCATCGCCACCTACTGCGTGGCGTCGGGCGCTTACGTCATCCTGGGCGGGAGCACCGGCCCCGTCTCCGGCAGCCCGGAAGTGCTGCAGTTGATGACTGAGGGCTGGGAGAGCAAGGTCGGCGGCAAGCTCGAGTTCATCGAGGACCCCGAAGAGATCGTCAAGCGCGCCATCGAGCACATCGACAAGAAGCGCGCCGCTCTCGGCCTGGCCGAGTACGATCCCAGCAAGTGGGGCAGGAGCGGCGACGGTCGGATGGCAGAGGTGCTGGAATTGCCGCTTGAAAAGCGATTAGAGGCAATTTACGGGAGCAGAGATTAGAGATTGGAGATTAATCTCTAATCGCCGATCTCCAGTCTCACCAACAAGGAGAATGAACTATGAGTCGTTACATAGCCACAAGAGCAATCCGGGGCGCCAACGCGCTCGTCGCCGAAGCAGAGGCCATGCTCAATAAGGCTCTCAAAGAGAAAGGGCCGGAGACACCCGTGGCCTTCCCCAACACGGCTTATTACCTGCCGGTCATCTACGGTATGCTCGACCACAAGGTCACTACCCTGGGTGATATGTCTCCGGTGATCGAGCACGCCAAGCGGCTGCTGCACCCCGTGCCGGACGACAACCTGTGGGTGCCCTACCTGGGCGAGACCCTCGACAGCGGTATGGCGACGCTGCTGGCCGCCGAGACCATCGAGGGTGTACGCTTTGCCCTCGGCGAGCAGCCGGAAGCCTACGCAGGACTGGAGATGACCGGCAGCACCGAGTACCCCGCATGGCAGGGCGACGGCCACCTGAACGGCCCCATCGACGACATCCAGTTGCGCTCGTGGGGCATCCAGTTGGTCGATGGCCGCATGCCGGGCTTTGCCGCCATCGTCGGCGCGGCCCGCTCCAACGAGGCCGCCGTCTCCATCGTGCGCGAGCTGCAAAAGCGCAACATCCTCATCTTCCTTTGTGGCAACACCAACGGACGCTCCGTCATCGACCAGTTGCAGGAGGAGGGCGTGGAGATGGGGTACGATACCTACATCGTGCCCTTTGGCAAGGACACCATCTCTGCCATCTACCCGATGGGCTTTGCCACCCGCTCGGCGCTGACCTTCGGCGGCGTCCATCCCGGCCAGTGGCGCGAGATTCTTTTGTACAACAAGTTCCGCGTCTTTGCCTTCGTGCTGGCGCTGGGCGAGGTGGACGATCTCAAGTACGCGGCGGCGGCGGGCGCCATCTCCTACGGCTTCCCCACCATCGCCGACACCATCATTCCCGAGATCCTGCCCACCGGCGTCACCCGCTATGAGCACGTCATCTCGATGCCGTGGAACGAGATCGACGCCGAGACCGACACAGAGAAGGCAGTCAAGCTGGTGCAGCGCGCCATCGAGGTACGCGGCGTCAAGATCAAGATCACCGACGTGCCGGTCCCCGTGGCCTACGGCTCTGCCTTCGAGGGCGAGGTGGTGCGGCGGGCCGACATGCGGGTCGAGTTCGGCGGCAAGTATAGCCGCGCCTACGAGTACCTGACGATGCGCCCGATGGACAAGGTCGAGGATGGCAAGATCGAGGTCGTCGGCCCCGGCTTCGAGGACGTCGAAGAGGGAGGCTCGATCGACTTGGGTATCCTGATCGAGGTCGCCGGGCGCAAGATGCAGGAGGACTTTGAGCCGGTGCTGGAGCGGCAGGTACACTACTTTGTCAACAGCGCCTCCGGCATCCAGCACATCGGCCAGCGCGACATCGCCTGGATCCGCATCAGCAAGACGGCGGCGGAGAAGGGCTTTGACCTGCGCCACTTTGGCGACATCCTGCACGCCCGCTTCCACGCCGACTTTGGCGCCATCGTGGACAAGGTGCAGGTCAAGGTCATCACCGACCCCGACCTGCACGCCGAATGGCTGGAGAAGGCGCGCGAGGCGTACGACTACCGTAACCAACGGCTGGCCAATCTGACCGACGATGCGGTCGATACTTTCTACGACTGCACGCTGTGCCAGTCCTTTGCGCCGACGCACGTGTGCATCGTCAGCCCGCAGCGGCTGGGGTTGTGCGGCGCGTACAACTGGCTGGACTGCAAGGCATCCAACCAGATCAATCCCACCGGCCCTAACCAGCCGGTGGCCAAGGGGGAGTGTATCGATCCGGTTAAGGGCTACTTCACCGGCGTCAACGAGACCGCTGTCAAGAATTCACAGGGTACCGTTCAGCAGGTCACGATGTACTCGATCATGGAGAACCCGATGACGGCCTGCGGCTGCTTCGAGTGCATCGTGATGTACATCCCCGAGGCCGAAGGCGTGATGGTCGTCAGCCGTGAGGACCCGAGTATGACGCCCGCCGGGATGACGTTCTCGACGCTGGCGGGTATGGCCGGCGGCGGGTTGCAGACCCCCGGCGTGATGGGCGTGGGCAAGTTTTACCTGACCAGCCCCAAGTTCATCTCCGCCGACGGTGGCTTCAAGCGCATCGTGTGGATGTCCAGCTTCCTCAAGGAGAGCATGGCCGAGGAGCTCAAAGTGGTGGCCGAGCGTGTGGGCGTCCCCGACCTGATCGAGCGCATCGCCGACGAGCGCAACGCCACCACGGTAGACGAGCTGGTAGCGTGGATCAAGGAAAAGAACCACCCGGTTCTGGAGATGGGCGTGATGCAGGCTGCCTCCGGCGCTGCGGAAGCGGTCAAGACCATCGCAGCGGACGAGGCCAAGGCCGAGGCCAAACCCGCCCCCGCCGCGCCAAAGGCAGAGGCTAAGGCCGAGCCAGCTCCCGCTCCTGCACCGGTTGCAGCTGCACCCACACCGGCACCGGCCCCAGCACCAGCACCCACACCTGCTCCCGCGGCATTGCCAGCAGACGCCAACGTGGAGGCCATCGTCCAGGCGACCGCCGATGTCGTGATGGGCTCTATCCGGCGCGCGCTGGAGGCTGCGCTGGTGGAACTCGGCGGGACAGTGCCTGCGGCACCGGTAGCACCCATAGCGCCGGTAGCTGCCCCCGTACCAGCAGCGCCCACCGTCGAAGAGGTCGTGGAAAAGATCGCACGGCCCACAGCACCGATGTGGAGCGCGGAAAAGGAAAGCCTGGACTTTGCCAAAGAGAAATGGATGGGCTCAGTCCGCCAGGTCACGCTGGGCGCGACCGCTGCCGAAGGCG
This sequence comes from Anaerolineae bacterium, assembly GCA_034430835.1. Lineage (GTDB taxonomy): Bacteria > Chloroflexota > Anaerolineae > B4-G1 > B4-G1 > JAFGED01. Next base: position 21,959 of record DAOUDX010000212.1, read on the forward strand.
GTACACGCACCAAAA
>DAOUDX010000213.1:0-10870 GCA_034430835.1 Anaerolineae bacterium
GAGCGGAGGCCTTCTGAGCGGAATGGAGCGCAGCGAAATGCAGTCGAAGAAGCCTCCGCGAGCATCCTTCGACTCCACTTCGTTCCGCTCAGGACGCTCGCTGCCGTCACCAACACTCCAGAGGGAGACTACCCGAAAATCGGATCTACTGAGACTACGAGAGGGTCTTGTAGTAGTCGATCAGAATATCCAGGACCTCGGAGCGGCTGAACTCGGCAGGCGGCTTCTTGCCCTCCGAAAGCATCGCCCGTAGCTCGGTGCCACTGATCAGGCAGCGGTCCTCTCTCTCGTGCGGGCACGTCTTGAGAGACGCCATCTCACCGCACCTGTAACACCAAAAGGTCCAGTCGAGCTTCAGCGGTCGAATGTGCAGCGCACCGGGCTTTAGCTCGTCAAAGATATTCTGGGCGTCGAACATGCCATAGTACTTGCCCACGCCCGCGTGATCGCGGCCGATGATCATGTGGCTGCAGCCAAAGTTCTGGCGGATGATGGCGTGGAGGATGGCTTCCTTGGGACCGCCATACCGCATCTCCATGGGGTACACCTTCAACACGACCCGCTCCTGGGGATAGTATTTTTCCAGCAGTACCCGATAACACGCCATGCGAACGTCGGCGGGAATGTCGCCGGGCTTGAGCTTGCCGACGATGGGATGGATAAAGACCCCATCGCTGACCTCCATGGCGATCTTGGTCAGATACTCGTGCGATCGGTGCATCGGGTTGCGGGTCTGGAAGGCGGCGACGATCCGCCAGCCCCGCTCCGCAAAGATCCGGCGTGTCTCCGCCGGCCGGGCGAACTCGGGGAACTCTTCGGGGTACTTGCCCTCGCTGAAGGCCCGCACCGGCCCGCCCAGGTAGACCTCGCCCTGCGTGTAGAGCCGCTGCACGCCGGGGTGCGCCTGGTCGTCCGTGCGAAACACCTGGACGGCCTCCTCCCGCCTGTCGTAGGTGTACTTTTCCTGAATCGCCATCGTCCCCACGATCTCGCCGGACTCGTCGTCCACCAGGGCGACCTCCTGCCCCTCCTTGAGCTTCTGGGCCTCCTCACCGGAGACGGAGAGCGTGATCGGGATCGGCCAGAGCACGCCGTTCGTCATCTCCATATTCCGCACCACGCCGAGATAGTCCGCCTGGGTCATGAAACCATCCAGCGGGCTGAACGCGCCCATGGCCAGCATGATCAGATCGGAGACCTCTTTTGAGTTCAGCCGAACCTGCGGCAGCGCCTCCGCCCTGCGGCGGCTCTCCACAAGCTCCTGCCCCTCCAACAGCAACGGATTCAGCTTTCCCCCGTGAGGCGGTACGAGTCCATCCATTTTTTTCTCCTGGTATCTGCTCAGCTTGCTCAAAGCCTCCGTCCTCGGGGGCATCCCATACAGCGAAAACCTGCACCTGACGCCTGGACTCGGCTCAGACGCCCTCGGGGACGAGGGCTGCGAGCCTGAAAATTAACAGCTTGCTTGCATGGGTTTATCTTTTCTCCTAGCGAATTAGTAGTATTTCTCCTGCACGACAAACGAAGGCACTTATAGCATGCCGGTAGCCGTTTGTCAAGGTTGACAGGTGCGCCGTTCCGATTATCATGCCGAAAGCGCCGCGGGCGCCCATCAACACACAGGAGAAGAAAAGATGCAAGACCCTCTCGACCAAATCGCGGAAAAGCTGTACGGCGGCCAGGCCGATGCGGTGGCCGCACTGGTCCAACAGGCCCTCGACGGAGGCCTGACGGCTGCCGAGATCCTCAACGACGGATTGATCGTGGGGATGGATCGGGTCGGCAAGGATTTCAGGAACGGCGAGCTGTTCGTGCCGGAGGTGCTCATCGCCGCACGCGCCATGCACGCGGGGATGGCCGTCCTGCGCCCGCTGCTGGCCGAGAGCAACGTGGAATCGGCGGGCAAGATCGTCGTCGGCACCGTGGCCGGCGACCTGCACGACATCGGCAAGAACTTGGTGGTGATGATGCTGGAGGGCGGCGGCTTCGAGGTGATCGACGCGGGTACCGACGTCGCCCCGGCCAGGTTTGTTGAGGCCGTCAGAGCGGAACAGGCCGACCTGGTCGGTCTATCGGCGCTGCTGACCACCACGATGCCCTCGATGGAAAAGACCATCGCCGCGCTGGCAGAGGCGGGCCTGCGCGATAGCGTCAAGGTCATGGTCGGCGGCGCGCCGTTGACGCAGAGCTATGCCGACGAGATCGGCGCCGACGGCTACGCGCCCGACGCCGCCTCGGCGGTCGATCTGGCGCGAGCGCTGATGGGGTAGACTTGAGCCTTCAAATTCAAAGGGGCCGGTGAACGTTCACCGGCCCCTGCACAACCCCAGCCAAGCTACGGCGATGTCGTTTGCAGAAAGTAGGCGGCTCCTGCGATAAGGGTGAATCCCCTGCCCTCCTTCTTCAACGCCGCTCCCTCAGGACCACTCAGAATGAACTCGGTAGCATCATCAGGGATAGGCCCTTGCAGTTCAAGGTTCACTGTCATGCTTTGCCCTTCGTGTTCCCTATCGATGAACCAGGGTTTCGTCGGAATCTTCAGGTCCGGCGTAAGCTGAATCGCTTCGACGCAGCACAAGCATGTTTTGCCCCCGACAACCGGAATGGTTCCTACTATCCGCACTCTTACTGTCCCCGGCTCCTTTCCCTCCGCAAAGTATGCCGTACCCGTTCCCACGACCTCCGATATGGACGGGATTTCTAGTACCTCGTCCCGCGAAAAGGCAGGACCAGGCGTAGGAGTATGTGTAGGAGTTGGTGTGCTCGTGGAAGTGGGCGTGGGGGCTGGCGTGGGCACCAGATTGCACGCCAACAAGAACGTAATGACCAACACCAGACCAGTCGTCTTCAGCAGCAGTTCTCGGTCTTTCACCTTCTGTCTCCTTTCATCACCACTCACCTGCCATTGCCAATGCAATTCTAACATGGCTTTCTTGCCCAGCCAATCTGCCGCACGTTCACATCCCACACCGCCCGCGCCAGCGCCAGAATCTCGCGTGTCTCCCACACGATTCGTCGCGCCGTGTAATCCTGCCGGTCGGCGAGAGCGACGACGGCGTCTATCCCCACGGCGTCGCACAGATAGAGCGTGCGGGCAGCGTGGAAGCGCTGAGTGACCACCGCTGCGTGCTCCACACCGAACACCTCCCGCGCGCGGCGGCAGGTGTCGTAGGTGCGAAAGCCCGCCTCGTCGAGAACGACGGCCTCCTCCGGCACGCCCAGCCGGACGGCGTGACTCAGCATCGCCTGCGGCTCACTGTAACCTGGGCGGCTCGCACCGCTGAAGAGCAAGGTTTGAACGATCCCGGCGTGGTAAAGATCGGCGCCGGTGGCGACACGGTCGGCCAGGATGGAGGTCAGGGAACCATCCGGCCGCAGGCCAGCGCCCAGGACGATGGCGACCGGGCACTCCGGCACGTCCTCCAGGCGAGCGTACATCCGGTCACGGTATTTCCGCCAGATCCACAGCCGCAGGCCAGCGAGGAACAGGATGACGGCCGCTGCACAACCCAGAACAATGGGGAACAAGCGCCCGAACCTCCCGGCCTCCGAGGTCTCCCCGATTTCTTAGGGCAGGGCCTTGACCACGTCCGCCAGCGTGTCCAGGTCGGGCGCGTCCACCCACGTCACGTAGCGTGCCACGCGGTAGACGCACACCACGCCCGCGTCGGTCTCCCACCAGTGGCCCGGCAGACCCCTGGGCGGATCGATGGGCCGCGTCAGCACAAGACGTTGAGGAACCACCGTCACGAGCGCGCGCTCAAAGTCGGCCGCCTCGGCGGTGGTGTCCCAGATCGTGCGCCAGACCCGCACGCGGTCGCCATCCTCGTGCTCCCAGACGACGAGGGTGTCGCCGTCCCAGCCCTCGACGGCCGGCCAGACCGCCTCCTCCGGCAGCGTCTGAGCGAGGTACAGGCCCAGGGAAAACTCCCCCAGCGTATCCCGCAGATGCAACGTCCAACTCACGCCGAGGGTGCCGCTCAGTTCGGGCACGAAAACGACGGTAGGCAGATCCCGCTCCTCCGCCAGGTAGCGCTCGGGGTGGAGCACCAACTCGGTTGAGCGAGGGGGATCGACGTAGGCGCGGTTGACCACTTCCCACCCACCGTTCTGAAAGAGCGCCTCGACAAACTGGCGACCCTCCCGGTAGGGGAAAACCTGCAGCCGTCCCCAGGTCTCGTTGCCATCCAGTTCTTCCCCATAACTCGGCTGCTCCGCCCGCAGGACCAGGTCTTCCAGACGAAGCCAGTCGGCCGTCGCCAGATCCTGAGAGTGGTATAGCGCCGTCAGGAGCGTCGCGTCTCCCTCTATCAGCGCCTCCACGGACAATTGGGCATCGGTGGTCGTGGCGCGATCTCTCACCGCCTGCAGGTCAAAGTGCTGATCCTGCAGGACGTGGCTGTAGGTATGCGCCAGCAACAACACCCGGTCATCGGCGCTAATCGCCTGCTGGCCGGTGGCCACATAGAGCTGCTCCTGATCGGGCACGTAGACGCCGACGGCCAGACGGGTCTGGATGGACATCGAGGCGTCGGGGAGCAATCCCAAAGCGGTGTAGGGCAGCAATCGAGCCTCTGGAGCGCGCTCGACGTAGAGCCGGTGCAGGAGGGTGGACATCCCCTGCTCGTCGAGGAAGTTGAGCGGCACCTCGGCGCGCGGAGAAAGGCCGCGCAGCGTCTCCACCTGGCGCTCGATCTGATCGAGCAAGCGAGCAGCTTGCACCTGAGACCAGATGCCCTCCTCCACCTCCGTAGGGGCAGGCGAGGGCGTCGGCGTCTGGGGAGTAGGTGTAGGGGGCAGAGATGTCGGGGGCAAGGTCGCGACAGGGGAAGGGCTTTGTCTCTGCAGGGAAGTGACGATGAAACCGGCCAGCGCGGCAAAGACGATGACAACCAAGAGGATCATCACCACAAGCACGCGCCGCTGGCCGGGCGTAAAGGCGGCTGATCTCACTTCAGAGCCTCACGTTGACACCGGACGAGGCTGGCGATGCCCTGCGCCGCCAGGTCCAGCATCTGATTCAGCGTTTCGCGAGAGAAAGGGGATCCTTCGGCGGTGCCCTGCACCTCGATCAGTTGCCCGTCGGCCGTCATCACGACGTTGAGATCGACCTCGGCATCCCGGTCCTCGGCGTAGCACAGGTCGAGCCGCGCCTCGCCCGTAACCACGCCCACGCTGACTGCCGCGACAGAGGGCTTGAGCGCCTCCTGCGTCACCACGCCCTGCGCCGTCAGGCGGCGCAGCGCCAGGGCGAGAGCGACGTAGCCGCCGGTGACCGCAGCGGTGCGCGTGCCGCCGTTGGCCTGGAGCACGTCGCAATCGATCACCAGCGTGCGCTCGCCCAGCAGGTCGAGATCCACTGCGGCGCGCAGCGAGCGCCCGACCAGGCGACGGATCTCTTGCGTGCGACCGCGCAATCCCATCGTCTCGCGCGGAGTGCGGGTGTGCGTAGAGCGAGGCAGCAGGGCGTACTCGGCGGTCAGCCACCCGACCCCACTTCCGGCCATCCAGGCCGGGACACCCTCTTGAATGCTGGCGTTGCACAGCACGCGGGTGCGCCCCAGCTCGATCAGCACCGAGCCTTCGGGGTACTCGACATAATCCAGGGTGAATTTGACCGGGCGGAGTTCGTCATGTCGGCGGCCGTCGGGACGCGATGATTGATCGACCATAACAGGGGGGATTATACCCGTGGTAGAGCTGATTGGCAATCGGCGCTACTTTCTTCGCCCACGCTTCTACCTGCGTCGGCGGTGGGTGATCAGAAAGACACCCAGCACGCCCAGCGGCAGCGCCATCGCACCACCGCATAGACCGCCCGATTGGTCATCCTCACCCAGCTCCTCTGCAGGCGCAGCAGGCTCGCCCGTCGGGGCCGGGGCGATCACGGGCGGCGGCTCCTCGCCGGCGACGAAGGCCACATCGTCCAGCCACAGCGTGCCCGCATCCCCCTCGCCAAAGTAGAGCGCGTAGCTCACCACCTGCGCCGGGTCGAAGGCGGGCAGTCCTGCATCACCCACCCACTCCGCCTTGACAAAGTCGACCCACAGGAATGCGACCTGCTCCCAGCTTTCCACAGTCTCGAAACCTACCTCGAAGGGCGTCGGCTCTTCGGGATCGCCGGCGAATACCACCAGCGTGATCCACCGGCCTTCTCCGTCGGAGCGCAGCCACAGGGAGAGGCCATCCGCGCCGCTCCAGTCCTGACGCGCGTCGAACGAACGGCCGCAGCCGCCCCACCCGCCGGAGGGGACCTCGTACCGCATGCGCAGGGACGCCGCCCCGCCGTGGGCCGACTCAGTGTCCGTGTCGCACTCAACCGTCGCCCCCTCCCCGATATCCACATACCAGGCATCAATGCCAGACTCAAAGTCGTCGAGCGCGCCTGCCGCGGACGGCGGCTCCTCGGACGACGCCGTCGCAAGAGGCTCCGGCTCGTCGATAGGCTCAGGGCGAGGTCCTTCGACAGGCTCAGGGCGAGGCCCGCCGCCTGCGTAGCTGCGGATCGCCTCGTCAATGAAGTCCACGAACAGCGGGCCGATCTCGCGGTTGGCGCGCGCGTTGGGATGCCCCTCGTAATCGTCGTAGCGGTACTCGGGCCGGAGGAAGTTATCGGGCCCCGCCAGCAGGCCAAAAAAGTCAAAGGCAAACACGTTGGGGTGGCCGCCCAGGAAGTCGTCGGAGGCCAGCCAGTCGGCGAGCGCCCGCGCCCGCCGCGCCTCATCCGCGTCGCTGTTGCCGGGCACCTGCGGCGGCTGGGTGACGACGATGAATACCTTGTCCGGGTACTGATCCATCCGATTGCGCGCGGTGAGGTAGTAGCCCTTGTACTCGTCCAACTGTTCGTCACTGCCGATGTTGCTGGTGGGGTAGCAGGACTTGAAGGCGATCACGTCGTACTGCATCAGGTGGCTGAAGGTGTTGTCGGGCGGGTCGTGGAGCGGCTGGGAAAAGATAACGGCGATGCCATCGGGGTCGGTGTTATCGTCCGGCACGTCGAAATTTCTGCCCGTGTACGCGCCATCGGCATCTCGCAGCCCTTCATCGTTGTAGCCGTGGTCGTAGAACTCGTACGGATGCTCTGCATCCGCGCCCAGCGCCGAGAGCCCCTCCCGCACGCTGCCCTCGTTGATCAGGTTCTCGCCGCAGGAGTGGTGCAGGAAGATGATGCGAGTGGTTTGGGCAGAGATAGGAGCCGGCAGCACCAGAAGTGCCAGCAGAACGCAAGAAACTAGAAGCAAGCGTTTCATGTCGAACCTCCTCGCGAATGCAAACGGACGCCGAAACAGGAGGCTGTGCAGGCAGCCAAGCCGCCCGCACAGCCTCCCAAGATCGACTCTCATTCCACCTTTGTGATGCGCCACCGAGCCCACACTTCGCTGGAATGGCACTCCTGGCAAAACGCATCATTGCAGGAGGACCCTGCCTCGAGCGAGCCCGTATACGGATCGGCCCTCGCCCCCCAGTTATCGCGCGGTGCATATTGATAGATAGGAGAGGCAAACGGATCGTCGCTCGTCCACACGTCGAGCTCGGTTCCCGTCGCCAAGACGTACAGGTTCTGGGCGGCCGGCATCTCGAACTCGAAGGTGTATCGCGCGTCGCCCTCCATGATCCAGTCCTCATCGGAACTCGCGTGTCCCTCACACGCACGGCTGGAGCACGCCACGAGCTTTCCGCTGGGTGGGAACCGCACGTGGTAGGCGACCCACGAAATGTCGCTTTCGGAAGGGCCATAGCCTGCCCAGAACTTGAACTCCCACTCGCTGTCACAGTCAAAGATGCTGCAACCGGTCTCACTGCAGTGGCCCCCCCAAACCTCCAGGAACTCGACCCGCATCGTGAGCGGCGTCTCGAAGGTATTGTTGCCCCGGTTGCCGTCGGGGATCTGCTCGCTGGGATCGAGGACGAACAGCATCCCTCCGATCTCGTCCACCGGTTCCCCGCTCTGCAGGGTGCGACTGCCGCCGGAGGGGATCTGCACGTTCTCCCAAGTACGGGTACCGACGATCTCGCTGGACCCCACGCGCACCCAGTGCACGGTGACGTCGGCCGGCGCGGGCATGTCGGAGGCGTTGTTAAAGACGTGGACGCGCAGTTGGTCTCCGGCCTTGTCCACGTTGGTGATGGTCAGGTCGGGCTCCGGGCCGACCTCCGGGCCGACCAGCACGTCGATCACGAACTCGAGCCGGATCTGCCCCTGCTGCAGCGCATACCGGCCTGGCCGCACCGCGCTGCCGGGCGCGGGAGGACGGGAATGATTGAAGGCCTCGCGGTAAACCGGCTGAAGTCCCTCCCGGTCCCACTCGTAGATCACCCCACCGAGGGTGAAGTCGTCGTCGGGCCCCAGCTCGACGGTGACCGAGTTGGAGTCTGGGGCCCAGTACGGACTCGATCGGCCGCCCATGCCTGAACCCCACCACCAGATCGTGTCGAACATCTCCTGGATGTCGTAGCGGCTATGGGGGCACAGCCTGAAGCCGTCGGGGTAGTCGTCCCCCTCGAATCTGAGGGATTGGAACTCGCTGCCCTGCACCCAAAAGCTGCCAAAGATAGGCCCCAGGCAGCTATGCTCCTGATCGCCCGTGTCGTAGGTCAATATCCGGTCGAAGGTGACGCGCACGACGCGCGGACAGGGGTCAGCCTCCCACACCACCACGTTGCTGTGCGGCGACTCGCGGCCGTCCTCGCCGACGGCGACCACGTAGAACTCGTGCCGCCCGCCGCAAAGGGGCGCGCGCCCGGCAACAGACATCCACGAGACGGCATCATTGCCCACCATCCTCAAGATACGGTTGCCGTCCATGTACACGTCATAGTATGCAAGCAGCCTCAAGTTCCCGTTCCATTGCCAGATCAGCAAGTCGTCGCGCCCATGGCTCAGCAGCACCAGCGGCGCCGGGAAGGCCGCATCCTCGCACGACCCGGAGCAGAGGCGGTACTGCACCTCGAACCAGCGCCCATCGTCCCCACCTTCGGACCTGACGGTGATCACGTGGCCGTCCCAGTCAGCGGAGGGATGACTCATATCGATGGAGCCGATACCCCAGTAGGTACCCCATCCCTCCCCATCTCCAAAGTAAACATTGTCGGCGCCGCACTCCACCAGCACCTCGATGGGCTGGCTCAGGCCCGTGACGAGCGTCCGGCTGCCCAGATCCGCAGCGATGTCCCACTGCTGCCCGCCCAGCGGTTCAAAGCTGTACCGCTCCACGGGACCCTCGTTCAGGCTGGGGTAGCAGTAGACACCGTCATAGTCGTGGCTCACCTGAAAGCTCAGGGCCTGGAACTCGACAGAGATCGGCAACTCCCCAACGGAGCCCGGCCATTCAACCTCCATGTCATCTGGCGGGGGAAGCCCCGGTTCCACCGGATCGGCCTCCGGCGGCGGACAGCCGCCGTCCTCGGGCCGCCCGGCCTCGTCGGGGCAAGGATCGGCATCATCTGGCACGCCATCGCCATCTCTGTCGGCAGTGCCCTCGGGGCAGCCGAGGCTCTCCGGTGGACCAGGCTCGTCGGGGCACATGTCCCGATAGTCGGGCACCGAGTCACCATCGCGGTCGGGACAGCCCTCGTGCTCGGGCAGGCCCGGCGCGCCGGGGCAGCTATCCTCAGCATCGGGGATACCGTCGCCATCGGAGTCGGTGTCATCACCGCCACCGGGGGGCCCACCGCCGCCAGGGCCGCCTTCAGGAACCGGGCAGCCATGGTTCTCGGGCGGGCCGGGTTCGTCGGGACACTCGTCCTCGCTATCGCGCACGCCGTCGCCATCCCGGTCAGGGCAGCCCCAGGTCGCCGGCACGCCCGGCTCGTCGGGGCACATGTCCTCGCTATCGGGGAAGCCATCGCCATCCCGGTCGCCGTCGGCGGGTGCGGGGCAGCCGCTTTCCGGTGGGCCCGGCTCGTCGGGGCAGGCATCCTCAGCGTCAGGGGTCGTGTCGCCATCGCGGTCGGGGCAGCCTTCGGTTGCGGGAGACCCGGCCTCGTCAGGGCAGGCATCTTCCCCATCCAGGATCCCATCCTCGTCCCGGTCTCCGGCCAGCGGGCAGCCATCCATCGGCACGCCCGGCGTGTCGGGGCAGGCATCATCTGCATCCGGGATGCCGTCGCCGTCGCGGTCACCGTCGCTGGGCACCGGGCAGCCGGAGCCTGCGCCCATGCCCGGTGTGTCGGGGCAGCCATCCGCACCATCCGCGATCCCATCCCCATCCCGATCGGGACAGCCCTCGGCGGAGGGCACGCCCGGCTCGTCGGGGCAGGCGTCGAGATCGTCCGCCACGCCATCCGCATCCCGGTCACCCTCTGAGGTGGCCTCCACCTCGACGACGGCCTGCCCACGCTCGCCTTGGGCATCAAAGGCCCGCGCGATCAGCGTGTGCGTCCCAGGATTGGCAGGCTGCCAGGGGGCTATCAACGGGAACGGCGAGGTACCATCGGGCAACGAGCTATCCTGCGCCGCGTGCAACTGACCATCGATCCACAGCTCAATGCGCGCGATCTTGGGCGCTCCACTGGCGGTGGCGTGGATCATCACCACTTGCCCCACCGTCACCTGCTCTCCCGCCTGGGGCGAGATGATGAGCACGGTGGGCTGCGCCTGTGCCGATTGCTGCTGTTGCGCCAACTGCGGCCAGAAGGAATAGCCAACCGCCACAGCCAGGGCGATCAAGCTACAAAGTATCATCAGACCAAGTACCAGCAATATCGTCTTCTGCTTTCCAGACATTGTTGAACCTCCTAGTGGACTGTAGCTGAAATTTGGCAAGAAATTGACTTCTGTGATAGAATCCGTCCATACCAATCACGGGAGGATGCCCATGCGAGGTCGGAAGCCACGCGGTGTGATGTTGATGCCGGAAGATGAGGTCGA
>DAOUDX010000214.1:0-10967 GCA_034430835.1 Anaerolineae bacterium
TTGTAGCCTTGAAGGGAGAGATGGTTAAATCGCATTGGCTCGTTTCAGGCGCGCAGTATACCACGTAAGACGCAAAACGTAAAATGTGCGGTGTGGCGCCGGCCGGAATTGCGGATTGCTGTGGCGTGGCGTATAATAGGGCGTGTGCAGAAAGTCACACGGTGCGTCTCAACTGCCGCCCAGAGGTGACGGTCTTGACACTGAGGGGACCTGGATCCCAACAGTGATCTCTCCAGGAGGAGGCATGCGTTGAGCGAGCAACTCTGTCCGAGCTGTGGGGGTGAGTTGGTGAGCGGCATCATCATCGGCGGAACGATGTGGGCCGACAGTCGCACCCGTTTCGTGCCAGCCCGTTTCATCCACGACCGATCGCTTTTTGGCCGGTACCGCAAAGAGTTGCCGACGGCGGCCCGGGCCTGCGCGGTTTGCGGTGCGGTGACGTTGGTGGTCAACCCGGGCATGTTGGGGCAGATGGTGCGGGAGGAGGGAGGGGAATAGCTCGCTGTACACCTAGTTTTTCTCACGCGTGACGGATTGTGTTGTGTCGCGTGGCGGTGTGACGCCGTGCGTTCGGACGCCGGGCCAGGGCCCGGCGTTTCGTTTTGTCAGTCTGGACCGCGTGGCCTACTCTTGGGTGGTGATGGCTTCCAGGATCGCGTGTTCCCGGCGCTGAAGCAATCGCGCCAGCGGCTTGAGAGTCAGAGCATAGATCCCAAGCACGAAGGCGATCCCCAGAGGCAGGGTGATCATCAGCAGGGGTTTCCAGATGACGTAGGGGAGCAGCGTGGTCAATACAAGCGGGGCGGAGATGACCCAGGCCAGTATGCCCCACAGATTGCCGCGTTGATGGGTGCCTCTGGTGAACTTGAGTTGGGTGCGATATGGGCCGGCGATGGCGGCCAGCGTGTAAGCCGGCAGGCCGCCGATCTGCAGGCAGACCCCCAGGTAAACGCCCAGCGGCAGGATCTCCCAGCGCCCGCCAAGGATTGAAAACGCCAGCGAGATCACCAGTACCTGCACACTGGTGTAGAGCAGGGCGGCCAGGTTGGCCGAAAGAAGCGTGTACCGCCGGTCCGTGGGGGAAAGAGCCAGTGTCGTGAACCCTTCTCGGTCTATGACGCCAAAGTAGTTGGAGGCCAGGCCCATGTTGATTGCCATGCTTGCCATGGTGATGGCGGAAGCACCGATCAGGATGGGCAGCGCACCACGCACCACGGACGGGGCATCGCTCTGGCCTATGTTTCGCATAGGCAGCACCATGGCCACGGTCATGATCAGCGAGGAAAAGATCAATCGTCTTGGCACTGGGCTGCGCCACAGGTAGAGCCAGTCTTTTTTGAAGAGCGCCCAGAAGGCCGGTGGGCCGGGCAGGCGCACGCGCCACTCGCGGCTGCGCACGCGCTCCACGCCGATGCTCAGTGCGGCCCCCTCCATCAGGCGGCGTGTGATCCTGGCGTGGCCCAGAAGCAGCAGGGCAACGCCCCCTACGGAGAGCCCCAGGAACAGGATTGCCAGCCCCCACTCGCCGCGCGCCGCCAGCCCCATTCCGGCGACGGGCCAGGCGGGCGGCAGCCACATCAGAAAGCGCGATAGATTCAGCATCTCCAGGAATTCGCTGGGACCGCCTGCCTTCTCCAGTTGGCTCACCAGGGGCTGTATCGGTGTGTTGGACAAGTCGAGGTTCTGGGCGGCGTACTGCGCGAGCCAGCACAACATGAAGGGGAGGGAGAACAGCGTGATCGCCAGTGCACGCAGCCGGCGGTCGCCGGCCACCAAGTCGAACACGTCGTCCATGATGCGGCCGGCCAGCGCGAGCACGGCGAAGGCGGGCAGCGCGCCGACGACGATCATCGGCAAGGCCAGGGGCTGATGGTATGCCAGCCCGACGACCTCTCCGGCGAGGAGCGGGATGGTCCACATGCCCGTCATGGTCAGTGTTCCCATCAACGTGCTGCCTACGACGATGCTGCGAAAGCTGATCGGATGGGGGAAGAGGCGTGACATCTCGAAGCGCTCGACCATCTGCGAGCTGGCCGAACTGGGCATCAACAGCCAGATGAAGAACAGGCCCGTGTTGAGGATAATCACCACCTCGTAGGCGGCGCGGGGTGAGAGCAGGATCAGCCCCACCGCCACGCCGACGCCCATGACGACGAACATCGGCAAGGTGAATAGGAGCGAGAGGATGCGCAGCAGCAATCCCACGATGCGCATCACGTCGCTTTTGCGGCGGCTGCGGAACATGGAGCGCGTCAGCTTCCATTGCAGCCAGAGGAGGGTCTTGAGTTCAGTCCACATGTTTGGAATTCTGATTCATGGACGGGTGCACAGAAGCATACTACTTCCCCTCGATGGGGACTGTCCACCCGATGAATCCCCAACTGTCAAAAGGGAGCGGCGTGAGTCTATGTTCTTGCCAGCTCAGAACATCAACGCAACGGCCATAGTCTTTGAGTCTATGGCAGAGATACTTGCTGTTCCAACTCCAGCCTATTATCTCCTGACTTCCAGTATGATACCTCTGCGTACCGTCCAAACTGAAAATCCAAACGCCGCCGTTATCACTAAACGCTGCATCGCCAGCGTCAAACGCTAGCCATTTGCCGTTCGGACTCCATTCTATTCTAGGTCTGAGCCACCGTATGGATTGTAACCCCTCTATCGCACGATATTCATGGATCTGGCTTGATGTCTTGTTGGCGAGATCGAAGACAACCACTCTGGTTTGATATTCGTCATCAAAGAGGCTACTGATAGCCCAAGCGATATATTCGCCATCTGGTGACCACGCCGGATTGGTTAGAGTTGCGCAGGGTGGAACCATCAATCCATAGTCTTCGGCGTTGAAGGGTTCAGCATCTTGGTCTCCTTGGACTATCCAGGCTCCATCGTTATTGTGATAGGCTGACATGTATCCGCCAAGGGCTACGGAGGTAAAACGGCTTACTCCAGCGAACTGCTTCTCTTCCAGTATCTCCAAATCATTGTCAATAAAATGCACCACGGTCATTGTGACTGGGTAGTATTCAAAGTCACGGGAGTCTGATTGCTCGAAAGCGTAGTAAGCAACATCAGACTGTCCTTGCACCCATCCAAAACAGCAGAGAGAGCGAGAATCATCAGTGATGCTCTTTCGTTCTCCGGTAGCGAGATCGACCACCCACACTTGTTCTTCTTGCTCGAAGATGATTCGCTTGCTATCCCACGATACCTGGGGATAGTAATAGAAGTCTGGAAAACTATCAAGCACCTTGGTTGGTTCGCCTTTTCGATTGATCTGCCATAGACTTTCATTGTGTGAGAATACTATTCCTGCCAACATTGGCACTGGCTCAGTAGTCGCTGTCGCAGTGAGATATGACTCTGATACACTCTCTTCGCCAGCGATTTCAGTTGGCGGGGTGGTAGGCGTGGCGGTGGGACTGACTTGATGTCCGCAAGCGCTCAGAACGGTCATGGTCATCAGGCATGTTGCTGTTTGGATGAGCTTTTCTACTGGGCGACTGTTTTGTATCACTGCCGTTTTCTCGTGCGCTCAACTATTCCCTTCCTGTGAGCCAGCTCAACAGCCCCTCGTCCTCCACCTCCGCGCCCACGGTGCGGATGAACACGTCCTCAAGCGGCGCGTCGTCCGGGAGGTCGGCGCGCCGGCGCAGCTCGGGGATGCTGCCCACGCCCGCCAGTTGACCCTTGTTGATGATGCCTACGCGGTCGCAAAAGCGCTCGGCCAACTCCATCACGTGCGTGGAGAAAAAGACCGTCGTGCCGCGTCGGTTCACCATGTCGCGCAGCACCTCTTTGATGGCTCTGGTGGCGATGGGGTCGATGCCCTCGAATGGCTCGTCGAGGAACAGGATTTCGGGGGCGTGGATCAGCGCGCACACCAGCGCCGTCTTCTTGCGCATGCCGTGGGAGTAGTCGAGGATCATTTTGTCAGCGCTGTCTTCCAGTTCCAGCAGGTCCAGCAGGGGCGGGATGCGCTGCTTGATCTCGGCCTGGCTGAGCCTGTGCAGCCGCCCCACCAGCTCGGCGTGCTCCGTGACGGTCAGCCGCTCGTAAAGTGCGAATCCCTCTGGCATCACGCCGATGCGACGCTTGACTTCGAGCGGTTCCTTCTGAATATCGAAGCCTGCCACGGTCGCCGTGCCCGCGGTGGGCGGCAGCAGGCTGGTGAGCATGTTGATGGTGGTGGATTTGCCTGCGCCGTTGGGGCCAAGGAAACCAAAGATGACGCCCCGCACCACGCTCAGATTGAGGCGATCCACGGCGATCAGATCGCCGTAGCGGCGTGTCAGGTTCCAGGTTTGAATGGCCGGGCTGTTCTCGTTCACGCAGATTCCTGGCTCACCCGCCTGACCTTGACGCTTGCCACGATGCGAAATACTTCCAAGTGCAGCTTGCGCTCGGCTGAGTCGTAGCCGTCGCTGGTGAAGGTAAGGGGAGCGAAAACTCGGTTGTATCTCTGATCGAATATCTTGGCCTCGGTGGCGACGCAGGTGGACGATATCGAGATCCCTACACCCTCTGGCACCGTCACCACCACGTCGCCCACGATCCCGAACACCCGGATCGTCGTCTCGCCTGCGGGGACCTCGGTCTCTGTCAGGTCCAGCCTGACGTCTCCCACCAGGGCCCATAGTTCCTCGTCAGCAACCTGCCACGCACCCCGGCGGCGGATGTCGCCCAGCAGCCTCACGTCGAACGCTGTGCTGGCGGGCAGCATCCTTGGGCGCAGCAAAAGTCCCACGCCTAGGAGGATCACCAGGGTGGGGCACACGAAGCGGCCGGTGTCTACGTCAAAGATGGCGCCGATCAGGGATATCAGGCCGGCGAGAAGGATAGCAACGCCGATAAGCGTCAATACATGGTTGCGCATTTCAGCCCTCCTGCTAATATGTGATAGGGTGCTTCATCGGAGATTATACATGGAACATGCGTTAAGCGCCAATCCCCGCACGCGCTCGCTGCGCCTGATCCAGATCGACATAGCTGCGGAGGGCTCCGTCGCCGATGGCCCAGATGCGGGTGGCGAACCCCTGGATGAAATAGCGGTCGTGCACCACAGCCAGCACCGTGCCTTTGAACGTCTGCATCGTTTGCTCGAACTTGGCCCGACTGGGAATATCGAGGTGGTTGATCGGCTCGTCCAGCAGCAGGAAATTGCAGCCGGTCGCCACCAGACGGGCCAGCACCAGCCGCGCTCGCTCCCCGTAGCTGAGCGCCTTGATCGGCAAAAAGACCTCGTCGCCAGTAAAGAGAAAGTAGTGCAGAAACGCGCGGGTGTCGGTCTCTGACATGGCAGCCACGCAGGTGATGGTTTCGAAGGGTGTGCTCTCAGGTTCAAGCGTTTCTTGTTCTTGGGCATAGTACCCCAGCTTGACGCCAGCGCCCAGCCGCACTTCCCCGCTGAGCGGTGCAAGGTCGCCGGCGATGACGCGCAGCAATGTTGTCTTCCCTGTGCCGTTGGGTCCGATCATCGCGACCCGTTCCCCCGCCCGCAGTACCTGGTCGATCCCTTGCACCAGCGGCGTCCCCTCGTAGCCGATAGTGATGTCTTTGAGAACCAACACGTCGCGCCCACTCTCCGGTGTGTTCTCGAAGGCCAGCCTCATCTGCCAGGAGCGAGTGGGTTTCTCCACCCGCTCTTGCTCCAGTTCTCGCTCCAGTCGGCGCCGCTGGATGACAGCCTGGCGGGCGATGCCCTTGGCGATCTTGCGGATGCTGAAATCGACGGTTCCGCGCTCGATGGAGCTGGCATAGGTGGAGAGTTGCCCAATGCTTGCCTGCAGCCGCGCGATGTATTCCTGCTGTTCCTTGTAGGCAGACCATTGCTTCTCCCGTTCCCGCACCTTGGCCTCGACATAGCTCTCAAAGCTGCCGGGATAGACTGCGACGGTGTGACTCTCGGGGTTAAGCTCGATGATGGTGCCCACGGTGCGCTCCAGGAGCATCCGATCGTGGGAGACCAGCAGCACTGCGCCGCGATATGACCGGAGCCATGCCTCCAGCCACTCCAGCGCCTCGATGTCGAGGTGATTGGTAGGCTCGTCCAGCAGCAGGAGTTGGGGATTGTCCAGCAGTACTCGCGTCAATCCCAGCCGGGTCTTCTGCCCGCCGCTGAGGGCAGCGGTGGGGGTATCTAGTGGTACGTGGCTTAGTCCCAGTCCGGCCAGCACGGCCTGCGCTTCGTGTAGCGGCGTTTGCCTCTTCGTCAGCGCCTCCAATTCTGCCAGCGCTTCGTCGTAGGCTTCTGCTAAGCGAGTTTGCTGTGCGCCTTTGGCCGTCGCCAGTGCCGAGGCGAGTTGCTCTACCCGCGCCGCCGCTGCTTCCAGCGCCCTGTCGTCGAGGTGCAGGAAGCCAGCCAGTGTATCCGTTTCGGCGTGGCGTTGGCCCTGCCGGAGATAGCCTACTCGAAGCTCGGGCGGGCTGAATCGCACGGAGCCTCCATCGGGCCGTTCTTCCCCGGCGATGATGCGTAGGAGGGTCGTCTTTCCGCAGCCGTTGGGGCCGACCAGCCCCAGACGGTCGCCTGGATTGACGACGAAGGACACGTTCCCCAAAACGGTCGTATCGCCGTATCGTTTGCAGATGTTTGAAAGCTGTAGCATCAATGACTCCTTCCAAAAGCGGAAAACAAAAAGCCGTGGGCAGGCACCCACGGTTTGTGCTATCGATTGAGCAAAGCATTACCAAAGCAGGGATGCATACCTCGCAAAACACCTGGACCCTGCGTTGTCTATCATCCCTGTTGCCTCCGCTTGACTGGAAGAAGAATCGTTCTTGCGATCTGAAGTATACCTGCTTTTGGCTGGTTGTCAACGGCGCTTTGCGCCAGCGCTCCGCTTCGTCAACTGGATGACTCCGCATAGCCTCATCCGCAGTTTGCTACCGGACGTTTTTTCAAACAAGCGAGCGGAAGCACCCTGAGGGCTTCGACTGAGCTCAGCCGAAGGCCCTGTCGAAGGGGCTTCCGCGAGCGTCCTTCGACAAGCTCGGGACGCTCGTTACAATTCCACCAGGCCACAAGTCCAGTCAAATTTTGAAAAGTGGCCGGTAGTGGAATCCGCGGGAGTTGTCATCGGAACAGTCTAGAGGTCCAGCAGCCGAGACACGAAGCCCTTTCTTCTGGGCGGTAGGGCCGCGACCGCATCGCCGACCGCTCGCTGGAACGGCCCAGGTGTTTCGGGTTGTCCGGCGACAATCTCTTCCAGGGCACGCAGTTCCTGCTCTGGCTGCATCTTGACATAGGGTGTCAACCGCGAAAGGCAGCTCGTTTCCCTGGCCCTCAGCAAGGCTCGCACGAGTGCGGCTAACTCGTATTCCCCGGGACCACCAGTCGCCAGATAGAGATCCAGAAATGTGTCTCCTCTACCTGGAACGGGCAGCGTCCAGGGCTCCACGATTCTGGAGCGGAGTGCGGTCTGCACGAACTTGTAGTATTCGTCCTTGTTGAGGAGTTGAAGCTCGCGATATAGTTCATCCCGCTGGCCTGTCCAGCAGGCATAGAGCAAACGTAGGGAGGCGTGATCGACCCGCTGTAGAAGCCAGTCGATGGCCTGGATTTCCTCATGCCGCGGAGCGCGAGCCCCCTGTGACTCGTAGGCCAGATACAGCGTTTCTGTGAGCTTGGGCAACGAGAATCCCTCTCGCAATCGGTCAAAGAGATCGGTCGGCTTTGCGTGAGAGCCGAGGTATTGAGAGACGCGGCTTGTCAGAACGGCCGGCAATGCCTTCTCCAATTCCCTACGGAGCAATTCCGGTACCAGTCTGTGGTTGACTTCGAAAATCGAGTCAGCCACCTCGGATGGTGTCGTGTCGATCAATGAGTCAGGGCGAGTTCTGCCCTCCAGCCACTCGCATATGGTAAAAGCGTGGTCTCGATAGCGGCTAATGGTCTCTAATTGCTGTCTCTCGATAAGCGCCATGGCCCAGCGCTCGTAGGCCGTCTCTGGCTGACTCGCCGCGACTCCGTCCAGGCGTTGGGACTGGGTGTTCACTGTAATGAGGCGGCGGTTGCTGGGTGATTTCAGAAGCCCAAGAGCCCAGTAGTAGGTGTCCACCAGGTTGCAGCCGTGGAAGTAGGTGTCGAAACTGCAGTGTGGACGGATGGCGCTGGGCACGGCGAAGAAGGCGGCCTCCAACGCGCTCTCGACCTGTGTGGGTTCCCCTATGAAAGCAACGGCCAATCGACCGCTGGCCAGTCGATCGGCTCTCAGAGCCAACAGAGCGAGATCCTTCAAACCTTGTAGGGGCCAGGTCTTGGCTGTCTCAATTCCGTACGTTGGCGCTTGTGTAACCTCAACGGAAGCAGGGGGAACATCGCCCGTCCGCCAATCACCTGCTCCCAGAGCTGCCGAGACGGTGGTGATGAACCGAAATTGGCGGAACACCAGAAAGGGATCGGATTCGATGCGCTTGAACGTCTCTGGCTCGAAAACCAAGCTATGGGCCAGGTAGCGCCCTCTTCGACCCAGGCGGTCCGGCTCGGTCAAGCGGACGATCTGTGCCACCATGATCTTGCCTGTGGAGAGCGTAGAGAAGAGATGCTTCACAGCCTCTATGCCTGAAGGGAAATAGACCAAACGCGCCTCCATTTCCCTCACCTCGGACTCTGTCAAGCCAGATTTGCTGTAGAAGAGCGTCTGGAAACCTTCTCGATCGTGCGGTGACTGCTCCCGCTCCACACTGGCATAGAGTTGCTGCCAGGCTGATACCTCGGCTATCACCGGGCCTTTTCCCCCTGCTGCGCACCGAGTATCCCGCCAAAGCATGGGCAGCATTTATTCCAGTTCACAGGAGTGCTAGCCTTTGGCGAGAAGCACCACCAGGAATCCAACGATTCCTCCAATCACACTGCCTATCCCCGCAGATCCTGGCAGAACCGCTCCCTGCGCCAAGGTCCACTGTCTTGGTTTGAACAGGACCTTCCAGTTTTTGGCGATTTGGCCGCCTGAGAACCCGCCCACCAGGCCAAAGAACACGCCGAGTGCCAGCGCCCATATCTCTGCGCCCTGCTGCCCCCCCATGAGACCTCCCAGGATTCCGCCCACTGTGCCGTAGACCGTGCCGCCCAGGAACGCGAAAGACATCCAATCCAAATGCTCCATCCACTGCAAACGCCGCCTTGATAGGGATGGTGCCATGGCTATCATCCATATCGTCGGATCGAGGACTCGGAGGGGATTGACCTCCACAGGCATTTGTCCGTTCTCCGGCGCAGACCCCAGGGCGGAGACAATGGAGAACCCCACTCTCCGAAAATTCATCTGTGCCGAGTTCATGAACTCATCTGCCCCGAGTTCTTGGCGTGTAAAGTCGTACAGTAGATTGGATATCTCGTACATTCGATGCTGATATCCTCTCACATTCGCCAGGCTGCTCACCGAGCCATTGGCGAGATAAGTTCGCGCGTCGCTCCAAGGGGGTGCTGATAGGTGATCCACTATTTCGTCGGCCTTGGTGTAGACGACCATCAAATCCTGACCCCGTGTGTTGCCTCCCAGGTCTTCTATGCCTATGACGTAGGTGTTGAGCAGTGTCCGCATCTCGTGGGGTGGATCCTGCATGTCGGGTAGGCTGATCAACAGCATAACCATCTCCGCCTTCTGTGCGAAGCGGGCATACTTGACCAGTTCACTCGCTCTTTCAAAAGCCTCTCCGCTGGTATCATAGAAGACCAAGGTGCAATTGCGCTGCTCTTGCCACATAGGAATGCCAGCCACACGGAGCATAGTGGGGCGGGGAAAGTTCATCGGTGTGGAGCCAGGTAGTTTGCCGTCTTTAAGCATCCTGGCATTGTTGTGAACCGTCTCGAGGTCTCGATCGCTCAAGCTCAGGGCGAAGAAATCCGGCTGCCAGAGGGCAGGCAGAGAGGATTCTTTCAGTACGTAGAAGAGGCTTGCGAAGTAGACGGTCTTGCCGTGTCCGCGGAGACCAACTGCGCTGACGACGAGTGGCGGGTACCTGTCGTAGCCCCGCACATACATGGCAGGCACCTGCTCGTTGCAGCCGGGGCAGAAGTAGCCTTCCTCCAGTGTGAACTGGTCGTCTGCAAGGCAGAATGGACAAAGCATAATCTACCTCCGAGTGTTTCTTCCGCTCCAGTATAACTGGAAGCAATGATGCTTGCAGCAGGGGACGAAGGCGCTTTTTCCCCGATCTGAACAAAGCTGGCAGAGATTGTAGCACGGTTCGACATGCCGCGCAAACCAGCTTCAATCGAAATGGATCTTGCCACCTTGATTCAATGTGGGATGGAATCGGTGTCCAGGTCAGAAACGTGTTGGTGAGTCCTGATTTCGCGTAGTCATTTCAGACCCCAGCAATTGGACAATTTGGGATGCATCATACTCGAAAGCGAGGACTAGCCTACGCGAAACGGTGTTGCCTGGCTTGATCGTCTGGCCAGGGCAGATGGGGCAGACAATGGAATCCAGCGCTTTGGTCCTGACCTCTATCTTGTTCTCAGCGGCGACGGGCCAAAGTGGGTGTGCACACGAAAGCCCCGTTGGGCTACCGCTGGTATTCGGAGGAAACCCAACAGGGCTGGGCGCTTGGATCTACTCACGCAGGTTAGCTATAACTGTTCCATAAACTCCTCAGGCGTCACTCCGGCCTGCCTCAGAATGCCCCGCAGCGTACCAATCGCCAGCTCGCGATGCAAAGGCACCACACAGCCAACGTCACCCTCCGGCGTTTGCTTCTTGAGCACCACGTGGCTGCCGCGCTGCCGTATCTGCCCAAAGCCCAGCTTCTCCAAAGCGCGAATGGCCTCTTGCCCCGATACCCTGCGCAGCCTAGGCATAGGTCACTGAGGCCTCGAAGGTGGTCAGTAGTCAATGTCATTAAGTTAAGGTTAACTTTGGGGGCATAATGGTTATGATAGCCTTCTGATGGAATACAAACTCAGGAGGCTCAGATGCCAGAGAATACGGCGAATCTTATTACCGGACTGCTGACAGCCTTGC
>DAOUDX010000215.1:0-7403 GCA_034430835.1 Anaerolineae bacterium
TGTTCCCGGTATCACCGAGAATGTACACCTGACACTGGCCAAGAATCAGCCGAAAGGCGATGATGAACTGCTAAACCTTGCATTTAATCGCACAACCATTCACAAAGAAGACTAGCCTGCATGGGCCAGGCTGCGACGATTCGCCGTCCGAGATTCAAAACCAAAGAAAGGAGATGGACATCCCGGTGTCATTATCATTTGACGGAACAAGTGCCTCTTGGTGCGATTATCTTTTGACTTGACAGGGTGAGGGACAGGTTCCAGGCTCCACCAGCCTGATGGCCGACGCGGCTGGCGCGCTGGTGGCGCGCGTGCGTGCAAAAGCCGCTTCGGCTTTTGCCAACCAGATACTTGCGCCGAGCGCAAATATCTGCCATACTATTCCCTACGGCCAAGGCGCGCGGCAGGGCAACCACCCGCTGCGAGGAGGGCGCCCTGACAACCGACTATGGCTACACCGGGTAGTGCAACGAGCAGGGGATAGGGCTGCACGACTACAACACGCGGCAGTATGCCCCGTCAGTTAAGAGAGGTCGCCTTTATGTGTACTGGGTAGCCATCAATCGAGATCGGTGTGAGTGCTGATAGCACTGGATGAAACAGATGCGAACCCCAAAGTTGGTATCACATAGGAGATGAGATGATGCAAGCTACTGCCGCTCCCACGGGCGTTCCTCGGGCCCCAACTGTGCCAGCAGTGATCGTCTCGCTAGCTTGTCTTCTCAGTGCTTGTTCGTGTGCTTTCTGCACAGTGGGGGGCAGCAAGCTGGAACCACCAGAGATTGCGTGTCAAGAAACCCCAGTCTCTTGGCAGGGGATCATCCCAGGCCAGTCCACTACAACTGATGTCATAGAAACGCTCGGAGAGCCAGTGCAGGGACGGGACACACGGGTTTTCCTTTATCCACCAATCGTTTTCCTGGCTGATGGAAGCAGCTACGGGAACACAATAGCTTTCAATGGCGCTGGGATTGTGGATTGGATTGATGTGTGGGTACTCGACTCCGATGGTGAGTTTCACACGGTCGAGAAAATGGCTCGCATATACGGCACCACCCTGGACAGGGTTTACATGAACGGTCGACTCGGCCTGTCTGGGCCAGACCAGGTATACGTCTGGTCGCACTGCGGCATTGCAGTAACGGCGGTTTCTGAGGAAGCGGTGAAACACTCAGAAGATGAGATTCTTCCGTTGGCCGAGGCAGTTGAGGCAAACCAGTATCAATTGAACCTAAGGCATCCAGTGCATCCGCAAGACAGCGTGCAGCCGACAGTAGATGTTCGACAGATCGTCGTTCTCGAATTCATCTTCCAACCCACAAGCTATGCTTCGTTCGTTGAGTTCTATGCCAAAGAAATCCCATTTATGGCTACCTACTTTCATGACATACGCCTTGCAGGCAAGTAGCCGCATCTGACGAACTCATAGCAGGGTTCAGTCCACTCAACCCGATGTCTCCCGCAGCGGTAGCGGGGGTGGTGAGGGTAAGTGCGAGGTGCGACGCACTCCCTCGCTGTCGCAGACAGCGCTGCGTCGCACCTGTAGTTCCCCGCGTGTGGCCGTGCGCATCTCCCATTTGACAACCCCCTGCGACCTGTAGTATAGTTATCCCCGTGACGGAAGGAGAGGACGCTACGGAATACAGCCCGACGATCAAGGACCTGCCGGTCGATGAGCGCCCGCGCGAGCGGTTGGCGCGAGCGGGAGAGGGCGCGCTCTCGACGGCGGAGCTCCTGGCCATCATCCTGCGCACAGGGCTAGGCGGCGAGAACGTCCTGGCCATGGCGACGCGGTTGCTTTCCAAATACAGCGGCTTGCCCGGCCTAGCCCGGGCCAGCTTTGCCGAGCTGGAGGCGGAGAAAGGGCTGGGAAAGGCCAAAACGGCGCAACTCAAGGCTGCGTTGGAGCTGGGCCGCCGGATGTTGCTGGTCGCCCCGGAGGATCACTTTGTCGTGCGCTCTCCGACCGACGTGGCGCAGCTCCTGATGGCCGAGATGTCTCACCTGGAACAGGAGCACTTTCGGGTGCTGTACCTCGACACGCGCAACCGGCTGATGGGGATAGAGACGATCTATGTGGGCAGTCTCAATGCCTCGCACGTCCGGGTGAGCGAGGTGTTCCGCGACGCGGTCAAGCGCAACTGCGCGGCCATCATCGTCGTCCACAACCATCCCTCCGGCGATCCCAGTCCCTCACCCGAAGACGTGGGGGTAACCCGCCAACTCGTGGCGGCGGGCAAGCTGCTCGATATCGAGGTCCTCGACCACCTGATCGTTGGGCAGCAGCGGTTCGTGAGCCTGCGCGAGCGCGGGTTGGGTTTCGAGTAGACCATCTGGTGTGGGAGGTGTCGTATGCCGGACTATATCAGTCACATCATCCTGCTGCCCCAGGGAGCGGGGTGGGAATGGTACGAGGCCATTCGCAACTATGTGCTACACTTTCGCGTGACCGTGACGCAAAGCGCCGACGACGCGGGCAGCTTCCACGGCGCCAGCCACACCATCACCGTGATCGACATGCCGGGCGCGTGGCCCGGCGACATCGTGGACTGGCTGCGGCAGAACTATCCCGACGCCAGGCTGGATATTATCTCGGTGGCCGCGCCCGATGAGGCGTCCCGGCTGCTCGACCGGCGGGTGGCGACGGACGATCGCTACGGCGAGCATCAGGGAGAGGAAGAGCCGATCGAACTCTCCTGGCCCACTGCCGACGTGGAGGCCCGCATCGATCAGCGCTTTGGGGCCAGCCCGTGGATCTACCGCCAGTGGCCGCAGTTGCCGGGGCACGAGGGGGTCGATATCCACGCGCCGCAGGGCGCCGACGTGCTGGCCTGTGCCGGCGGCAGGGTCTATGAGGTCGATACCGAGCATCCCGACCAGCCGGTCACGTATCCCTACGGCAACCAAGTGCGGATCGAGCACCGGTTCGGCGAGACGACCTGCCGCACCATCTACGCCCACCTGGACGAGATCGACGTGGTCGAGGGGCAGGCCGTGACGGGGGGGCAAGAGATCGGCACGTCTGGGGCGACGGGCAACGTCCGGGGCGAGGGTGGCCCTCACCTGCACCTTTCGGTCTGGAAAGAGGGCGCGCAGACCGATGGCTACCTGCAAGGACTGGTGGATCCCGAGCATTACCTGATCTGGCCGGACGGGCGTCAATTGACGCCCGCCGCGTCGCTCCCGCACATCTTTGCCATGCACCAGGACACCAACCACGAGATCGCCGCGATGATGCGCGATGAAGGCATCGAGGGGTATCTCGCCTGGACCGAGGGCATCGGGGCGAATCCGAACGATCACGGCGGCGGCGAGGACTATGGACGGTTGGTGACAGACTATGGCCACACGGCCATCGTCCGCCTCAACAATGGCTACGGTACGGCGGGGACGATACCACGCAGCGACCGGTACGCCGACTTTGCCCGGCGCTGCGCCAACTGGGTCGCGCGCTCGCGGGGGTGCAAGACCTGGGTCATCGGCAACGAGATGAACAACCCTCGAGAGCATCCGCAAGGGGAGCAGATCACGGCGCTACGGTATGCCGACTGCTTCAACCGCGTCTACGCGGCCATCAAGGTCGTGCAGCCCGATGCCATCGTCACGATGGGAGCCGTCGATCCTACCAACGCTGCCATGGGCGACTGCCGGGAGTATTTCCTGACCATCCTGGAGGCCCTGGACGCGGTGGACGGCATCGCGCTCCATGCCTACACCCACGGACCCGATCCCTGGCTGGTCGTCAGCGATCAGAAATTCGAACATCCGCCGCTGACGTGGCAGTTTTACCACTTTCGGATGTTCGAGACGTTCATGGAGGCCATCCCTGAACGCTTGCAGCACCTGCCAGTCTATATCACGGAAGCGAACCACCTGTACAAGACAGAAGAGGGAGACTTTGGCTGGGTGGACCAGAACAAGGGCTGGGTCTGGGCGATGTACCAGCGGGTGGACGAGTGGAACCGTCGCGGCGGCCAACAGGTCCTTTGCGCGGCGCTGTTCCGCTACCCGCAAATCGACGAGTGGGTGATCCGGGGCAAGGGGCTGGTGATCGAGGATTTCCGGCAGGCAATGGGGATGAAGTACAGGCCCTACGTGCGCTGGCAGTGAGAAGAGGAAGTGAAACGTGGCCGAAAACGTGCTGAAGAACGGCGGCTTCGAGGCCGACTGGGGCGATGAGAGGAGCCATAGGTGCCTCATCTTTCCCGAGGGCGCCGAGCCCTATGAGAAGAACGTGGGCAACATCTTTACCCCGCCGGGGTGGGTGACGTGGTTCCATCACAAACCGGGCACGTGGGATCAGCCGGAGGTGCGAGATGCATGGAAACAAGGAGATGCGCGCCGCGTGCACAGCGGGCAGAAGGGAATGCTCCTGTTCACATTCTTCCGGGGACACGACGCGGGTTTCTTGCAGCGAGTTCGGGTTGCGCCGGGCTGCCGTTTGCGGCTGACCGCCTGGGCGCACGCCTGGAGCAACAACAAGTTCGAGGGTCACGAAGATTGCTACGATAACGCCCGCTGCTCGTGCGGCGTGGGGAAGGAGGCAGCGTTCGTCCGGGAAGGGGAAGCGCCGGCCCTGAGCGGCGACCCTTGGACCGACGCCATCCAGAACTTTACGTTCTACGTGGGCATCGATCCCACCGGCGGCGCGGACCCCACCGCCGCTGCCGTCGTGTGGGGGCAAGGCGCGCACATCTACAATGCCCACGCCCAGGTGATACCGGTCGAGGCAGTGGCCGAGGGGAGTCAGGTGACCGTTTTCCTGCGCAGCAAGGCCCGGTGGCCGTTCAAGCATAACGACGCCTACTGGGACGACGCGGAGCTAATCGTCCTGGAGCCGGGGCAAGTGGTGGGAAAGCCGGAGGTGCGGCTGGCCTACCGTCCGGTCAATCTGAAGGTGGGGGACAAGCTGACCGTTGAAGCGCGTTCATTGGCAGATCTTGCCAGCGCCAGCTTGGAGGTCATTCAGCCTTCGGGTGCAGCCCTGGGAACGGGGCCGGTTGTGGCCGGGCGCGACGGGGAGTGGCACACCTGGACGCACGAGACCGATCCCACGAGCGAGGCAGGTGTGCACATTGTCAAGTTCTCCGCTGCTGGCGACGTGGAGGCGGCCGCTGCCTTCGATTGCGCGCCGGAGGTGCGGCTGAGTTCCCACCCGCCCGAGCCGAAGGTAGGGGACGTGGTGACTGTCGAGGCACGATCGCTGACGGCGCTGAACAACGTCCACCTGGTGGTAGTCCAGCCTTCGGGGGCGGCGCTGGCGGCCGGTCCGGTCGTGGTCCGACGTGACGGAGAGTGGCACACGTGGACGTACGTGACCGATCCCGCGTTGGAGGTCGGGGTGCATGCCGTCACCTTCTATGCC
The DNA here is from genome assembly GCA_034430835.1 of Anaerolineae bacterium. GTDB lineage: Bacteria > Chloroflexota > Anaerolineae > B4-G1 > B4-G1 > JAFGED01. The sequence goes on from DAOUDX010000215.1 coordinate 5,366, forward strand.
AACGACGGCGTGGAGGCGACGGCGACGTTCGACTGTGCCGAACGCCCTCATGGTCACGGACCTGCCGTGGAGGAGGAGCGCGGACAGCCGCGCATGCAATACGAGCGGGTTTACGTATTGCTTCCCCAGGGTGGCGATGCGCGCTGGGCGCAGGCAGTGATCGATGCGACGTGGAACCGGTATCACTACACCATCGGCGGCAGCGCCGACGACGCCGGCATCGGCGACCTCGATTTTCGCCGGGTCATCGCCATCAACCCCAGGGAGTGGCCCACTGATCTGAGGGCCTTCTTTGACGAGCATTACCCCGGCGTCGCCTACGTTGCCGTCGAAGCGGCGACGCCGGACGAACTGAAGCGAAAGCTGGAGCGGTTGTGACGATTCCAGAAAAGATCTCTATGGGTGAGCGCTCAGGGACGGGGGGGAACAAGCCTCCCGTCCCTGAAATTACGACCCACCTGGCGCTGCCGGTTCTCGTGGTGGCACTGGCTTTCTTCCTGCGCGTCTACCTGTTGCCCGAGGTGCCCTTTGGGTGGCACCCCGACGAGGCGACGAAGGGGCTGATGGCGCGGGACGTGCTGGCGGGCAAGTATCATCCCGTATTCTTCTCCGCCTTCACAGGCCGCGAGGCGCTGTACGTCTACCTGGAGGCGGTGTTCTTCGCGCTGTTCGGGGAAGGGATGCTGGCCGGGCGGCTGCTGTCGGCCTTCATCGGCGTGCTCACGGTGGCGCTCACCTACGCGGTAGGCAGGACGATGTTCAACCGCCGGGTGGGGCTGCTGGGCGCCGCGCTGCTCGCCACCTCGCTGTGGCACCTCGTCGCCAGTCGCAACGGCTACCGGGCGGTGATCCAGCCGCTGGTGCAGTTGCCCGCGATCTGGTTCCTGTTCCGTGGCTGGCGCGCCCGAACTCCTTCGGACCTCCGATCCTCTCGGGCCTTTGTCCTCGCTGGCCTCTTCCTCGGCCTGACCCAGTATACCTACACCGCCGCCCGCATTTTCCCCTTTCTCATTCTGGCCGTCGTCTTTCTCACCTTCGTCCTGGCCCCACTCCTGGTGACCCGGCGCTGGGGCTCGCTGCTCCTGATGTTCGGCGCCGCCATCGCGGTCTTTCTGCCGCTGGGGGTGTATTTTCTCCAGCACTCGTCCGATTTCTATGGCCGCGTGGAGCAGATCTCTGTCTTTGCACCACAATTCTCCGGTGGAGACCCAGAGGCGCGGCTGTGGCAGAGTGTCAAAGAGACGGTGCGCATGTTCACCGTGTGGGGCGACCCCAACTACCGCTTCAACCTGGCCGGGCGCCCGGTGTTCGGGGCTGTGGACGGGGCGCTTTTCTATGCGGGACTTGGTCTCTGTCTCTGGTTCATTGCCAGGCGCAAGGGACTGCAACGGGTCGCCTACGCGACGCTGTTCCTCTGGCTGGTCGTCATGCTCCTGCCGATGACACTCTCGGCGGAGGGATTGCCCTACTATCAGCGGGCCATCGGCGCTTTGCCGGCGGTTTATTTCTTCCCCGCGCTGGCGTTGGACGCTGCCGCCGGTTGGGCCGAGCGTCATGCGGAGCGTGTCTTGGGCGCCGTGCGCATCCTGTGTAACGCCATCGGGGCGGTGCTAATCGCAGGGCTGGGCCTTCAAGTCTGTCAGGAGTACTTGATCGACTGGCACGCGGCTACGCGCAGCGACGACGACCGGCGGGTGGCCATGGTCTACGTGGCGGACTATCTCAAGCGCGTGGAGCCGATGGATGACCTCTACCTCTCCACCGAGTACGCCCAGCATCCCACGCTGGCTTTCCTTGCGCCGGAGCGGTACGATGGCATCCACTGGTTCAACGCGCAGCAGAGTCTCCCCCTGCCGCCTGAGGGAGTCGATGCGACGTATCTCTTGCTGCTGGAGAATCCACCGCAGCCCGCGCTCCTGGAGCGCGCCCCGGATCTGCAAAAGGTCGAGACGGGCTACGACCGATTCGATCGCCCGGTGTTCGAGGTGTATCGTTGGTCTGGCGGCGCATACCCGGTGCCTTCCGACCGATCGCCGGC